>CACASR010000010.1 GCA_902535175.1 uncultured Prochlorococcus sp.
CGTTTCTTACATTTCTTGATGCTATTTGTACCTGTTATGGGTATGTGGACATCTTCAATTGGTATTGTCGGCTTAGCACTAAACTTAAGAGCTTATGATTTCGTAAGCCAAGAAATACGTGCAGCAGAAGATCCAGAATTTGAAACTTTCTATACAAAAAATATACTTTTGAACGAAGGTATGCGAGCATGGATGTCTTCTGTGGATCAACCACACGAAAACTTTGTATTCCCTGAGGAGGTTCTACCACGTGGAAACGCCCTTTAATAGTTTACTTAGAGCCCCTAACCAGAGTATCGAAGAAACTGGTTACGCTTGGTATGTAGGCAATGCTAGATTAATCAATTTATCTGGACGTTTATTAGGAGCTCACATTGCTCACTCTGGACTAATAGTCTTTTGGGCCGGTGCAATGATGCTATTCGAAGTAAGTCATTTCACATTCGATAAACCAATGTGGGAACAAGGCTTAATTTGTATGCCTCATGTAGCAATGTTTGGATTTGGAGTTGGACCTGGTGGCGAAATTACTGATGTTTATCCCTTCTTTGTTGCAGGTGTAATGCACCTAGTTTCTTCAGCAGTTTTAGGATTTGGTGGTGTTTATCACTCTTTAGCAGGTCCTGAAAAACTTGAGCAAGATTTCCCTTTCTTTTCTACAGATTGGAGAGACAAAAACCAGATGACTAATATATTGGGTTATCACCTGATTGTTTTAGGAGTCGGTGCTCTTTTCTTCGTCTTTAACTGGATGTTTGTAGGTGGCGCTTATGACACATGGGCACCAGGTGGTGGAGAAGTTAGACTAGTCAGTCCAACATTAGATCCTAGAGTTATTCTTGGTTATCTATTTAGATCTCCATGGGGAGGAGCCGGTTCTATAATCGGTGTTAACTCCATTGAAGATATTGTTGGTGGACATGTTTATGTGGGTATTACTGCCATTATTGGTGGCTTATTTCACATCTTCACAAAACCTTTTGGATGGGCCAGAAGAGCATTCATCTGGAACGGTGAAGGACTATTAAGTTATGCACTTGGAGGAATATGTGTAGCAAGTTTTGTTGCTTCAACATTCATCTGGTTTAACAACACTGCTTACCCTTCAGAGTTTTATGGCCCAACAAATGCTGAAGCTTCACAAGCTCAAAGCTTTACTTTCCTAGTGAGAGATCAAAGAATTGGAGCTAACGTAGGTTCAACAATGGGACCAACAGGTCTAGGTAAGTATCTCATGAGATCTCCTACTGGTGAAATTATATTTGGTGGTGAAACAATGAGATTTTGGGATTTCAGAGGACCATGGTTAGAGCCTTTAAGAGGACCTAATGGATTGAGCCTTGAGAAAATCCAAAATGATATTCAGCCTTGGCAGGTAAGAAGAGCAGCTGAATATATGACTCATGCTCCAAACGCTTCTATCAACTCTGTTGGTGGAATCATTACGGAGCCTAATGCTGTTAACTTCGTTAACTTAAGACAATGGTTAGCTGCAGCTCAATTCTTCCTAGGATGGTTTACATTCATTGGTCATCTTTGGCATGCTGGACGTGCTAGAGCAGCCGCTGCTGGTTTCGAAAAAGGAATCGACAGAAAGAGTGAACCAGCTCTAGAAATGCCTGATTTAGATTAATTTCTACGTCATCTAAAAAAGCCCTATCTTTAGATAGGGTTTTTTTTTGCTCAATTTTATTATCTATATAAATTTTCTCTAAGCCATGGCAAACTTAATCCCATTACATTACTGAAGCAACCCTCTATTTTTTCTATATATTTACCCCCTATACCTTCTAAGGCAAATCCCCCGGCGCAATATAAAGGTTCATTTGTATCTACGTAACTCTTAATTTCCCAATCTTCCAAATTAGAAAAATAAACTCTTGAACTTACTGTTTTTTTTATTATTTCAGTGATTGTAAAAATTTTGGAAGTTGAATCAAAATTCCCAATTATTAGAGTATGTCCAGTATGTAAAAATCCAAATTCTCCAGACATTTTTTTCCATCTATTAAATGCTTCCTCTTTATTAGATGGTTTTCCATAAGCTTCTCCTTTAAATTCAAAAATTGAATCGCACCCAAGTATTTCCAAAGGACCATAATTAAATTTTTCGGGCAATGATATGTTTTGAATATTTCCAGATATATTATTAGCCTTTTGAAAAGATAATTCTAAAGCTAAATTAAATATATTCTTTTCTTGAATAGTAGTTTCATCAAAGTCACTTGATATTTGGATAAATTCGATTTGACAATTTTCTAGTAATTTCTTTCTAGATTGAGAAGCAGAAGCTAGAATTAACACAAATTTTTTACCAAATTATAATTCAATTTAATAATTAATAAATTTTAAAATTAATATAAATTACTAATGGAGTTAGAAGCAAAATTACATGAAATAAAGAAACCAATAATGGTCCTAGGTACTTCCAGTGGAGCAGGTAAATCGTTAACCGTTACTGCTATTTGCAGGATTCTTAAAAATTTAGGAGAAGAACCAATACCTTTTAAAGGACAAAATATGAGTAACAATGCTTGGGTTGATTGGGAAGGTGGAGAGATGGCATATTCACAAGCACTTCAAGCTTTTGCTTGTGGTATTAATCCCTCTGCAGAGATGAATCCCATTTTATTAAAACCACAAGGAAACTCAATAAGCGAGGTGATTCACCTTGGCAAAAGCATAGGGACCACAACCGCACAAAATTACTATAAAGATTGGTTTTCCCCAGGCTGGGAAGTAATTAAAAAAAGTTTAAAGTCTATTTACGAAGGGAATCCGAATTGCCGTTTAATTATCGAAGGGGCTGGAAGTCCGGTAGAGATGAATTTAATTCATAGAGATCTGACTAATTTAAGAGTTGCTAAGTATTTAAATGCAAATTGCATTTTGGTTACTGATATTGAAAGGGGAGGCGTATTTGCACAAATAATTGGTACTCTTGAATTAATGAAGCCTGAAGAAAAGAAGCTTATTAAGGGAATTATTATAAATAGATTCAGAGGAGACCTTTCATTATTTGAAGATGGGAAGAAATGGATAGAAAATAAGACTCAAATCCCTGTTATTGGGATTATTCCATGGTTAAATGATTCATTTCCTCCAGAGGATTCTTTAGACTTAATAGAAAAAAAATCACTTTCTAAAAATCCTGAAATCATAGTTGGAATTATAAAATTACCATCTATTAGTAACTTTTCGGATTTTGATCCACTAGAAAATGAAGAAACAATATTTATTGAATGGATAAGAAAAACACAAAACCTAAGTAAGTATGACTTCATTATTCTGCCTGGCAGTAAACAAACGATTAAAGATCAAATATTTCTTGAAAATTCTGGCTTATCTAAGGATATAAGGGAATATTCAAATAACGAAGGAAATATTATTGGAATATGTGGGGGTTTACAAATGTTAGGGACTACACTTGAAGATCCTTATTTTAAAGAGGGTTCCAAAAATTATTCTGAACAAAAAATTAAAGGTATTGGACTACTACCATTGAAAACGACTTTCTTTAAAAAAAAATTAACACGTCAGATCAACTCTAAATCTATATGGCCGTGCCAATCAGAAATTAACGGATTTGAAATTCATAATGGTCAAACTATTTTAGATGACATCCAAAGTTCATTAAAGATTAATCCTATTTTTGAAGATTCAGACCTAGGTTGGTACAAAGAAAATAATAAAGGAGGAACTATTGCTGGAACATATATTCATGGGATCTTTGAAAATGACAATTGGAGAGTGCAATATATTAATTTAATAAGGAAGAGTAAAAATCTGCCAATATTAAATAAAAAATCAATATCTTATAAAGAGAAGAGACAATCCATTATTGATAATCTTGCGAATGAATTCCACAAACATTTAAATCTCAAATCATTCTTAAGTTGAAAGAAACAAAAAATATAAAAGTAATATGGCCAAACAATAAAGAAACATTAGTTTCAGAAGGTGATGACTGGTTTTCTGCAGCGGAAAAAGCAGGTTTAGAAATACCCACTGGCTGCCTTACAGGAAGTTGTGGAGCCTGTGAAATAGATGTAAATGGGAAAACAGTAAGGGCTTGTATAAGTGAAATTAATAATAATAAAAAATGTACGTTAAAGGTTTCTTTAACTACAGACCCCTTTTGGTAAAAATAAATATATATGGCATAACCTTTTTCTCAAATTACAATTGGATTATTACTTATAAGAATTGGAATGGTGGTCACTTTTGATATCAAAATTGATTTATTTAAAAATGAAAAGTAAAAGAAAAAATTGAGAATACCGCAAAATAACTATATTAATTTGATGAATAAAGAATTATCTTATTTAGATCAAGAATAAAAAAGATCCCGCAATAAATCCACTTATGTGGCCCAATAAACTAACTCCAGGTAAGAAAGAGAAAATCAAACCTATAAGGGATATTGTCTTTGACATTTTTTGCACTTCATAATTGGACTTAAAACCAATTTCTTTACCTAAAAAATATTTCTTTCCATAAAAAGAAGTTAATAGTAAGAATCCAAATAAAGCATAAATTATTCCACTAAACCCTAAAGCGGCATAATTCGGATAGATATGAAAATAGGATAAGACCTTTTCGTAAACCCAGATAATAAAGAAATTCAAGAAAGAACAAATTATAATAAATTTCAAATAAAAAAATCTGCTTTTAATTCCTAGTCTCATCAAAAAATATCTAGTAATGATTATCCCACCAAGATTATTTAATAAATGATTTAAATCTGCGTGAATTAGGATTGATGTAAAAATCCTATAGGGTTGATCACTAATTAATCTTGGTACAAAGTAAAAATATTCTTTATCAGTAACTCCAATTAAATCTGTAAAAATAAAAACTGAGATTAAAGAAAATCCAGTTACAAGATACTGCCAATCATATTTAGATATTGGATTATTAAAAGGCATTTTTTAATTTTATATTAAAAAAATCTTCTTAAGTAGGAGAAAAGACCCTAAAAAGAGTCTTTCTTAACATCCAAATTTATATTGCCTTCAGTAAACTTTGCAATGCGAACTTGTTGGGTGTTCGATACATTCTTTTTCCCAATAATCTTGTCTTGGATCTTTTGGGAGTTGATAATTAAAATCATGCATTCTCCAAATATCTGAAGTTGCATTTTTTAAGGCAGTGAATGGAGTAGTGATTCTCATAAAACCTCCTTGATCTCTACTACTTAATTATCCTGCTATTCAATTGAAATTAATAGAGTATTAATACCCTAGTATTAGTGCTTTATGGTCGTTAAAACTATCTTCCTCTATATATTTAGAGTATAAATAACTTAGGAGTTAAAAGCACTTCATCGACTTTGTGAATAAAAAGTTTTAGATAATTAAAATAGAGCTAATAAATACCCTCTTATTTTATTTTTAGGACTGCCAAAAACTATTAGTTAACGTAGCGGGTAAAATTACATCACACCCTACATCAGAACCATATGATTATTTAACTTTAAGCAAAAGATATAATTAAAACAATACATTTAAAAAAAAATGGGGAGAAGGTTTTTTATATAGATGATTTAGATAATAAAAGAATTTTTTATCAATTCAATATTAAAAATAGAATTAGTAGTGACGATATTATCCAATCAAAAGAAAGAAAATTCAAATTTTATGATCTAGTGGAATTTATTTGTGAGAGAACTGGCGCACATTTACAAGAAGGAGATATTTTCTTTAAAGGTTTCCAACTTCCTAAAAAAATCTATAATCATGAAATTTATGATTATTTAGTAAATTCAATTTAAAATATATGAATAGATTTAGTTAGATTTTTTAATTGACTTTACAAAATTTATTTGGAATGATTAGTTTCCTAAACAAGAACAGAAAATGTTTAAATCCTTTCTTCAAGTTGGGATGGTGATAGTTTTATTTTTGCCATCATTACCAGTTAAATCAAACGACAATATCAAAAGAAATCAATAAACCTTGTATTTGGGGAATGTCGAGTGCAGAAGATGGAACCTCTGGGAAATATGCAATTATGGAATGTTCTTTAGAAATACCATCAGCAAAATGGGCATGTGTGAAATGTGACTATAGAATTTATTACCCACCTGATTGCTTGGAAAGAGAACCAGATTAAAATAGAGTCATTAAGGAAATGAAGAATGGTAATAAATGGGATGACATATCTTGGCAGAAAGATTTCTTAAACATGAAGTCACATTCTCCTTCTGATGCAAAACTCTTAATGGGAGGTGTAAAAGGATTAAAAGATGCATGGCGACTTGGCGTTTTACATGTTGAATACGAAAGACTGAAGAAAATACAGGAGGAACAGCAACAGCAATGACAGAAAAAATAAACTGGCAGAAAGAATTATTAGAAAGTGGAAATTTTAATGATAAATTTTCAAAAAATCTTCTAGAACATGGAGCAAAAAACTTTATGCAAGGAATCTATCTTGGATATATGTATTCCAGATGGAGAAAAATTAGAGGATTGGATAAAAATGACCCCATAGAAAACAAAGGTCAAATGCAATCATCTTTTAAAGATTTTGAGAAGAAAATCAAATAAAGATAATACCAACTTCCCTCCAGAAGAATCTGAACAAACCCGTTATTTACAAGCGATCTTGAGGAATCCACCAACACCATATTTCGTCAATCAAATACCCACCAACACATTAAGAATAACCACCAACACATCCACCAACACTCATAAAAATAAAAACTAACTATACAGAAATTGATATTCCTTAGAAATCTTCTCTATCACTGCAATTTGAATTAGAACTCAAAAAATTAAGAGTGCTAATTATCCTATTAAAACGGAGAGGGTGGGATTCGAACCCACGAATAGTTTCCTATTAAACGATTTCGAGTCGTTCGCTTTCGACCACTCAGCCACCTCTCCGCCTATTTATTAAGTATGCATTCAACAATGAGAAAATTATGAACTATATAATTATCTTAATTTTTAATTCCAACCTGCATCTTTCATTAATTTAATAGCTAGAGAATTTTTTTCTCCAAGGTCTTCTACGGTTACACTATCAGGCGTAAACTCTCCAAAATTCTTTACTATTTCATTCTGATTAACTTCCTTCAAAGGATGTTCAAAAGTAGGAGCAGCTAAACCTTTGCTTCCTTTGGGAGATGCTAAGAATTCAAGCAACTGGATAGCTTCATTTTTATTTGTTGCATATTTTGCAACACCACCGGCACTAATATTTACGTGTGCAGGATTAGGAGTAAGAACCTTTGTTTTTTTTGCATACAAAGCATCTCTCCTTCCATTAACACCCGCTAACATTCTTGCTACGTAATAATGATTAACAATTCCTACTCCGCATTTTTTCTTAGAAACTGCTCTAATTATTGAAATATCACCTGGGAAGAATGGTTGGGAAACATTTGAAATCATCCCGCTTAACCAAGCCTCAGTTTCTGATTGACCTTTGTTAATTATTTGATTGGCAACTAAAGATTGATTATATGGACTTTTTCTATTTCTCAAGCATACTTTCCCTTTAAGAGAAGGATCAGCCAAATCAGTGTAATCTTTTATCTTGCTAACATCTACCACTTTTGGGTTAGCAATCAAAACTCTTACTCGTCTTGTTAATGCATACCATTCGTTATTTGGATCTTTCAATCCAACTGGTACATCATTTTCTAAATTAGATGATTCTATTGGTTGAAGTAATCCAGCTTTTGCCGCATTTGTAATTCTTGCGGCATCTACTAGCAATATTAAATCTGCTTGAGAATTCTTTCCTTCTCGTTTCAATCTCTCAATTAAAGATATACCGGCAGCTTCAATAAGCCTTACTTTAATCCCTGTTTCTTCAGCAAATTTTTTATAGACGCTTCTATCAGTGTTGTAATGTCTACCGGAATAAACTTTGACTTCTTTTTCTGTTGAATTAACAGGAATATTTAAATTCATTAAAAATGTACATGTCAGTACTGTATAAAAAAGTTTTTTGAGTTTTTGCACTTTTTCAAATTAGTATCTATGGTTACTTTATACTTATCTAAAGTGTTAAATCTTTAAAAGCGATCTTCTATACATAGAGATGTATCATTTTTTATGTTACAAATGAATTATTTATCTCATCAGTTGCTAAATGCTGAAGAAATCAACCATATAAAAAAAGAATTAGAAGAAGCAACTCAAGAGTGGGAAGATGGTAAAAAAACTGCTGGCAGTCATGCCTCAATGGTAAAAAATAATTTGCAATTAAACAGAACTTCTGAAGTATCAAGAAAATACTCACAATTAATTAATAAAAAGATCCTTTCAAACCAATTAATGAAAAGCTTTTCCATACCAAAAAAAATCCATGGAATAATGTTTACAAAATCATCAAAAAATATGAATTATGGAAGACATATTGATAATCCATATATGTCTTCAGGGAGATCAGATTTATCTTTCACTCTATCGCTAACGAATAAAGATCTTTATGAAGGTGGTGAATTAATTATTGAAACAATGAATTCCGAAGAGAAATTTAAGTTAAATGCTGGTGAAATTATTATATATCCAAGTTCTTACTTGCATTCAGTAAGTAAAGTAATTAATGGTGAAAGATTAGTATGCGTAGGCTGGATAGAAAGTTATGTTAAATCAGCAGAAGAAAGAGAATATTTATTCGATCTTGATGCTGGGGCAAGAAGCCTCCTAGCAAAATACGGGAGAACAGATGAGGTTGATTTAATTTTCAAGTCTTATTCAAATTTATTAAGAATATTAGGTAATTAATAGATCATTTTATACAACAAATAGAAAAAGTTTTTAGAAATATTTAAGATAGTAAATATACAACAAATAAAAAATGCCTAAAAAAAGTTCAATTGCAATATTTATAGCTGCTACTAGTGCGATTGCAATCTCATCTCCTGTTAGTGGAGGAGAAAAAGATTTAGGGGGTCTTAAGGAGTGGAATACTGACATGTCAATTGAAGCTGAATTTCTTCTAGATGAAGATGCTCAAAAAATTGCGGATGAAGCCGCTAAATCAAGCACTTGCATTCCAGTTGGGGAAGGAGAGAATTGCTGGTAAATCTGAAAGAGAAGTTAAGATATTAATTTAATATTTCAAGAAAAGATCGAATGACATGGTTTTTTTATATTTTATTTTAAAATTGTTCAATTTATATTTTTATAAATTTTAAAATAAATAAAAAAGCTATCTAAGAATAATTTATTTAATGTTTTTATAAACAAAAAAAAACACCCCTTTCGAGGTGTTTTTTATATTCAAAAACGATTTAGAATTTGAATGTTGTTTGTAAAAGATAACCAGTCATGTCAGCTTTAGCATTACTGGAATTCTTAGATTCTCCACCAAATATTGTTGGAGTGATGGAAACTGAATCATTTACTTTATATTTGTAGTAAAGCTCGTATAAGAATGGATCAACAGTTTCTCCATCAACCTTTTGGGGTTGTCCAAAAGCAATACCAATTTTGTCATCAGCATTGAATACGTCAGTCCAGTTCAAACCTACAAAATAAGCAGTTGTATTAGATTTAGATGATGCATCTGTTTCTGATGTGTCATAGCCAACAGAGATAGATGGTACAGCAATAGAAGAATCTGTTGGTCTCCACCAACCTCTTAAACCAACGTTGGTACTATTACCATCACCTGATCTTGCTTTACCATCAGTAGACATGAAATAAGAATCAGTCCAGCCATTATACTTCATATTAACTAATGCTGAGACAGAGTAGTTAGGCTTTGTATAACCTACTTGTGTTGCCCAACTTGTTTTACCTTCATCAGTTAAAATACCAGTAGAAGTATTACCTTTTTGGGTTGTAACGTTAGAACTAATTGCGAATCCGTTATCTGCATTATATGCCCAGCCGGCTCCTGGACTAGTACTTGCACCGTAAGCTGAAGCATTACCTCCAAGCGTAAATGCCTTCAGTACTGGTTCGTAAATTGAAGGAGTTGTTGCGTGCATATAATAATTTTCAATCTTTGGACCGAAAGTTACTGTATGATTACTATCTCCAATTGGAGTTGTGTACCAAAGCTTATCGACTTTTAGGAAATCACCGTTACCGTTTCCTGAACTTAGATAAGTGTTATAAACAGATTTTGTTTTAGACCAAGAAGAGTGATTACCAGTTTTAATTCTTGTATAGAGATTATCGTCACCAGTGAAACTAGTATTTAAATTCATTGTATATGTATACATGAACTGTGTTTGACCGGTGTAAGTATCGTCATCAGTATCAACACTACCTACATCGAAAATTGCTTTACCGTCTAGAACTGTTGTATCGGAAAAGCCACCAGCTTCAAATTCATTTTGTTTGACCTCTAGGCCATCAACACGACCTTTAAGGATTGCAAGATCTTCACTAACTTCGTTAATGAAGGTTTTACTGTCAAGTCTTGAAGATTGATTATTGGTGCTACGAGAGTAGCTATTCATTTCTTCTAAGTTGACAATGTCGGAAGCTTGAGCAGCAATTGGAGCTAGTAAGCTCACAGATGCTCCTGCAACCAACATTTGTTGGAAGAGTTTCATTTTACCTCACACTATAAAAACCCAATAAAAATGGGTAACTATACTGTATCGAGCGTAACAGAAAAGGAAAGATATATAAGATTCATCTCGATGTAACTTTTGATACTATCATTTTTTGTCCAAATTATTTAAATTTATCTGTCATCAATGGAAAGTTTAGGGATTCTCTTTCATCTACCCATGATGATGCAACTTCTCTTGCTAATTTTCGAATCTTTTCAATATATTGTGCACGGTCTGTAACCGAAATTACTCCTCTAGCATCAAGAAGATTAAATGTATGACTACACTTCAAAACAAAATCAAGCGCAGGGTAAGTTAATTTCTTTTCTGTTAAAGAAATGGCCTCAGCTTGATAAATTTCAAATAATTGTCTGAGATTATCAGCACTTGATTCATTAAAATTATAAGAGCATTGACTTTTTTCAAATTGAAGCCATATATCACTATAGTTTAAATCTTTGTTCCAATTTAAGTCCCAGATACTTTCTTTATCCTGCAAAAACATTGCAATCCTCTCTAATCCATAAGTGATTTCAATTGGGATTGGATTACAATCTATTCCTCCGCATTGTTGGAAATAAGTAAATTGACTAACTTCCATTCCGTCCAACCAAACTTCCCAACCTACACCCCAGGCCCCAAGTGTGGGAGACTCCCAATTATCTTCTACAAATCTTATGTCATGATTTCTAGGATTTATTCCAAGAGATTCTAAAGATGTCAAATATTTTTCCTGTATTCCTTCCGGTGAAGGTTTAATTATTACTTGATATTGAAAGTAATGCTGCGCCCTATTTGGATTGTCGCCAAAACGTCCATCTGTAGGTCTTCTACATGGCTCTGCATATGCTACTCTCCAAGGCTCTGGTCCGATAGCCCTTAAAAAAGTATGCGGATTCATTGTTCCAGCTCCCTTTTCGGTATCATATGGCTGCATAATCAAACAACCTTCTTCTGACCAAAAATTATTTAAATTTTGAACTATATCCTGAAAAAACATTTAATTAAAATAGTGGAAAAATTTTGAACAATGCCACAAGTCATAATAACAAAGCTTTAAAGTAAAAAATATTTAAAAATCCAAGTTCTCTAAAATATCATCCTATAAAAAGCTTTCATTAAAATAGATCCTTTATAAAAATAAATCAGGAATTAATTATGTAAAAAAATCTAATGGCAATGGTCCAAAAGTATTAGATTCTTTAGCACCTTTGTCATACTGACATGTTATTAAAATTCCTTCTCCAAGACCATTTTCAGATCTGACAAAAACATTACTAGTTTTTTGATTAGCTTTTAAAAAAACACCTCCATCAGCATGAAGAGAACTTAGATTACCAAATATAATTGAGGAATATTTCTTAGAAATTGATTTCAATGCTTCAATAGCTTTATTATCACTAGGTGCCATTATGCCTATTGTTATCCAATCTGCATTTAAGATGTTTACTTCTAGTTCCTCTAAAAGTTTTTTTTCTTGAGTATTACTTAATTTAGGTGCAGTTCTAAGATTATTTAAATCGACTAATTTATTTATTTCCATTAGCTTTATATATAAAAAAAATTCTTAACCAAATGTTCTTCCATTCCAAGCCCACAATGAAGCTGGCACATCTTCAAAAGAAATATAAATCCTATCTGTTGGGATCCCCATTTTCTCATATACAAAATCTGATATTGGCTTTGCCATTTCTGAAGGATTTAGAGAGCCTATTGATTTAATTTCTAAAAAGCAACAAGGGGTCTCATTATCAAAATAAATTTGGCAATTGTCATCTATTTTCGCCATAACAAAACTTCTTGATTTGTTAGTTAAAGATGAAATAAGAATTGAAATTTCTTCGAGAAATTTACTTTTATCATTTACTTTTGCTGAAGTAGAAACATTAATATAAGGCATCTCTATGCTGCAAGATAATCTTTCTTAGAATCATTTTCTAGATAAACAGTTTTAATTTTCAAATTTCTTTTTGATGAAAGATATGCCATATCGTATGAACTTATTCCGTTTTTATAAGGATTGAAAAGAGCATTTTTGGATCTGTTTTTTTTTCTTCTCTTGAACTCAATCATCATTATTGAATCATTATTAATAATTTAACTTTTTTTGAATAGATGTCTAGTTTTCTTGAGAATTTTTAATTTATAAATAAAAATCAATTGCTAATACGCAATTAGAATTTCTTTTTACTAGATTTAGTAAGAAAATTTTAATCTATTTTTTTTTGGAAGTTTTAAATAATTATCAAAGAAAAAAACTTGATGAGAGCAATGATGAAGAATTTTATTCTGATCCAAAATTTGTTTATCATTTAGACTCAAACTTCAGGCAAAATCTTTCAGATTTATATGAAAGAGAAATTGATAATAATTCAACTATCCTTGATTTAATGTCTAGTTGGGATAGTTATTTACCTAAAGGGAAAAAATATAAAAAAATAATTGGACATGGTTTAAACAAACAAGAACTTGAAAGAAACAAAATTTTTGATTCTTATTGGATACAAAACTTTAATTTAAGTCAACAACTTCCTCTAGATAAAGAAAGCATTGATTATTGCTTGATGGTGGCCGCATGGCAATATTTACAATATCCAGAGAATTTAACGAACGAAATTGCAAGAGTATTAAAAAGAAAGGGCAAGATTATTATTGCTTTTTCAAACAGAGCATTTTGGCATAAAGCTCCTAACATATGGACTTCATCTACTGAAGAAGAGAGAGTTAAGTATGTAAGAAAAGTATTAATCTCAAACGGGTTTAATGAGCCAAAAATTATCAAAAAGTTTACTGAACCAGCACTTAATATCTTTAATTTTTTAAATAAAGACCCATTTTATTGTTTAATCGCGACCAAAGAGTAATTTTTTAATTGCATTGCATTAAATAACAAATCTATGAAAAAGTTATAAAATATTTCATAGCCATGCTTTTAAATTTTGACTAATATTGGGTAGTTAAAATAATCATATGGGTTCTAAAAGAGAAAAATATCCTGAAAAATGTCCTTGGGATCTTGGTCCTAATCAGCATTTAGCAAAAGAAGAGAACTGGACTTTAAGATTAGGAGAAGCAAATGTATGCTTTAGCAAAAATAAATTAGATAATAATTATTTTCATGTAATTAGTAATGAAAATGAAGAGCAAATTCTAGCTTTTAGAGCAAGACTCCTATATCAAAAACTACTTGATAAAGGGTTTAGATTGGTTGAATAAAAATCCTAATTTAATAAGCATAGATCCTCGAAGACAAACTTTTGGGTTTCTTCTTCTTGATTTTGGTTTAAGTATTTTATTGTCCTTGAATTTAATATCCAATAATCGTCTTTACCCATATTTAAAAATTCATCCTCGTATTCCAATTTTTGAGAATTTATCTCAAGAGTATTTGGATCAATTTGTTGACTACTATATTTTTTACTAAGGGAACCTGTTCCTGTATTTAAAAATTCTTCAACAAAAATTTCTATTATAGTTCCATGAATTTTTCTGTAGACCATATTAATACAGTTATTTTTAACTCTATATTTATCTCCGTGATTCTTACCCGTAACACTCATTTCAAGACCACTTTCAGAATTTTTAAGAAAATTAAAATTATTTTTTGAGTGCACTGATTCAAAATCTCTTTTTACCCTATGTATACAAACTTCAAATAACTGAGAGGAAATACTTTTAACAACATTCTCATCTTCTATTTTTTGAATATTTGGTTTAAAGTCTTTACCTAAGATGAAATCACCTTCATGAATACTATTATTAGTTAAAAAAATACATTTTCCTTGGTAACCATTAAAATCATTCTTCCAAGTGTACCTATTTTCATAGGCCTTTCTGAAAATATCCTTACAATTAATTTCTTTTAGATTATCCATTAATTTTTTAAAAACGTGAAATAATTCTACAAAAAAAAACCTCTCTTTTAAAAGAGAGGTTTTTTTAATTAGATTAAACTAGTTTTGAGTAATTTTTGTATTTTCCATATTGTCAAATGCTTGACCAATTTTCTTAAAGTCAAATCCCATAGCTCTTAAAGCATGCCATAAATGACCTTGTAAGAAAAAGAACCCTAAATAGAAATGTCCATTAGCGAGCCATGCTCTTGAGCTATATGCTCCTGAACCTAAATCTACTGTATCAGTAAAATAAGGGGCAAATTCAAATTGAAGCTTTAGAGGCTCTCCATATAAATCAACTGGATATATAGTCGTATTTGAAGCACACCAGAATGCAGCAATGAATGCCATGAAGGAAACTCCTACCACTGAGTATGACAAAATAGCCTCGGCCCCAAGTAATCCTTTACCTTTAAATTCTGTATATTCTCCAAATTGTTTAGTACAAATATGGAAAACTCCACCAATGATAGTTAAGAACGCCACAAAAGCATGACCGCCCATAACATCTTCCAGACTATCAATTTTTAAGAAATCAAATTGATGATTCCAGATAGCGGCAATATCTAAATTGTAAATAACTTGTCTTGTAGAACCTATTGCCGGGTCGTAAATTCCATGAATACGAGCCCATTCAACAAACATAATTGCTCCAAGCCCAAGAAAAATTAGATGATGGCCAAGTATAAAAGTTAATTTATCTGGGTCATCCCATTCGAAATCAAATTTTTGTGGCTTACTATTTTCTGGGTAGTCTCCAAGATCACCTGCAAATTTGTTGGAATGAAGTAATCCCCCAGCACCTAATACTGCTGAGAAAATTAGATGTAATGTGCAAATTACAACAATTCCATATGGTTCTGTAATAACACCATTTTCAACGCCACCAATTCCAATACCCGCTAGGTGAGGCAAAACAATTGCTTTCTGTGCACCCATAGGAATGCTGGCATCGTAACGGGCCAATTCAAATAATCCAAAAGCTCCTGCCCAGAACATCATTAGACCTGCATGGGCTGCATGAGCAGCTATGAATTTACCTGAACGGCCAACAACACCAGAATTCCCTGCGTACCAGTCATAGGTGACATCAGATTTTCCGTAAGTTTGTAACACTTGATTTAAGTAAACAGCAAATTGAGCATATTGCTTATCGCTATTGTTTTTACATGTTCTTTACAGATTTAATTACTTATGTAAAAAAAACATATTATGAAAGAACAAATGTTACAACTTGGGGAAGAAATATCTGAGAAAGCTTACGCCAATGAAGGGATTTCACCCTTAAGCTGAGAAGCCCATGTTTCAAGTCGTGAATCGGTCAAATCAGATTCACTATCTTCATCAAGAGGTAATCCACAAAAGCTTTCTCCAATAACACTTTTAGACTCATCAAAAGTATAAGTAGATTTATCTACGTAACCGACCATTTCGGCGCCTGCTTTTGTGAAATAGCTATGAAGTTCTTCCATTGCATCACAATAGTTTTCTGTGTATGTAGAAGAATCTCCTAAACCAAAAATTGCAACTTTTTTTCCTGATAAACTTAGTTCACCAATATCTTCCAAGATTGAATCCCATGCAGTTCCTGATCTTTCTTCATCGGCACCTGTATTCCAAGTAGGTATCCCGCAGATAATTCCGTCAAGACCTTCAAATTCTGAAAGATCATCCACATCAGATACATCTTTAGGCGCTTCTGCTGAAGAGATAAAGTTGTGAAGACGATCAGCTACGTCTTCAGTTTTTCCAGTTGTAGTTGCGTAATAAATTCCTACGGTCATAACTTCAAAATGTTTACATTAAAATAATAAAATCAAAAAACGTTAAATTAATTTCTTTAAAAACTTTTTCATGTAAAATTTTATACTAATCAAGGTAAGAAAAATTTTTTTGAGATTAATTTATAAAAAATTTAAACCATCGTGACTGACAAATTTCAAAATGATATTAAAAATCTTATTGAAGAATTCAACTTTAATGGGCATAAAAAATTTAAATTAATTATTTTATTTGGTTTATTGGGAGATTTTGATAGCTTTGAATACGCAATAAATTTGAAAAGTTTTATCGATAATAATCAAGATAAAAATTTAGATATTTTTGCAATTGCTATTGGGAACCAAAAAGGAAAAGAAAAATTCTGTAAATTTACTGGCTTTCACAAAGAAAATGTAATAGTTGTCTCTGATAATCAAATCCATAATAATCTCAACGTCTCAGGAGGATTAGATATTGGTTTAGGAGGTTGGGTCAATATGCTTTTGATGTTATCAGGGGTAAATTCTTTTAAAACAATTAAAGAAGTTATTAGAGGTTATACCGGCGACCGAAAAGCCAAGGCAATCTATTCAGAAGTTGACAAAATTGATGTTTTAAAATTTTTAAAATTTTCAGGTAATTCTTTTAAAAAGGTTTTCGGGGAAGGTTATTTGCGACCATTCGAATTAGCAACATTTAGATTAAATAATATGAATGAAATAATTCAAAATTGGAGTGATTATATTATTAATGAAGAATACCTACCTCAAAGAGGGGCTTCTTTTTTATTGAATAATAAAAATCAAATTATTTATAAATTTTTCTCAAGCGATGTGCTTGGATATTCATCAAACATGAGGGATCCCTTAGGATTTTTGACTGATTTTATTAAAGAATAGTTTTTAAAAAATTTTTATGAGTGTTGATATATTTGGATATTTTGCAGCAATTTTAACAACAGCAGCATTTCTACCTCAATTGATAAAAACTTTAAAAACAAAAAAGGCAGATGATGTTTCTTTGACAACATTAATAATGTTTATTATCGGTGTTTTATCTTGGATTATTTACGGTTATAAAATTTCTTCCACACCAATACTAGTAGCAAATTTAATTACTCTGATCTTAAATTTATTGATACTAATTTCGAAAATATATTTTTCAAGAAACTAAAATCAGTAAAAATTTTTTAAAAGTAATAAACTTTAGAATTATTACTTAAATCTTTATTAAAATAAAACAAAAATTTATTGATCTTGAAAACTTCAAAATGCTGGGTTTGGTTTAAAGGAAGCCTTAATAATGGTGGTTATTGGAAAGAAGGTTTTTCATGTACTTTTGATGAGAATCCAGGAGTTTTAATAGAAAGTCCTGCTTACGTAACTTGTAGGGTTCCTACGTGGAGAGTTTTGACTAAAGAACCAGAAAATTTATATAAATCACCTCTAATTCCTGAAAAAGCAATCTGGAAAATAATTTAAACTCTCGATTAATAATAAAAAACTTTTTGACTGCACTGCGGCGAGTTAATATTGCTTTAATAAATATTTAATTAATACTATCTACTCTCTTTTTATAAATATTATCCCTTTTTTAATCTTTGGTTTTCTTTTGGGGAAAAAGAATCCAAAGATTTCAAAATATATAGCAAGACCTCTAATAAGATTTGGCATCCCATTGAGTGTAATGGGTCTACTATTAAAGGAAGGTATAGATATAAACCTTATTAAAAGTGCATTTTTAGCATTCTCTACAATTGGATTTTTAATAACTTTAATAAACATAATCCCAATATTTAAAAAGAGGCTTACAAATTACACATTGCAGTTAGCAGGCCTAATAGGTAACACATCATTTCTTGGCATACCAATTGCTCTAGCTCTTCTACCTTCAACAACTATAAATTTCACTATTGGATTTGATTTAGGAACAACACTTTTCGCTTGGATATTTGGACCTTTTTTTCTTCAAGAAAAATCTAAAAGCAATAACATCCCAAACATCAAAGGACTATTAAATGCATTGATAAATAGCCCTGCATCAAGAGGGATTATTGGTGTACTTCTTGCATATCTTTTTCAAATAGATGAAATTTTAGGTAATTATCTTTGGATTCCAGCAAGAATAGTTATTGCATTGGCAATAATAATTGTGGGAACAAGACTTGGAATAATCACAACTCAAAATGAGAGGATTTTGAATCTAAATGAAGAAATTAAATTTTCAATTTTATTAAAGTTATTTATTCTTCCCTTAATTATTTTTTTAGTATGCAAATTCTTAAATTTTAACTTCTACCAATCATCTGCAGTAATTCTTCAGGCCGCCACCCCAACGGCAATATCCACAATATTAATGGCAGAGGCTTATGGCGTGAAACAAATAGTAGCTTCAAAAATTCTTTTTACTACAACCTTAATTTCAATAATTACAATTCCTCTATTAAAAGTGCTCATGACTTTATTTATTCAAACAGCTTAAATGAATACATGATTAATGAATATTGTAAAGATTATATCCTGATAACTAAATAATGTCTTAAGATTTAGGTTATGAAGTCAGCAAACCCTGAAAATGAATATATCCCTTTAGATTTAAGGATTTCTGTGAGGAGGGATACTTTAAGGCTTATCTCAGAGATGGCTCAAGATATGGGAATAAGCATTAATGAAGTTTTTAGTTTTTTAGCCGAAGATTCTGTCATCGATCTCGAATTAATGGAAGATTTAAATAAAATAGACATACCAAGCAAGTGCAGCATTGATGATTTAAAGAATGCTCTTCTTAAAAAAAGACTTTGTTAAAATTTTTCAACTTTTCTATTTTCCCAGTCAGATTTATAACCACTTTTAACTAAAAATCTCGAATACTTATTTAAATCACTTTTTTTAATTCGCCATAAATTGTAAATACCAAATTTGCCCAATTTTTGATGATTTATTTTTGACCATTGATGTCTTCGAGTAGAGTATTCATCTATCACAACCAATAGAGATTTATATTCATAATCAGGTTGATCCTCAAAATTCTCTCTCCTATCAGTATTTAGCCTTTCTGACAGATTAATTAATCCCTCTTCAGTGTTTGGTTCATAAAAAACTATTTGCCTCGCATAATAATGTAATGTTGGTTTTCTTATCCCGATCATTGCTAAAGTTTCTCTTCCCTCGCGGATATCTAAAATTAATTTTGAGATATCCCTTAAAGGTAATTGCCTTGAAGTATCTGCTAATTTTCTAATTGGCATCATCAAATAAGATTGTCCAATTAAAAGTAAAATTTGGAGATAAAGAAGTATATTTTTAGATTTTAAAGAAAATAAGATTATTGCAAGAAGGGTAAATGAAGAGAAGAACAATTTGGCTTTAAAAATAATCCCAGAGCTTATAAGTTCGGATGCAAGATTAGGCATTTCGGGATCATTAATTGAACTCAACCAACTATTCGAGAAAAAGAATGCTATTGATAAGCCAAATAAAATTAAAATATTAAAAATCCAGATATATAAATAACTTTTTTTAAAATTTTTTAAGCTTATAAAGCTATTACTTATTAATAAGGCCGTCGCCGGAATTGCTGGCAACCAATAGCTAGGTAGTTTCGTTGCTGAAAGGCTAAAAAAGATTAAAACTGACGTTAACCAACATAGAGAATATGTATAAAGGGTTTCAGCGACATTGCAAGTTTCTTTTGAACTTTTAAAGAAATCCTTAAAGGTTTTAAATATCCCATGATACAAAAAAGGAGTGAATGGTAATGAAGCCAATATCATTATGTAAAGAAAAAACCAGAATGGTTCTGCATGATTGTTTACAACTGAGGTATATCTTTGAAAATTATGGTAACCAAAAAAATTATCCCAAAAAGGCTTTCCTTCTTTTAGAAGTTCTAATATGTACCATGGAACACTTATTAGTGTTGTTATTAAAAAACCTTGCCTAGGGTTTATCTTACTGAACAACGTTTTCCAATTCTTCTGACAAAACAAGAAAGAGGCAATAGTCAATAATGCCAAAACAAATGCAACAGGTCCTTTAACTAAAATTGCAAAACCTAAAAATACCCAAGCTGAAATGCATCGATCATTATTTTCACTTGCCATTCTTCTCCAAAACAAAAGCAGGCTAATCCCTAAGGTTCCAGTTAAAAGGGCATCACTCACGGCAGTTCTACTCCAAATAATTATTAATGGAGAAAGAGCAAAGCCTAATGATGCAACTATTGGAGTGAGGAATTTCCTATCACTCTTCTGTGGCCAACAAAACAACGTATCTCCAATCATCAACATTAAAAATAATGATGCCAAAGCTGAAGGGAGTCTTGCCGAGAGAGTCCCCAAACTATCCCAAATCTCGTTTTTCGGTAATGAGTAAAAAAAACCCATTAGCCAATATATCAGTGGAGGCTTATCAAAACGGAATATTCCATTGACTTTTGGAGTTAACCAATCACCCGATTCACTCATTGCCCGTGCTGCAGCGGCAAATAAAGGCGGAGTTTCATCCACCAACCCTGTAGTGCCTAAATCTAAGATAAATATGATGATCCCACAAACAAAAACTATCAATAAGGTTATAAGCCTTTTTTTTGAGTTAAGAAGAATCATTTAATATTATTTATATTCATGCATTACTTTATTAAGCCAGTTCACAACCTTGTTAGCAAATATATCTGCAGAGGCATTTTTTTCTACCCATTCTCTACATTTCTGACGCTTTATTTTTTCAATAATCTCTACATAAGAAAGCATATTTTTTTTATCATCAGGGTCAGCAAGATAACCTGTTTTGCCATGCTGAATAATTTCACTAGGTCCTCCCCTTTTATAAGCCACAACAGGCACCCCACAAGCTAAAGCTTCAACAATAACGTTCCCATATGCCTCATTCCATTTTGGAGTATTTAGCAACCCTCTACATTTACCAAGTTCTTTTTGTAATTCATCGGTTGATAAAAAACCCATCCAATCTATAGCGCCATGAGGAAATGATTTTTCTATCTTTGAAGCATACATCTCATCTTCTATAAGTCCCCAAACTTTTAATTTTTCACCAAGTTCGTTTGCCACATAAACTGCATCCTCTAAACCTTTTTCCGGAGCTACTCTTCCAACCCATCCCAAGGGTCCCTTCACTGAATCTTGAAAAATGTAATTATCTAAATTAAACCCATTACCAATAATTATTGGTTTTTTTATGAATGGATAATCATTAGCTTGAATTTTCGAATGAAAAGCAAAATTATTTGGATATTTAGCATATACCTTAGATATTAAATTACTAATTACTAAACTTTCAGAACCCATGCTAATGATGTGTGCGATGGGTATCTCAAAATTTAGAGTCATCCAAATAGGCAGCCAATCATAGGACATGTTTAACAATACATCTGCATGTTTAGCGATATCTAATCCCTTTTCAAGCATTCCTGCCAAAATAGAATTGTCTGGGATGTTCACGGGAGAATTATAATTTTGATGCTGCCAACTAATTTGATCTTCACCTTCCACAAAATGTAATTTTGCTTTTACATTACGCTCATGTAACTTAGAATTTTTTGGAGCTACAACTTCAACAGAATGACCTAAAGAAACTAAACCTGAAACTAAAGAATTTAAAGTTAATTCAACTCCACCACCTTTGCCGCTCCCTAAAAACCCTATTGGAGTACTAATCAAAACTATTCGCATTATTAGACTTTTTACAATAAGACACTAATTAAATAGTAGTATCAGAAAATTTATTTTCCCATAAACTCTTTCTCTGGCTAACAAAAAATACCGAGATAAGAACAAACACCACTCCTATCCACTGCACAATAGTGAGCCTTTCATCTAACCAAACACCTCCACTGAGAAGAGCAAATACAGGTGTTAAAAATGCAAGAGTGCTAAATCCAGTTATTTCTTTATTGTTAGCAAAGTAGAAAAATAATCCATACGCTATTGCACCTCCAAAAATACTTGCAAATGACATAAGTCCCCAATCAAATATTGACCAATCTGGAATTATTGTGAAATTTGATTGTAAGCAGTGTTTAATAATTAATGGCAAACTCCCCAAAATCATATGCCAACCAGTAACTGCAACTGGATCACTTTTAGTACATGTGAATCTAATTAAAATTGTGCCTAATGCCATAGCCAGAGAAGCTGCAAGCATCCAAAGTTCTCCAAAATTAAAAGCAACATCGTTTATGGATTTATCAGACATTAACCACCAATTTCCTAAAAATTCTTGTGGTACGCCTAAAAATACAATTCCTCCCACGCCAAAAAGTAGTCCTAACCATCCTATAGGATTAATTAAATTCCCAAAAATTGCCCTCGCTAAAATAGCTACCAAAAGCGGTTGAGAATCTATTAAGACAGAACCTAAACCTGCTCCAGTTTTTTCAATACCATAAGTTAAAAACAATTGAAAAAAAGTAGCGTCGACAATCGTAAAGACAAAAAACCACTTCAAATCGCACTTATAAATTTTTAAATCTCTTTTAAACAAATATGTTGTTATTAGAACAAGAATCCCTGCAGGAAGTAATCTTAAAGAAGCCACAAACTCAGGCCCAGCACTAGATACTAAAGGAGTCATTGCCGCCATTGAAGTCCCCCAAAGTGCAAAAGGGAGTATCATTAAAAACCAATTTAGGATTGAATTCATTAGGTGTGCTGATAATCTTTTTAAAGTAGTTTTATGAATTTACCTTAAAAGAATGATTTGGCCTTTTAGACGAAAGTCAAAAAAAAGAATGGCTCGTATAGTAATTGATGAGCCTATTACAAGTTCAACAAGAGTTTCAGTCCTTAAAGCTCTTAAACAAATTGAGGATAGAGAATTTCCTGCTTTAATCGTGAGAATTGATTCTCCAGGGGGTACGGTTGGTGATAGCCAAGAAATATACTCTGCTATTAAAAGACTAAAAGATAAAGGATGTAAAGTCATTGCTAGTTTTGGGAACATCTCAGCATCAGGAGGTGTTTACATTGGTGTTGCATCTGACAAAATAGTTGCGAATCCAGGCACAATTACAGGATCTATTGGGGTGATTATAAGAGGAAATAATTTATCTGAATTATTAGATAAAATCGGCATTAAATTTGAGACTGTTAAAAGCGGTGTATTTAAAGATATACTTTCTCCAGATAAACCTCTAAGTGAGGAAGGCAGAGCCCTACTTCAAGGGCTAATAGATGAAAGTTACAAACAATTTACTGAAGCTGTTGCTGAAGGGAGGAATTTACCTGTTGAAGAAGTAAGAAAATTTGCTGATGGAAGAATTTTCACTGGAACACAAGCACTGGAACTTGGTCTTGTTGACAAGGTTGGAGATGAATTTGTTGCAAGGGAGCTAGCTGCAGAAATGGTTAATATTGATGCTAAAATTCAGCCCTTGACATTTGGGAAGAAAAAGAAAAAAATACTTGGACTAATTCCTGGAAGTAAAGTGATTGAAAAAATTATCAGTAATATCTTTTTTGAGTTTGACTCATCTAATAAAGTACTTTGGTTATACAAGCCTTAAATCGATATGTATGAAAAAATGAAAGATGATTATAAAATTACATTTATTCGTGGAGCCACAACAGCATCTGGGAATTCTGTTAGTGAAATAGAAGTTGCTGTAGTTGAATTAATTGATGAATTAATTTCACGCAACAATCTAATTAAAACGAACATACTATCCATTACATTCACAGCGACAAAAGATTTAAATGCATGTTTCCCAGCTTCAATTGCAAGGAAATTTAATGGACTTGATTCAGTAGCCTTTATAGACTGCCAACAAATGTACGTATCTAATGATGTTGATTTTTGTATAAGAATAATGGCTCAAGTTTTAATGCCACCCAATTATTCAATAAAGCACCCTTATTTGAGAGGCGCTGCAAAATTAAGGATAGATAGATGTTAACCTTAGTGAAATAATTTCCGCTTTAAATTTAATAGCACGAACCAACTTTTAAAATTTCATCCTCTCAATGTTTAAAATCACAAAGAAATTTATTTTAAATCTTAAAGTTTTAAGGTTTTTTGTTATCCCTACAATTTTAGTTTCAACTCCTTATTTTAATTACATCCAAGATGCTAAAGCAGGGTTGGAATTTCAGTGGGATCAAGACTCAAGTTACAGAAGATTAAAGTGGTTTCAAAAAGAAGATAAAAGGAAATTTAGAAATACAATTTATTTTTTCTTGAGGCCATCTGATAGAAGAACTGATCTCATAAAAATTAATCTAGCTATCCCAAAAACATTTAAATCCACTTTAAAAAAAGAAAAAATTAGTTTTTGTAAAGTAAGAATAGGCGGTTTTGAGGATAGAACAAAATGTTTAGAGGACATTCAAACTGATATAGATATAAATACTGATGAATCAGGCTTAAGGTCCTTAGATATTTACCCTTACAGTCCAATTCCCTCTAATAAAGAAAGTTATGCGATTGTCTTAAAAGTCTTTAATCCCAAAAGATCAGGTTTATATCAATTTCATTCATTTGGACAACCTAAAGGGAAATCATTTTCAAGTTATTTAGGTAGCTGGACTATAGTGATCGATTAAATGATAAATTAAATAAGGATTATTAAACAAATGACTAAAAGAACTTTTGGCGGAACTTCAAGAAAAAGAAAACGTGTATCTGGTTTTAGAGTAAGAATGCGTTCTCATACAGGTAGAAGAGTTATTAAAAGTAGAAGACAAAAAGGTAGAGAAAGAATAGCTGTATAAATTCTAATTTAAATGGCCTTACCCAAGGATATGCGTTTAAAAGGTCACAGGACTTTTAACTATATTCACAAAAATTCTCAAACATATCATGGGAAATTAATGACATTTAAAGTTGCAAGATCAAATCCAGCAATACTCTTAACGCATAAAGTCGCAAATACCTCAAACAATTTTAGGGTTGCAATTGCTATCAGCAAAAAAGTTTCTAAAAAAGCTGTAGAAAGAAATAATTTAAGAAGAATTCTGCAAGAGTGGTTATTAACGAACATTAAAAAAATTAATAACCACAAACCTTGTTGGTTACTTGTTAACCTTAAATTTGGGGATTTCTGCAATGATAAAAGTAAACTTTTGGAGGAATTTCAAAACTTAATGTTCAAATCTCGTCTAATCAAATGATTAACATGAATGAAGAAACCTTTTATGAAGGTGGTCCTGCTAAAAGTGATTTAATAATTAATCTACTTGCAGGAATAACTTTACTTGGTTTGCCATTTACATTCGCCGCAATTGTTAGAGCATTGTGGTTGAGATATAAAATTACCAATAAAAGAATTACAATTAATGGTGGTTGGTTTGGAAAAAACAAAACACAAGTCTCATTAAGTAACATTGAAGAAATCAGATCTATTCCAAGAGGATTTGGTTCCTATGGTGACATGGTTCTTATCCTTAACGATGGATCAAAGGTTGAAATGAAATCATTACCTTTATTCAGAGAAAAGCAAAAATTTATTGAAGAAAATATAAATAATAAATCTCAAATTCAAAATCTCAACGAAGTAGAAGGATTTGCTACTAAATCCTAAATAAATTAATTACAAAAATCTTTTTTTCCTGTAAAATAAAATGTCTAATAAAACTACACTCTCTTTTATATCGTGATAGGGTTCATTTCTGAAAAACTGCTTATCCCGATTCTAGATTTTTTCTACGGTTTAGTTCCTAGTTATGGTTTAGCGATTGTTGCATTGACAGTCGTAATTAGAATTGCACTTTTTCCTCTAAGCGCTGGTTCCATTAGAAGTGCAAGGAGGATGAAGATAGCTCAACCAGTAATGCAAAAAAGGCAAGCAGAAATAAAATCTAAGTTTTCAGGTGATCCAAAGAAACAGCAAGAAGAACTTGGAAAATTAATGAATGAATTTGGCAGTCCCCTCGCAGGTTGTCTTCCCTTGATTGTCCAAATGCCTGTGCTATTTGCATTGTTCGCAACTCTGAGAGGCTCTCCATTCGCTGATGTCCCTTACAATATAAATCTCAAGGTCGTCCCACAGGATCAAGTAGCAGCCATTGATCCAAAACCTTATAAATCCCCACGACATTCTATATTTATTACAGAAAAATCACATTTTCCTGTAGTAGCTACTATTCCTAGTGGAACAAAATTAGGAACAGAAGAATCTATAAAAGTAAATTTACAAACAACAAATGGCAATAGCTATTCTGAAGTTTTATCTAAATACGACAACGGATCTAAATTCCTCCCCACTTGGACGGTTTCTAAAGGATCTGAAAATCTTAAAGTTTCCCAAGACGGTACAGTAACAGCAATTAAACCGGGTGATGCAACAATCGAGGCGAAAATTCCTGGTCTAGCTGCTAAAAGTGGTTTTTTATTTATTAAAGCTCTTGGTCAAGTAGGTTTTTATGTAGATGGAGCAATTAATTGGGATATTGCAGCATTAGTAGGTGCCTTTGGATTAACTTTACTTCTCTCGCAAGTTTTATCAAGCCAGGGGATGCCTGCGAATCCACAGCAATCAACTGCCAATAAAATTACACCAGTTATGATAACTGGAATGTTTCTATTTTTCCCACTTCCAGCTGGAGTCTTACTCTACATGGTTGTTGCTAATATTTTCCAGGCATTTCAGACTTTTCTACTTAATAAAGAAGCTCTTCCTGAGAATTTACAGAAAATTCTGGATCAACAATTATTAGCAAAAAATGAAGTAATAACAACTTCAGCTTCAACTATCTCAGATAAAAGATTACCTTTCGAACCTAACAGTAAAAAATAGTCTTAATCTTAAATAATGAATTCTTGGTGTAGAAATTTAGAATTACTCATAAAATCGAGAAACTCATTAATTTGGATCAGGACTAAAGAAGAGGAAAGATTAGAAAAATTAGTTAATTTATCTTGTGAAAGAATAAATATAAAAAGATTTGTTTCCTGGGATTGTGTTAGCGGTTTAAAAGGATTAATAAATGAAGAAGGTAAATTTTCTAACAATCCGTTAGGAGTACTTAATTGGCTTATAAAACTTAATTCTGAAGTTCCAACAGTTTTATTAGTTAAAGATTTTCATAAATTTTATGATGATCCATCTATCAACAGGACTATAAAAGAACTATCCTCAGCGCTTAAAAAAACAAGTCATAATTTAATTATTAGTTCTCATATATTTCCATCATCAGAAGAGTTGGATGAATTAATGGCAATTGTAAATTTACCTTTACCTAATCAAAGAGAATTGAAAAATCTAATAAAACAAATTGCCATCAATACCAATTCAAATCTAGAGGAACAAGACTTAAACGAACTTTCTATAGCTTCAAGTGGACTTACCGAAATAAAAGTAAAACAAGTTACTGCAAAGGCCCTTGCTCAAAGAGGGAAAATAAGTAAAGAAGATATTAAAGATATTCTTGAAGAGAAAAAACAAGTAATCGCCAGAAGTGAAATTTTAGAATTTTTCGAAGCTAAATCAAGTCAAGATGATATTGGTGGATTAAATGTTTTAAAAGTTTGGCTTAATCAAAGATACAGGGCCTTTTCTAAAGAAGCTAGAGACTATGGATTACCTATTCCCAAGGGCGTCTTACTCATTGGAGCTCAAGGAACGGGGAAATCGCTAACCGCAAAATCAATTTCTAAGAGTTGGTCGATGCCGCTGCTTAGGCTAGATGTTGGAAGACTATTTTCTAGCCTTGTCGGTTCAAGTGAAGCAAGAACAAGAGAAGCAATATTAAGAGCTGAGGCCATGTCTCCTTGTATCCTTTGGATCGATGAAATTGACAAGGGCTTTGGCGGCGATGCTAGAAGTGATGGAGGAACGAGTCAAAGGGTTTTGGCAAGTTTGCTAACTTGGATGGCTGAAAAAGAATCGGCCGTATTTGTCATAGCTACCGCTAATGCTATAGATAAGCTTCCTGCTGAATTATTAAGAAAAGGTAGATTTGATGAGATATTTTTTCTTGATTTACCAAATTCTGAAGAAAGATTAAATATTCTTAATTTGCACTTACAAAAAAGAAGACCAAGTTACAGTTTTCCTCTTTCCACTATCGTAGATAGAACAGATGGGTTCTCAGGTGCAGAACTTGAACAAGCAGTGATAGAGGGGATGCATATTTCATTCTCTGAAAATAGAGAACTTATGGAGAAAGATTTAATAAAGGCAATTTCTGAATTAGTTCCCTTATCTAGAACAGCAAAGGAGCAAATTAATTTACTAAAAGAATGGTCAGCTACAGGGCGGGCTCGATCTGCATCATAGAAAAAAATCTTATCTAAAATTACTCAGTAAGTTAGAAATCATTAATTTAGTTAATTTTTAGTCAAAAATCCCTAATATTGAATTTAGATTAACTATTTTAATTAAGGTATAAAAAAAAATAGTGTTAGATCAAAAATTAATAAGAGAAAATCCAACTTCTGTTGGAGAAAGTTTATCCCTAAGAGGAAAAGTTTTTAATATTTCCCAAATACAAGAATTAACTCTTAAAAAAAAAGAAATTGATATAGAAATTTCTAGTCTCCAATCTGAGAGTAAAAAGTTAAGTAAATTGATCGGTAAAGAAATCAGCAAATCTAAAAACAATGATTCTCCAGAAGTAAACAATTTAAAGAAGAAAGGAAATGAATACAGAACCAAAATTTCAGAATTTGAAGAGAAAAAAAGAACCTTAGATAAAAATATACACAATGAAATTTGTAATTTACCAAATTTACCTAGTAAAGATGCTCCCATTGGAAAGGATGAAAGTCATAATGTCCAAATAAAAACTTGGGGAGATCCGTTAATATCAGAAAAACTTAAATCTCACTGGGAAATAGGCGAAAGTCTTAATCTTTTTGATTCTGTCAAATCAACTAAAATATCAAAAAGTCGTTTTATTACACTCATTGGCAATGGGGCCAGATTAGAGAGAGCATTAATAAATTTTATGCTCGACATGCATACTAGCAATGGTTATTTAGAGTTAATGCCTCCAGCTTTAGTGAATTCAGAAAGTCTTACCGGATCTGGTCAATTACCTAAATTTTCAAATGAAAGTTTTAAGTGTTCTAACGACGACCTATGGCTTTCTCCCACTGCTGAAGTTCCACTAACTGCTTTTCATAGAAATGATATTATTGATTCAAAACAATTACCCCTTAAGTATGTAGCATATAGCCCATGTTTTAGGAGAGAAGCTGGTAGTTATGGAAGGGATACAAAAGGTTTAATAAGACTTCATCAATTTAATAAAGTTGAACTATATTGGTTTTGTGATCCAAGTAAATCTATTGAAGCTCATAAAAAGATCACCTTAGATGCAGAAAGTATTTTAAAAAAGCTGAATCTACCTTACAGATTAGTTGATATTTGTACTGGAGACTTAGGTTTTTCTTCAAGCAGAACTTTTGATCTTGAAGTCTGGCTCCCAAGTAGTAAATGTTATAGGGAGATTTCAAGTTGTAGCAACTGTTTAGACTTTCAAGCCCGTCGATCATCAATAAGAGCAAAAATTGATAAAAAAAATACATATCTTCACACCCTAAATGGTAGTGGGCTTGCAATTGGAAGAACTATGGCTGCTATTCTTGAGAATGGCCAACAAACAGATGGGAGCGTAAAAATTCCAGATGCTCTAGTTCCATATTTTGGATCAAATATTTTAAAAACTGCTTAATATATTAGGATGGACGTTTTAACCTCAATTACAGTTCTGGGATTTCTCATTTTTTTTCATGAGATGGGACATTTTCTTGCGGCAATTTTGCAAGGTATCTATGTTGATGGATTTTCAATTGGTTTTGGACCATCAATAATACAAAAAAGATATAAAAACATAACCTATTCACTTAGAGCCTTTCCATTAGGGGGCTTTGTCTCCTTCCCTGATGAAGAAATAAATAATATTGACCCTAAAGATCCAAATCTTTTAAAAAATAGACCCATTATTCAAAGAGTAATTGTTATATCCGCTGGGGTATTTGCTAACTTAATTCTTGCCTATACTATTTTGATTGTAAATGTAACTACAATTGGAATTCCATTTGATCCCGAGCCTGGCATTTTAGTTTTGGCTACTCAGCCCGAGAAGGCTGCTTCTATTGCTGGATTACAAGCAGGGGATAAAATCTTAAAAATTGAAAGCAATACTTTAGGAGTTGGTGATCAAGCAGTTTCTGCTTTAGTCAAAGAGATTCAAAATGCATCAGAGAACCCAATTTCAATAACAATTGATAGAGATGGAGTTCTGAAAGATTTAACTTTAGTCCCAAAAAACATAGATGGGAAGGGTACCATAGGAGCTCAATTACAACCTAATATAAAAAAAGAGACTAAAAAGACAAAAAACATATTTGAGCTTTTTGAATACACCAATAATGAGTTTTCATCACTTTTGGTAAAAACAATACAAGGTTATAAAGGATTAATTACAAATTTCTCTTCAACAGCTCAACAATTGAGTGGGCCTGTCAAAATCGTTGAAATTGGTGCTCAACTATCACAACAAGGAGGAACTGGAATATTATTGTTTGCAGCACTAATTTCTATAAATTTAGCAGTTCTCAATTCTTTACCTTTGCCACTATTGGATGGGGGACAACTTGTTTTCACTTTGATTGAAGGTTTTAGAGGAAAACCAGTACCAGTTAAGGTGCAAATGGTGGTAACTCAATCAAGTTTCTTTCTTTTGGTTGGACTTAGTGTGCTTCTTATAATAAGAGATACTAGTCAACTTTTAATAGTACAAAGATTATTAAACCAATAAATAAAATTTTAAAATTGTTATCCAAGCTGTTAAAATATACTACAGTTTTTAAAAATTTTACTAAATGGCTAAAAAGTCCATGATTGCGAGAGAAGTCAAACGCAAGAAGCTTGTACAGAAATATGCTGCAAAAAGAAAATCATTATTAGATGAATTCAATGCTGCAAAAGACCCAATGGAAAGATTAGAAATACATAGAAAGATACAGGGTCTGCCTAGAAACTCTGCCCCAAACAGAGTTAGGAATAGATGTTGGGCAACTGGCAAACCAAGAGGAGTTTACAGAGACTTCGGTCTTTGCAGAAATCAGTTGAGACAAAGAGCTCATAATGGTGAGCTCCCTGGAGTTGTTAAATCAAGTTGGTAGTACAAGTAAGTTTTTTGTATTTTATTATCTACCGAAAAATACAAAATTAAACAAATTAAATTTAATTTTTGGAATAAATTTAAGAATTTTTATAGCTTATCTAAATAATTTACTCAATATGTCCCTATAAAATGTAAGAATAAATTATGTATAGATTAATAATTTAAAAAGTGGAAGGACAAAATAAGTCGATCACGTTTGACGGACGAGAGATACGACTAACTACAGGACTTTATGCTCCTCAAGCAAATGGATCAGTAATGATTGAGTGCGGTGACACCTCTCTATTAGTTACAGCAACAAAAACTATAAAAAAAGATCCTTCAGACTTTCTACCTCTAATATGTGACTATGAGGAGAAATTATATGCTGCTGGAAGAATTCCTGGTGGTTTTATGAGGAGAGAAGGCCGCCCTCCAGAAAGAGCGACTTTAATAGCAAGATTGATTGACAGGCCAATGAGGCCACTTTTCCCATCATGGATGAGAGACGAGATACAAATTGTTGCCTCTTGCCTTTCTCTTGATGAAAGAGTTCCAGCAGATGTTTTAGCTGTTACTGGGGCTTCAATAGCAACTTTACTTGGAGAGATTCCATTTTATGGGCCAATGGCTGCAGTTAGAGTTGGTCTTATAGGAGATGATTTCATCTTAAATCCAAGTTATAGAGAAATAGAAAGAGGAGATTTAGATATTGTTGTTGCAGGTTCACCTGAAGGCATTGTCATGATTGAGGCAGGTGCTAACCAGTTATCGGAGCAAGACACTATCGAAGCTATTGATTTCGGTTATGAAGCAGTTACTGAACTTATTAAATCGCAAGAAGATTTATTAAAAGATTTAGGAATAAAACAAAATAAGCCATCTAACCCTGAAGAAGATAAAACATTGCCCTCTTATTTAGAGAAAAATTGCACAAAACCGATTGAGTTAGTTTTAAAGAAATTTGATCTTTCAAAGGAAGAGAGAGATATTGAACTCGAAAAAATAAAACTTGAAGCGCAAGGTAAAATCGAATCTTTGAAAGAAGACAACCAATTAAAAGTTCTCTTATCAGAAAATGATAAGTTATTAAATGTTGACTTTAAAAAACTTACCAAGAAATTAATGAGGTCGCAAATCATTAATGATGGGAAAAGAGTTGATGGAAGAGATCTCGACGAAGTTAGAAAAATATCTGCTTCAGCTGGAATTCTTCCAAAAAGAGTCCATGGATCGGCTTTATTTCAAAGAGGTTTAACACAAGTTTTATCTACAACAACATTAGGTACTCCTAGTGATGCTCAAGAAATGGACGACCTCAATCCAAGCACTGAAAAAACTTATCTCCATCACTATAATTTCCCACCATATTCAGTAGGAGAAACAAGACCAATGAGAACACCTGGGAGAAGAGAAATTGGCCATGGAGCATTAGCTGAGAGAGCAATAATCCCTGTATTGCCTGGCAAAGAAACATTTCCTTATGTGCTAAGGGTAGTTAGCGAAGTTTTAAGTTCCAACGGATCAACTTCAATGGGTTCTGTATGTGGGAGCACGCTTTCATTATTGGATGCGGGGGTTCCTCTCAAAGCTCCTGTAAGTGGTACAGCCATGGGCTTAATCAAGGAAGGTAAAGAAGTACGGATTCTTACAGATATTCAAGGCATTGAAGACTTTCTTGGGGATATGGACTTTAAAGTTGCAGGAACTGATAAGGGTATAACTGCTTTGCAAATGGATATGAAGATTACAGGTTTACCAGTTTCTATTATTTCTGATGCGATTAAAAAAGCTCGTCCTGCAAGATTACATATTTTAGAAAAGATGCAAGCAGCAATAGATAAGCCTCAAGAATCACTTTCTCCTCATGCTCCCAGACTATTGAGCTTTAGAATTGACCCTGAGCTTATAGGAACAGTTATTGGACCTGGCGGAAGAACTATAAAAGGAATCACTGAAAGAACGAATACAAAAATAGATATAGAGGATGGTGGGATTGTTACCATTGCTTCTCATGACGGAGCTGCTGCGGAAGAAGCTCAAAAGATAATAGAAGGATTGACGCGTAAGGTGCATGAAGGTGAGATCTTCTCTGGAGTGGTAACAAGAATAATACCTATAGGTGCTTTCGTAGAAATATTACCCGGCAAAGAAGGAATGGTTCACATATCGCAACTATCCGAAGCAAGAGTTGAGAGAGTCGAAGATGTAGTTAGGCAAGGAGATGAGGTGACCGTAAGAGTTAGAGAAATTGACAGCAGAGGAAGAATTAATCTTACCTTAAGAGGTGTAGGACAAAATAATGGAATGTCTTATCCAGAACCAACCCCTACTCCAGTTGCTCCGCTTAGTTAAAAACTAAAGAGGATAAATTCCGTTATCCTCAATAATGTTCTTTATTTCGAGACAAATACTCTGGTGAGTATTCCTATTACTTGTTGCGACTATAACCCCCCCTTGTTGGAAACTAGTTTGACCATAAGTTAGTTCTTGATTATCTAAATTTGTTATTGCACCACCAGCTGCTCGCAGAATAGATTCTGGTGCAGCAAAATCCCAATCTTTTGGTGAACTTTTCCCAGGTAAACTTAGACAAATATAAATATCACTCTCTCCTCTAACTATAGATGCAATTTTGCAGCCAATACTTCCCATAATTTCGACTTTGCGAAAATTAATTTTTTGAATTAAGTTTCTCAAAATCTCATTTCCATGATTTTTACTTGTTACTAAAGTCATTTCTTGAAGATTCTTATTATTTAAGAGATTTGGTTTATATTTTTTACCATCTCTTTTTTCACACCATGTTTTTTTTCCATCTGTAATCCATAATTGATTTTTGTCTGGAATCAAAACAAAGCCTATAAATGGTTTTTGTTTAAAGTTCAATGCTAGATGCATCGCATAGTTGCCTGTTCCTTGGATAAAATCCTTAGTCCCATCAAGAGGATCAAGAACCCATACCCAATCATTCTTTGTAACAAAAGTTTTTGAGGTTTTTACATTTTCTTCACTCAAAATATCCCAGTTAGTATCTTTATATTTGTCATTTATTCTTTTGATAATAATTTCATTTACTTTTAAATCAGCTAAGGTTACAGGATCTTCTTTATTATTGTTCTTTAATATATTTTTTTTGTAATCCGAATCTTTCAATAGTTTAGAGTAATAAAGCAAAATATCTGCAGCTTGCCAGCTGAAAATTCTTATATCATCGATAAGATTATTAATATCTACTTCTGAAGGCAATTCAATCATTAAATGAATAATAATTCCTCATTATCCCATAGAAAAGAAGAACCCGAAAAAGGAATTTTATATATTGTAGGAACGCCAATTGGCAATTTAAATGATATCTCCCAAAGAGCGTTAAATATTCTTAAAAATGTTTCTTTAGTGGCTTGTGAAGATACTAGACAAACAATAAAAATAATGAACAAATTCAATATTTCAAATAAACTCATAAGTCTTAATCAACATAATTCTTCAATTAAAAATCGAAAAATAATAAAAGATCTCAAAGAAGGAAAATCAATAGCAATAGTCAGTGATGCTGGCATGCCAGGGATTTGCGATCCAGGTGAAGATATCGCTAATAGTATAAAATCAGAAGGTTTAGATGTAATTTGTATCCCTGGAGCATGTGCGGCACTTACAGCATTAGTTTCAAGTGGGTTTCCCTCTTCAAGTTTTGTATTTGAAGGCTTTCTTCCTAGAAAGAAAATTGACAGATCAAAAATTCTTTTAGAAATTAGTAACAATGAAAAAACAACTATTATTTACGAATCACCTAAGCGACTTAAAAAATTATTAAAGGAATTATATGAATTCTGTGGAGGCGATCGGGAGATAATGGTAGCAAGAGAATTAACAAAGAAATTTGAAGAACACGTTGGGAATAATATTAATGAAGTAATAGAATTCTTCAATACTAAGAATGTAATAGGCGAAATAACAATCATATTGAAAGGAATTAACAAAAAAAGAGATTTGAATCTTAATAAATCTAGTATGAAAAAAGATCTCAATGATTTAATAAATGCAGGCTTAAGTTTGTCAGCAGCATCTAAATACTTAGCAAAGAAAAATGGAGTAAAGAAAAGCGAAATTTATAATTTGATTTAAAATTTAAATTAAAATTCTAAATAATATGAGTTTCTTAATTAAAAAATTTCTCTCAGCAATAATTTTCAACTCTTGTTTATTTTTAATCTTATTTATTGGGATACAAAATAGTTCAAACAAAAACAAAGTAAACTTGTTAATCAACGATACAATTGAACTCCCAATAGGTTTTGTAGTGGGCTCAAGTTTTATATTAGGTTCTATTTTTGGAAGTTTTCTAGTTTTTGATATGAATAATGAATAAAATTGATCAAAGAGCTATTAAATTTTCAGCACAAACAATTCTTGAAATCCCCTTCTTAAGCAAAACAGGGGCTGCGATTCTAAAAACATCAGTATTTGGAACTTTAAGTACCTTTTGCTCCTTGTTACATGATCTTTTAGCAAGATTTAAATCATAAAATATTTCAATAGTTTTCCTATTTAAATCACCATTAGGTAAGAAATCCCATGCAGGGAAATCTTTTAACAATTTTATCTCTAACTCAATTTTTTTATCTACAACCATATATACAACTTTAGGGAAATCAACCTCTGATAAAGAGACAGAAGATAATTCTTTTCTAGAGGAATTATCAATTTCATAGTCCAATGGTGCAATTTCAAAAAAAGCATCAATTGGAGCAAAATTTGAAGCAGTTATATTTTCATTTAAAACTTTGGGATTATGAGAATCTTCCCTTAAATCATCACTATCAAAATCTTTATTTTTAAAATCATTAGTATGATTCTTATTAGTTATGGATTTCTCTATAGAGGATTTTCTTTTATTAAAGAATTCTTTATATTTTAATTCACCAATATTTTTTTTCAGATTTCTTATGATTGTTGAATTAGTACAATTATATTTTTGAGACAAAACATCAATAGCTATTCCATACTTAAAACTTTTAACTATTTCTTCTTTTTGTTTTTCAGTTAGTCTTTTTGTCAAGATTAGTATTCAAGCACTCTACAATTTTATGTGTTTTCTAGTTAAAAGAAAATAAAATAAAATTTTTACTAATAATATTTAAAACGATTTACTTAGTTTGTTTAGGTCTATAGGTTTAGATATAATAAAAAAATGCTTCCTTAGCTCAGCTGGATAGAGCAACTGCCTTCTAAGCAGTGGGCCGCAGGTTCGAATCCTGCAGGAAGCGTTTTAATAGTGAGTTTTAAAAATGGGAAGATCAAAAAATTTATTAGGAGAAATATTTAAAAATTAACTTTTTTTAATTAAAAAATTCTAATCATATGTTCCTGAAAAAAACTCTAGATTCTATTAAGTTTGAAAGAAAAGATTTAACTTTTAAAGTATTTTTATTAGGCATATTTTTTCTTGCTTCTGCTCCTGCGTTAGCTTTTTTAATAATACTTTTCCCAATAGTCTCTGGATTAAAAAAAAATTATGAGAATCTCAAAAAAGACAATTTAAATTATTTATTAATACTTGCTGGTTTCATAATGATTTCAAAAAGTATAATTACTTCTTTATGGAACACCACAGAAATAACTAATTGGGAGCCTTTTCTAAATTGGGCTGGCTTAGCGAATTGGATACCACTCTTTTTTATATATTTTGGAGCTCAAATGTATGTTCAAAATCCTAAGCAGAGATCTTTATTAGCAAAGGCTTTTATTTTAGGAGCAGTCCCTGTGATATTTAGTTGTTTTTCCCAATACTTCCTTGAATGGTATGGTCCATATAAATTATTTAACGGTTTTATAGTTTGGTATCAAAGATCTAGAACAGATATTAATACTCCAGTAACAGGATTATTTAATAATCCGAACTATACCGGGGCATGGTTAGCAATGACTTGGCCTTTTTTAATTGCATACTTATCTGAGAAAAGTAAAGAGTGTAACAAATTAAAATTTTTCATAGTTTTTGTTTTATCTATTTTATTTATTTTTTCAATAAGTTTAATAAATTCAAGAGGGGCTTTTTTAGCAATCTTGGCATCAATTCCTTTAATGTTTGGGCAAGGTGTCATAATTTGGTTCCTTCCTCTGGTATTTATAATATTTACGTCAATTATTATTTGCGCTCAGCCAATATACTCAGAGAATTTTAGAAGTATTTTTTGTTTTTTAATTCCTAACAATATTCTCTCTAATTTTAGTGACTTATCCTTAACCTATGAGAACCTTTCAAGATTCCTGATATGGGAAAAAGCTTTAAATTTAATTCTAGATAAACCATTTTTTGGTTGGGGAGCAGCAAGCTTCCCAATCCTTTATTTTTCTCAATATGGAGAATGGAAAGGGCATCCGCATAATTTATTTTTAGAGTTATCAATTAGTTATGGTTTGATTACTTCAATATTAGTTTTCATATTTATTGGAATAATCCTTTATAAGACCTTTAAAAAAATCTATATTTCAAAAATAAAAAAAAATTATTATGAAAAAGCATGGTGGACATCAACAATAATATTTTTGATACATCACTCTTTTGATATAGTATATTTTGACGGAAGAATAAGTATAATTTTTTGGATATTACTAGCAGGATTAAAAGGTGTTTTAGATCACCCAAAAAATCTAGAATCAACTAAATCCTTATCATGAAAGTAAAGAAATTAAGGAACAAAGAAAATCAAATAATTAATGGCCCTCTGGAAATAAAACCCCAAATATTTAATGACGATAGAGGTTATTTTTATGAAACATGGAATGCAAAAGATTTTGAAGCCAAAATAGATTCTGAAACTTCCTTTGTTCAAGATAATCAATCTTTCTCCGAGAGAGGAACTCTTAGAGGGCTTCATTACCAACTAAATCCTATGGCTCAGGGAAAACTTGTAAGAGTAACAAAAGGTATAGTATTTGATGTAATAGTTGATTTAAGAAAAAAATCAAATACATTTAAATCATGGGCAAGTTTGATATTAAATTGTCAAGACAAAAATCAAATCTGGATACCTAAAGGATTTGCTCACGGATTTCTAACTTTAAGTAAAGAGGCAATAATTGAATATAAAGTTACTGATTTTTGGGAAAAAGATCTAGAAAGAACTATTTTATGGAATGATCCTTCAATTTCAATTGAATGGCCCAGATTAAATAATAAGTTACTTGAACCTAATTTATCTTTGAAGGATATGAATGGTTTATCATTGCAAACTTTTATCAAAAAAGGGGAAGTTTTTCAATGAAAATACTCTTAATTGGTTCGACTGGTCAGTTAGGAAGGGAAATTATAAAAAGTTCTCCAAACGATATTTTTTTAATTACCCCATCTAGACTTGAATTTGATTTAAATAACACCAAGAAATGCTTCGAATATGTTCTTAATCTCTCACCAGACTGGATAATTAATTCTGGTGCATTTACAAATGTTGAGAGAGCCGAAATTGAAGAAGAACTAGCATACAAAATCAATGCTTTAGGACCTCAAATTTTGGCAAAAGCCTTATCTAAATCAGGCGGTAAGCTTTTACAAATAAGTACTGATTATGTTTTTAATGGTAGGCAAAACTATCCCTATAAAACAGATCAAACAGTTTCACCAATAAACAAATATGGTTTCTCCAAAGCGAAAGGCGAAGAATATATACAACAATATCTCCCTGGCAATAATCAATCAAATATTCTAAGAACTAGTTGGCTGGTTGGTCCAAATGGAAACAATTTTGCTTTAAAAATAATGAAATTACTAAATGATCGAGATGAAATAAAAGTTATATATGATCAAATATCATCACCTACAACCACAATATCTTTGGCGGATGCAATTTGGAATATAATAAATAAAAATGAGGAATATTCCAGAAAAAATAAGTTTTTCCCTGTAATAAGTCACTTTTGTAATGATGGTGTAGCTAGCTGGTATGACTTTGCAGTAACAATTAGAGAAATAGGTTTAAAGACTGGATTAATAAAAAAAGCTGGTGAAATAATACCAATCAAATCAAATGAATTTCCCTCTAAGACTGAGAGGCCTAAATATTCCGTTCTAGATACTCAAAAAACAAAAAAAATTATTGGCTTGAAAAATTCTCATTGGCGAAATGAGCTTTTAAAATGTTTTAATAATTCATCTATAAAAATATAAATTCAATTTTTAAATTTATGAAATATATAAAAGATTATCTTGGATTAGAAATACCAATTTGGATGCAAAGTAGAAAGAATCTATTTTTGTTTTTTCTCTTTGATTTCATTCTTTTTATTTTAATTAAAACTGATTTATTCATTCGAATTATGACTAAAGAATCAATCCTAATTACATTCTTACTTAGTCTTTTTTGGTGTTTAAGTAGTTATATAATTGGTAAATACAGTTATTTTAAAAATAAGGTTTATTTAATTAGTAAAATTTTTAATTTAATTAAAAGTAATTTTTTTGCATTAACTTTCATATATTTACTTGAAAAAGTAATTGTGATTTATTTCCCTAGTTTTACACCTTTTAGTAGAGACAAAATCATTCTTTTAGGATTAATAAGTTTTTTCCTTCAATTTTTTAAACTATTTATATACAAGTTGATAAATAAAAAACAAATTCTTTATCTTTCTGGAAGTGATGATGAGATAAATTACTTCGAAAATCTTACTAGAGAATTTCCAGTTATAAAAAATTTTAAATTAATTAAATTCGCGGAAAATATTTCAAATGAATTTGGTAAAATTACAGTAATCATATTTAATCAAAATGAAAAATATAAAAAGATTCATAAAACTTATCCTGATCTAGAAATAGATAAATTTAACCCTTTTAGATGGTGTGAAAAATATCTTAATAGAATTCCAAGTAACTATTTAACGAGCGAAATATATAATAAAACTGATTGGATCATCGATACAGATAATTTCCAATGGAGATTAAAAAGATTAGGTGATATTTCTATAAGCGTGTTTATGATTATATTTTCTTTTCCATTAATAATAGTATGCTCATTCTTAATATGGATTGAAGATAGAGGTCCAATTTTTTATAGTCAAATAAGAACAGGTGTAAATGGTAAAGAATTCAAATTAACTAAACTTCGCACAATGAAGCACAAAGCAGAAATAACTGGACCAGTTTGGGCTACAAAACATGACAAAAGAATTACAAAAATAGGGGCCTTTTTGAGGCGAACAAGAATCGACGAACTACCTCAGTTATTATCTGTCTTATTAGGAGATATGAGCCTAATTGGTCCCAGGCCAGAAAGACCAGAGATTGAAATCACATTGAAAGAAAATATTCCGCATTATGAGTTAAGAAATTTAATTAAACCTGGATTGAGTGGATGGGCTCAGGTTAATTATCCTTATGGAGCTTCTATAAAGGATTCTGAGATAAAGCTCAGTTATGAATTATTTTATATAAGAAATCAATCATTTCTTTTAGACATTTTAATTTTTTTTAAAACCATAAAATTAATAATAAACATGAAAGGTTCAGTCCCCAAAAATAATGATAATTGACAGTTTCCTATTTTTTCAAGAGCTTGATTTACTAGAGATTCGCTTAGAGTATCTTTATCCACTCGTTGATCATTTCATAATTATTGAAGCAAAACAAAGTTTTAAAGGTTCCTCTAAAAATTTTATTTTCGAGCAAAATAATGTAAGATACAAAAAATATTTAGATAAAATTATTTATCATAAAATTGAAGATATTCACTTTAGTTATGATGGATTAATTGATTTCTTAGAAAAATCAAACTCTAAAGTAAGAAAAAATATAAGCAATTTCATAAAAAAACATGACTATTATGATAAAAACAATTTGTCTTACATTCTCGATTCATATCATAGAGAATGCATACATATAGCACTTGAAAAAAAGTGCAAAGATTCAGATATTGTTCTTTTATCAGATCTAGATGAAATACCTTCATTCAAAATAATAAACGATTTTAAAAAGGGTAAAAAGCTCAATTCTCCTACTGTTTTTATTCAACACGAATTTCAATATTTTTTAAATAATTATGCTAAAAGTGACTGGTATGGGACAATCGCATCTCCCTATAATTTGATGAAAAAATATTCCTTAAATGAACTAAGAAATAATACAAAGAAATTACCGAGTATACTCAATTCTGGTTATCATTTTACTTCAATAGGAGATAAAAAAATGATAATAAAGAAAATAGAAAGTTGGGGTCATCAAGAATTTAATAATGAAATTATTAAAAAAAATCTTGAAGAAAATATTAAAAATGGGAAAGATATATTTTACAGATTTAAAAAAAATAAGAATAAAATAATAAATATTGAGAAAAGTGAAATAATAGATGAAAGAATAACAAAAATTTTATTAAATTTTGATAAATTAATCATCAAGGATTTTAAATCTAATCCATTTTTCAATATTAAGTATTTTTATAATCAGATTTCATTTATAACTAAAAGGATAATAAATAATCCTAAAAAATTCCTTAATAAAATTTTTTGCTTTCTAAGATTTTGAATGGAATCAGTTAAATTATCCATACTAATCCCAACATATAATTTCAAGACAGGTATAGATGAAATTTTAGATTGCCTTGAATCTATAGAAGATGATTTTCGTGATTACATTGAGATTATTATAAGTGATGATTCTGATGAAGAAATAATTAAAAAAGACAGAACTAAATCATTAAAAAAGCACTTCAAAAATTATTTTTATAACCATAATATTTATCATCATGGCGCAATAAATAATTGGAATAACTTAATTTCCAAAGCTAAAGGAGATTATATTTGGTTATTACATCATGATGAATATTGGCAGAAAGAAAAAAATATAATAAGTTACATATTTAGTGTTATTAATAGTAAAAAACCTAATATATTAATTTTGCCCATAACAAAATTAAAAACTAAAAGAATATTTAAAATTAATTTTAAAATGATACAAAAACACGTTACATTTAAGAGAATGATGAAAACCTATATAAATAATCCAAAACTACTAATTAAGTCTAATATTATAGGCCCTCCATCAGCTTTAATTTATAAGAAAAATAATTTTTATTATGATAGAAATTTAAAATATCTGGTAGATGTTGAATTCTATATTAGGCTTTTTAATTCCTATAATTCTAAAAAAATTATTTTAGGAAGAAAATATTTTGATTTAATCAGTATCCAAAATAATGATAAATCTATAACTAATTTTTTGCGGAAAGAAATAAGAAATCTTAAAAAAATAGAGGAGAATTATATTTTTAATAGATATAATTTGAAGTTTAATTTTTTTGAAAAAACTTTTTGTTTTTACAATTATATTATTTTAAAATTATATTCTTTTTGTAAAACTAAAATAAAAATTGATAATTAATGAATAATTTAAATCGAAAAATACTTCCTATTAGTTGTATTTGTTCTATTTATAAAAGAACAATTCTTGAAGAATTTATTATCGCCATAGATAGTCTATTATTACAGGAATATATTCCAAGTGAGATTATTGTAATTGTTGACGGACAAATAAAATTAAATGTCAAAAGTTTTCTAGATAAAATAATCCAAGTAGAAAAAATTTTTAAAGTTTACTTTATAAAAGAAAATAGAGGTCTTGGTTTTGCCTTAAATTATGGATTACTAAAATGCAATAACAATATTGTTGCGAGATTCGATACAGATGATATTAATCTAGCAAATAGATTAAAATTCCAATTTGATATATTAAAAAATAATCCAGAGATTTCAATTGTTGGAAGTGACGTTATTGAGTTCAACAATTTTGATAATAATATTTTTAAAAAAAATATGAAAAACAATCAAAAATTGATTACAGGATTTATGAGGAGAAACCAATTAAATCATCCAAGTATTATGTACAGAAAAAAAGATATCTTAGACGTGGGTTCTTATAAAGATATTAAGTTGTTCGAAGATTATGAATTATGGTTAAGATGTATCAAAAAAGAATTTGGTATTTATAACATTAATAAAGCTTTAGTAGCAATGAGAAGGTCTAGCTATCTCTCAAATAGAATAGGGTTAAAATATTCAATTTATGAATTAAGATTTCTAATTGAAACTATAAAGCAAAATACAATTAAGAAGATTTATATACCATTTTTTATCCTTAGAATAGTAGTAAGATTATTACCTAAAAATTTTTCTTTTCTGATAAGACTATTTGATTCAAGCAGATTAGTCTCTAAAGAAGATTTTCATTTAGATGATTATATTTTTCAATTAACTAACAATAAGAATTCTTTCTACAAAAAATATAATAATTTAATTAATGAAATAACATGAATTTGATTAAAAATTTTTCTTTAGATAAAAAGATAACTATAAATACCATTTCTCTATTCCTAATAAATGCATCAAACTTTTTATTAAGTATTATTCTTTTGCCTAAACTCCTTGATAGCTTCGGAGTAAGTGGCTGGGGAGAAATAGTACTTTGTCAAATTATTATTAATTATTTCATATGGATTATTGACTGGTCATTTCCTCAATATGCATGTAAACAAATATCAATGTATGAAAATCAACTAAGAAAAAGAAGAGCTATTTTTATTACAACAAGATCATCTCAATTCCTACTTCTTATAATAAGTTCGTCAATATTAATAATTTATAGTCTATTTTTTAGTAAAAATGAATTTGCCTACCTTTATTCTTTACCTACTCTTTTGGGTAATTTTTTACAATCTTATTGGTATTTTGAAGGCAGAGAAAAAATTTATGAATCAGCAATTTTTCAATTAATAAATAAATTAATCTTTGCATTTTTTGTATTTAATTTTTTAAAAAGGGGGGATTATATATCCTTATATTTTCTATACTTTGGTCTGGCTACACTTATCACAGGGATTTTAAGTACTCTAAGAATAGTATTAACTTATAAAGAGAATATAAAAATTGGAAATATTAGAAGATCAATTAAGTTAATAAAAAAAAGTTACTTACTTTTTAATTCATCTATAATTGGAAATCTTTCAAATTCATGCATTCCTTACATGATTGGAACTTTTTCAAGTGTAGAAAACTTGGGAATTTATAATATTTCAGATAGAATAAAAAATATTTGTATTCAAATTATTCATCCTTTAAGTAATTCAATATTTCCTCGAATGTCGAAATTATATAAATATAACAAGGATATTGCAAACAGAAAATTTCTAATTTTTGCATTTTTCATTTTTTCTATAGGATTATTTGCCTTTACTGTTTTAAATTTAAATATTGACTATATAATTAATTTTTTTATAAAAAACCAGTCAACTTTGATAAAAAATATATTGAGAATATTATCTTTTTCATTTTTGATGAATATTATTTATGAAACATTTATAAATCAATATCTAGTAGTAAATAATCTCTTTAAAGATATTAACAGAATAAAACTTATTGTTCTTTTAACTTCTATTTTTTTAGGCATTCCACTCATTTACTATAAGGGTATTTATGGTGCCGCATTAACTAATCTTACTTATTCTTTTATTGGACTTTTATGCGCGGTAAATTTATTTATTAAAACAAGAAATATAAAGAGTCTATTTTACTAGAATTATGCTTTATCTTGAATTCTTGGATGGTCAGGGTCTCGGTAATCAACTTTGGAACTATGTAACTTTAAGATCGTTAAGCAATAAATTAGGTTATGAATATGAAATTATTAATCCAAAAAATTTCAAAGGTAAGTCATTTCTTCAAATCTCATATAGATCATATAAAGTTAGGGAAAATAACAAAAATATTATTTTAGAAAGTAATATCCCTAACATTTTTAGAGAAAAATTATTTTACGATAAATCACTTAAAACATTTGTTAGCGATTTTGACAAAGAAATACTCCAAATAAAACAAAATACACTTTTGAAGGGTTTATTTCAATCAGAAAAATATCTATTCAATAATGATATAAATCAATATATAAAATTAAAAAATCCAAAAAGATATAAATCAAATTCTCAAGAACATAAATGTATTTTAAATATAAGAGGCGGAGAGTATAAAAGATTTAAAGAATTGATCTTACCAAAGAGTTATTGGTTGGATGCTATGAAAAATATGAAAAAAAATCATAACAATATGAAATTCTACATAGTTACTGATGATTATGATTATGCAAAACATTTACTGCCTGAATTAAAAATATTAAAAGGGAATATAGATGATGATTTTACTCAATTATTTAATTCCGAATATTTAATTGTTTCAAATTCAAGTTTTGCATATTTCCCTATAACGATGGGAGAAAAACCTAAAAAAATTATTGCTCCTTCAAAATGGTCAAGATTCGGGAATGTTCATCAAAGATGGATTTCTCCAGCTAATTACTATAAAAACTGGTTTTATCAAAATGAAAAAGGTGAAATAATTTCTAATGAAAATATTGAAAAACTAATTAATAATACAAGACATTTTTATTCAAAATATAATGTTTTAATTACTGAAGAAAGTGTTACTGAAAAAAGGTTATTATCTTTTTTACCAAATAATTTTAAAAAATTAATTAAAAAATTACTATCTAAAATATTTCCACTTTATATTGGTTAGTAATTTATGGAAAAAGAAAATAATTTAATAAAAATAATTGAAACAAATAATTTTTCAATAAAAAATAATCCTTTTGGAACCAAAAGATTATGGCCTTACTCTTATATTGAATTATTTTATAATTCTTTTTGTAAAAAGCTTTATAAAATAAACCAATCACCTTCAATATTAGAAGTTAATCAAGAAAACATTATCAATCTTGAAATATGGAATTTTTTCTTTAATGAACCAAATATTAAAAATATTAGTTTAGAAAAAATTAAGCGCAATGAATATGAAGATTCTATAAAGTTTGATATAATTATCGTAGAAAATAAAGCGGTTTTATCTAATCAAAAAATTCTTTCCAAATTAATAAGTTCTTTAAATCCAAAAGGAGTATTAGTTATTGAGAATATAGGGAGAGCGCCCAAAAATATAATTAGAATTTTTCAAAAGTATTATATGAAATTAAAAATAGATATTCACGACTTTAGGTACAACAGATTTATTTTAAAAAATTGCATATTGTTAATAGAAAATAAAAAAAATAAATTTTCAATTTTTGATAAAATTCAAGAATTAATATTATTATTTAAATTTCTTTTTACTGAATTTATTATTTCTTTGTTATTGGTTACTTTGAAAATAAAATAAAATTTAAATCATGATCAAGGAAGCAAAACTTACAATAGTATCAGTAAGTGATATTAAAATTAAAAGGACTATAAATGCTTTAATAAAATCGAATATAAGTCTTAAACCCTCTAAAACTATTTTATTTTCATCAAAGGCAATAAGCCTTAGTAAAAAAGAATCTGAAATAATAGATTTGGTTAAGATAAATAAAATCAGCTCAATTAAAGATTACAGTAATTTTATAATTTATTCACTTTATAAATATATAAAAACATCTCATATATTAATAGTCCAATGGGACGGCTATATTATAAATCCAGAAAAATGGGACCCCAATTTTTTGAAATATGACTATATTGGAGCTCCTTTCATACCTAGAGAAAATGATAAAAATTATTCCAGAGATATAAATGGGGCTTTTTATACAATAGGGAATGGTGGCTTTTCTTTAAGAAGTAAGAAACTGTTAGAAGCTCCAACAAAATTCAAATTAAAAGATAATAGAGAATTCACAAACTTTAATGAAGACGGATTCTTTAGTGTTTTTCATAGAAAATTCCTAGAATCAAAAGGATTAAATTGGGCACCATTTGATATTGCAAAGAATTTCTCTATTGAATCTCCTCTTTCAACAAATGAGTTTAAAGATTTACCCTTAGGATTTCATGGAAAGAAGATGTATTATTTATTAAAGTTAATAAAGATAATAAAGATCATAAGGTTGAAAAATTTTAAATTCTTGAAATTAATTTTCTAATAGTTGCATTTAATGCATTTTCCTTTTTTGGGAAAACAGTAAATTCATTTAATGGCTTCTTCATAATATCAGCCACCAAATAATCTTGATTCCAAATACTATATAAAGCACGCTCCAAAATATGACTTTCTCCAGATAACTGAGTATAATTTATTATGTATTTTAAATTTTTATAAAAAATTAAGTCATATTTTAAGATATTTCTTTTTGGGACTACATAATTTGCACCAGGACAAAATCTAATATACTTTAAAGTACTATATGATTTAAAAATAAAATTCATAAAAGTATTAAAATTATTAAAAAATTTATTTGGATGTTTTCTTTTATTTAAATACCAACTATTGTTTAATTCATTCCATCCGCCATCACTAGAAATAAAATAACTTTTATTTAGAAAATTAGTTTTACTAAAAATAGAACCATTCCATTCTTCAATAGATGTAAAATATTTATTATCTAGAATACTTTTAAAAAAATTCAAAGATACGTGTCTATTTATAATATTTGCCTTAATGAAAACAATATTATCTGGCAAGTAATAATAATTAGAAATTATATAAGTTAAATATTCATTAATGTTATAACCCCCTATTTGGCCATTAGTTATATTCATACCAGGATATTTTTCACGCAACTTAGAAGGAGGAATTTCGTATGGATAATATTTTGATTTTTTTACACCCTCAAAACATTTATCATAAATAATATGAGGATAATCAAATTCTCTAAACCAATTTAAATCTTCATTAAAACAAGATATACAAATAAAATTTTTATCATTTTGCATTTTAATAACCATACATTATTTAATCTCACATTTATATCTAGGAATATAATCTAAACCTATTATTGAAGACTTTACATTTTTCATCCAAAAATAAGGTATTGAAAAATATTTTATATTTCCTAAAATTCCTGCCCATAATGAAAAACTACTATTAGATGCTATTAATCCTTTATGATTTGACATTCTTTTAAAAACTTCAAAAGGTTCTCCTCCCTCATCAATTATTATATTTTTATGTAAATTCTTAAAAACATTCAAGTCAATCAATTCTGGAGAATCTGAAAAAATTCTTATTCCCTCATAATCTATTTTTGAAATTTGTTTTTTAGTCTCTAAAGCCAAACTACTTTGTGAAATAATTCCATGCATTATATGTTTTTTAATTAGATAATCTCCACGTCTAAGATGAATAGCCAAGAATTGAGAATTATAATCATTCAAAAAAGGAGAGATCTGATCTCTCGTTAAATGCAATGATTTTTGATCTAAATTTGAATTAGTAATTTTTTGAAAATAGCCTGAATGAACATAACAATTTGGCCAATATCTTTTTAAAAATGATTTATCACCTGGTAATCTATCTTCTTCTGATTTAATAAAAAGATTTTCAAGAATTTTTGAATATAAAAAAAGAAAATATGATTTATATCCATTGTTGATATTAAATATATTGTTGATATTTGGGAACAATTTATCTAGTACAAATTGTCTTTTATTTTTCTTGCGTAATGAATAATTTACTAAATTCATAGAAACGTTATTTTTTTGCAATAAAAGTTTATTGGCATAAAAAAGACAAAAAAGTTGATTACCCAATCCTCCTCTAATAATCACATCATTAAAACTCATTATTCTAAATTTATTATTTTTGGATTTTAGCAAAGATAAATATTTTCTCTCATTAAAATAAAAAATTTTCCTAGCAGGAATCTATCTTTTACTTTTGAATTAAAATTTCCCACCAATTTTTATTTTTTAAATACCAATCAATTGTTTTTTTAAGACCATCTTCAAATTTAATTTTTGGTTTCCAATTTAATTCAATCTCAATTTTGGAAGAATCTATTGCATATCTTCTATCGTGTCCTTTTCTATCTGTGACAAATTTTATCAGATCTGAACTTTTAGCATTTTTTAGTCTCAAATTATATTTTGAAGAGTATTTATCGACCAAAAAACAAATTTTCTTTATTAAATCAATATTCCTAACTTCGTTATTAGCTCCTATACAATATTTCTGGCCAATTTTTCCTTCATTAATAACTAGATCAATTGCTTCACAATGATCTTCTACAAAGAGCCAGTCCCTAATATTTAAACCGTCACCATAGATAGGAATTTTTTTATTAAGTAAAATATTAGTTATTGTTAAAGGGATTAATTTTTCTGGGAATTGATATGGTCCATAATTATTTGAACAATTCGTAATCAAAGTGGGTAGTCCATATGTAGCATTCCATGCTTGAACTAAATGATCAGAGGAAGCCTTACTGGCTGAATATGGGGATCTAGGACTGTAAGATGATTTTTCATTGAATTTTTCTTCATTCTCAGAATCCAAAGTTCCAAAAACTTCATCTGTACTGATTTGAAGAAAACGCCAATCTATAGGTTTTTGATTTGCATACCAGTGTTTTTCAAAACATTTAAGAAGATTATAGGTTCCTAAAATGTTTGAATTAATAAAAATATCTGGTGCTTTTATAGATCTATCAACATGAGTTTCAGCTGCAAAGTTAATTAAATGAGATATTTTAAAATTTTTTAAAATTTTCAAAATTAAAGCTTGATCATTTATATTTCCTTTTATAAAATTAACTTTTGATGAATCCAATAAATTATTGATTGAGTCTAAATTTGATGCATAGCTAAGAGAATCCAAAACAACAATTTTATCTTTAGGATATTTTTTTGTCCAATAATGAACAAAATTACTTCCTATAAATCCAGCTCCACCAGAGATTAATAAAGATCTATACAATAATAAATCCAAAAAATTATATTAGCTATAATAAACCATCATAAGGTGCTAATTTTGCGTAAAGGTATCATTCTTGCTGGCGGATCTGGGAAAAGATTGAGTCCTTTAACTGGATGTATTAGTAAACAACTTTTGCCTGTATATAATAAGCCTTTAATTTATTACCCATTAACAACTCTTATGCTTATTGGAATAAAAGATATTTTAATAATAATAAATCCTGGAGAAGAAAAATTATTTAAGAAACTACTTGGTGATGGAAAAAATTTTGGAATAAATTTAAATTATAAAATTCAAAATAAGCCAGAAGGGATCGCACAATCTTTTTTAATAGCAGAGGACTTTTTAGGAGGCGATGCATGTGTATTAGTTCTTGGAGATAATATATTTTATGGAGACAACTTGTTTAAAATTCTTCAAAATGCATATAATTCAAAGAACTCTTCAACAATTTTTGGTTATAAAGTAAAAGATCCGGAAAGATATGGAGTAATAGAATTTGATAAAAAAAATAAAGTTAAAAGTATTATTGAGAAACCTTTAAATCCTAAAAGTAAATACGCAGTTACAGGAATTTATTTTTACGACAAAAATGTAGTAAATTATGCCAAAAAAATATCTAAATCTGAAAGAGGTGAATTTGAAATAACAGATTTAAATAATATTTATATTAAAAAAGGGAAATTAAAGGTTGAAATATTTGGTCGTGGATCTGCTTGGTTTGATACTGGAACACATGATTCTTTACTAGAAGCATCTAATTTTATATATACATTAGAGAAAAGGCAATCTTTAAAAATTGGAAGTCCAGAAGAAGTTGCCTGGAGAAATAAATGGATAGATAATAATCAATTACTAAACCTCTCTAAATTTTCTAATAAAAATGAATATGGTAAGTATCTCGAAGAGTTAATACCATTTCATGATAATCATTAAATTTTAAAAAAGATTAGATAAATCAATATAAGGAATAAAACATATAATTAAATATCAGTTTTGGAAAAAAAAGAATAATATATTTAAATGTTATAAGAATCTGTTGTATTGGCGATGGAATTGTGGATTAGAAGTAAAAATTGTAAATTCTTTATGTTAATTTCCACTAGAATTTTCAAGGTCCTTGATAATAAGATGAATTAAAATATTCTTTATACCAGGAAGCGAATTTCGAAATACCTTCATTTAATGAGGTTTTTGGACTAAAATTTATCCATTCTTTTAACATATTAATATCTGCAAAGGTTTCCTTAATATCACCAGGCTGCATGGGCTTCATTTTCTTTATAGCTCTAACACCCAATGACGCCTCCAATAATTCTATAAAATCTAAAAGATTAGTTGGATTATTACTTCCTACGTTAAAAATCCTATGAGGAGCAAAAGAGGTTGAAGGTTCTGGACTTTCTTCATAAAAGTGAACATTTGAATATGGAGTTTTTAGACAACATTTATAGATAGCATCTATTACATCATCTATATACGTAAAGTCTCTGGACATTTCTCCATGATTAAATACATTAATTGGTTGCTCTCTAAGCATTGCATCTGCAAAAATCATTGGCGCCATATCTGGCCGACCCATTGGTCCATAAACAGTGAAAAATCTTAACCCTGTCATGGGCATTTGGAAGAGATGGCTATAAGAATGAGCTAACATTTCATTAGATTTTTTTGTGGCCGCATACAAACTTACAGGATGATCGACAGAATTAGATTCTTTAAAAGGAGTAATTTTATTCCCTCCATAAACTGAACTACTTGATGCATAAATCAAATGTTCTACTTTAGTGTTTCTACATCCTTCTAAAATGTTTAAGAATCCAACAATATTACTTTCAACGTAACTCATTGGATTATCTATTGAATATCTAACTCCTGCTTGTGCTGCTAAATTTATTACTATAGTTGGATTAAATTCTGTAAAGATTTGATCTATTTT
>CACASR010000011.1 GCA_902535175.1 uncultured Prochlorococcus sp.
ATAGTTGCTCCATCCTCGATCCTAGTCATGCCTCCTATATAGACAGGCCCGGTAATATTAACCTTTTCCCAGTTAGCCGCTACATTTAAACCAGTAAAAACTCCTGGTTTTATTTCCTTACCTGGTATTTGAACTTGTCTTACCTTCCCTTGCAATACATTTCTAATAGCACTCCAGTAATCAGGAACTTTTCCAATATCTACCCATTCAAAATCCATTGGTAATGCAAAAAATGGTAAATCCATTTCAACAAGTTTAGGGAAAAGATCAGCTCCAATATCAAATTTCTCTGCTGAAGGTATGTAATTAAAAATTTCGGGTTCGAAAAGATAAATTCCTGTATTTATAGAGTCACTTAAGGCTTGATCAACTGATGGTTTTTCCTGAAAAGCCTTTATTCGACCATTTTCATCCGAAACTACAACACCGTAACTTGATACTTGATCTTTAGTTACCTTCTTTGTTATCAAGCTAGCAATCGCTCCTTTCTGCTTATGTTTTTTAACAGCTTGTGTTAAATCTAAATCAACTAAAGCATCACCACATAAAACAACAAAAGTTTCATCAAAGAAATTTTGAAAATCCTGGATTTTTTTTAATCCTCCTGCGGATCCCAAAGCATCTCCTATTAATTCCCCATCTTCAATTCTTCCCTCAAAACTATAAGCAATTTCTACTCCAAATCTTTGCCCATCCCTAAAATAATTTTCAATTTCTTCAGCAAGATGAGAAACATTTACCATTATTTCCTTAAAATTATGTTCTCTTAAAAGTTCCAAGAGAAACTCCATCACAGGTTTTTGCAAAATCGGAATCATCGGTTTTGGAATAACATGAGTAATAGGCTGAACACGTGTGCCTTTACCTGCAGCGAGTATCATTGCCTTCATAAATTCAAAACTATTTTTTTAAATTATACGTTATTACTATTAAGCTTCTAAGCAGCCGATGAAGAGACGTTACTTACCTCAAGATTTTCTATAGGCAATTGAGCTAAACCACCATCTGGTATTATTCTTTTAATTTGAATTGGACCATATAAGGAATTAATTTGTTTAATTTCAATTTTGTTTTCAGATGATAAGAATAACAAAGCCCAAAACACTCCCAAACGATCTTTATCTAAATCATTTTTTACAACAGTTTGCCATTTTTTGACTAAATATTCAAAATCTGTCCATTGTAATGCTTTTTCCCATCCGTCAATAAATTTCCCTAGTGCTTTTGTTGTTTCTGGAAGTTTCTCGCGATGTGCTAAAGATTTTACTTGAGAAATTAAAGCCTTATCAGAATATTTTTTATTTCTTTTTCTCTTCATAAGCAGAAGATCTTGGGTTTCTATAACTTCTGCTATAGACTCTAACTGACTTACAAGTTCTCCCAACGTTGTAGTACGTTTAAGAATTGGTTGGGCAATTGATCTTCTCCTTAAATATTTTTCAGGATATTTTGGGACATCAAATTCTTTATCAATCCAATCTTGATCATCCAATTCAAATTCATCTTCAAAATCAGAAGAATCTTCTTTAAAAACATCAGATTCCAAAACCTGCGCCTTTAGATTAACTAATACGGAAGCAGCAAAAAATGCTTCGCTTGTCTCAGCTAAATCCTTATGATATGAGCTGCGACTATCTAAAGATTTATTGAAAGTATTTGTATATTGCTCTAAAAAACTATCAATTACACTTATTACATCAATATCCCATGGATCAAGCTCACCTTTACCTGCAGCATCTTGAAGAAACTTAATCAACAATCTAGGGCCTAATTGTTGCCTATCAATAGGATTAGAATAAGATATTTTGAAATTGATAAAATCTACTCATAAGATATCTTTTAATTTATTTAATGCCAAACAATATTGCATTAATTTTAAAATTATATAGTTGGAGCTTTTAAGATTTGACTTTTTTTAGTTCCTGAAAAAATATTTGCTTTCACACTACTTTTAACTGCAGTTAAATCTCGATCGACCAAATTATTGATTGATGCAATATAACTTTCAGTAATTAATCTTGGATATAAACCAATTCCAATAATCGGTAAAAGTAGACAGGCAATAATATAAACTTCCCTTGGCTCTGCATCTATAAGTTTTCGTTCTTCGATTAATTTAGGATTTTCTTTACCAAAGAAAATTTCTCTTAACATTGAAAGTAAATAAATAGGAGTAAGTATTACACCGATAGCTGCTAAAGAGGCCATCACTACCCTAAACGGTAGTGTGTAAACTTCATCAGTAACAAATCCTGTAAATACCATCAATTCGGAAACAAATCCACTCATACCAGGTAAAGCAAGGGAAGCCAGGGAGCAAGCTGTCCATAGGGCAAACATGATTCTCATTTTTTGTCCTACACCACTCATTTCATCAAGTTTAAGAGTCTTTGTTCTGTCATAGGTAGCACCAACAAGAAAAAATAAACTTGCACCGATTAATCCATGACTAACCATTTGCAGCATAGCTCCGCTTGTTCCAAGGCTACTAAAACTCCCTATTCCAATAAGAACAAAACCCATATGACTTATCGAACTGTATGCAATTTTTCTTTTAAGATTTCTTTGAGCAAAAGAAGTTAATGCAGCGTAAATTATATTGACTACCCCAAGAACTATTAATAATGGGGCAAATTGAGCATGAGCAACGGGTAATAATTGTGCATTAAATCTTAAAAGAGCATATCCTCCCATCTTTAATAAAATTCCTGCTAGAAGCATATGAACTGGAGCTGTAGCCTCTCCATGAGCATCCGGAAGCCAAGTATGAAGGGGTACTATTGGAAGTTTCACACCAAATGCAATTAAAAGCCCTACATAACATAATATTTGGAATTTTTGACTAAAATCTTGAGCTGCCAAGTGAGAAAACTCAAAGTTAGGAATTTCTGTACCATAGAAACCCATTGCTAACGCTGCAATAAGAATAAAGATAGAACTGCCAGCGGTATAAATAATGAATTTTGTTGCTGCATATTGTCTATTTTTGCCACCCCATATAGCCAGTAATAAATAAACGGGAATTAACTCAAGTTCCCAAGTTAGAAAAAATAAAAGCATATCTTGTACGGCAAACACAGCGATTTGCCCACCATCCATAACCAATATCAAAAAGAAAAATAACTTTGGTTTGAACTTGACTGGCCATGCAGCAAGAACTGCTAAAGCAGTTATAAAACTAGTCAATAATATTAAAGGCATAGACATGCCATCAGCGCCAACTGACCAAGTAAGACCTAGATCAGGGAGCCAACTAATATTTTCTTTAAGTTGAACATTCTCATTACTAATATCAAAGCCATTTATGTATGAACCTACAGTTATTAAAAAAGTAATTAATGCAATAGACAATGCAAACCATCTCACCTCTTTGCCGTCCCCTTTATCTGGAAAAAAAGGTATTACAAATGCACTACCAATTGGGAATAAAATTGAAGCCGATAACCAAGGAAAATTAGATAATCCAGCTCCCAAAGTTCCCAACATTTGTGTCGCAAAATGTGTATAAAAATAAGTACTCAATTTAATAAGAAATTTATCTTAAATAAAGTCTAGAAATTTTCTGTATTTTTTCACCCCAATAGACAGTGAAGACACACAATTGTAATTAAGAAACTTGAGGAGATTGAAAACCAAATATCGCAACTAGTAAAATTACACCTCCAAAAACAATAAGCGCATAAAATTGAGCCCTACCAGTCTCAAAATATTTTAAACCTTCTCCACTACCTAAAGTTACAAGTCCAGTAAGATTTACGACGCCATCAACAACCTTAGAATCAACCTCTAAAACTTCTTTAGCAAGTTTTCTACTACCCTTAACAAAAAGTTTTTCATTAATATCATCTAAGTACCATTTATTGGATAAAAATCGGTTGATGCTAGGAAACTTTTCGGCAAATAAAACTGATAAATTAATTTTTTTCACAAAATATGCCTGGTAAGCAATAATGATTCCGGCTGATGCAATAAGTATTGAAGCAAGTGCTAAAGGCAAAAATTCTTTTAATTCGAAGGCTTTTGCAGCAGTCTCTGCTTCTTCAGGATCTAGTAAATTTGCAATTTTGCTATCCCATGGAAGTCCCATAAAACCAATTATTACAGACGGTACAGCTAGAAATACCAAGGGAAATGTCATTGACCAGGGTGACTCATGAATAGAGCCATGTTCTTCATGCTCTTCTTCACTTTCATCATCTAGGTTTGCTTTGGAAGCTATTAGAAGCTGTTTTTGCAATTCTTTATTCTCCCCTCTGAAATCGCCTTCAAATGTCAAGAAATAAAGCCTAAACATATAAAAAGCAGTCATACCTGCTGTTAAAAGTCCTATAAACCAAAAAGCTGGAAATGATATAAAAGCATTTCCGAGTATCTCGTCTTTACTCCAAAATCCTGCCAATGGGGGAATTCCACTAATTGCTACACAACCTATTAAAAATGTTGTTGATGTATATGGCATTTTTTTTCTTAAACCGCCCATCAATCTCATATCTTGAGCTAATACAGGCTGGTGGCCAACTACTTCTTCCATAGCATGTATTACTGAACCAGATCCCAAAAATAGCATTGCTTTAAAGCAAGCATGAGTTACTAAATGAAAAATTCCTGCAACTGGTGCTCCACAACCCATTGCGAGCATCATATACCCAAGCTGAGAAACTGTGCTATATGCTAAACCTTTTTTTAAATCCATTTGTGTCAAAGCTATAGAGGCTCCTAAAAAACAAGTAATGGTACCAACTAAAGCAATAATGAACTGAATAGAGGGGAATATTGAATACAAAGGTTGAAGTCTTGCCACAAGAAAGATTCCTGCTGCAACCATTGTTGCAGCATGGATAAGTGCAGAAATTGGTGTAGGACCTTCCATTGCGTCAGGCAACCAGACATGAAGAGGAAACTGAGCGGATTTAGCCATTGGCCCTAGAAAAACTAAAAAACAAAGTAATAAAGCAGCCCAAATGGGTATCGAATGGTCAGTTATCGATTGAGAAATTCCAATAGCTATTTCATTAAAGTCAAAACTATTTGTTGCCCAAAATAAGCCAAGAATTCCTAATAATAATCCGAAATCTCCCACTCTATTAACAACAAATGCTTTTTGTGCAGCGTGTGCAGCGCCATCTCTGTCGTACCAAAAACCAACCAATAAGTAAGAACACATTCCTACTAATTCCCAAAAAACATAAATTTCTAATAAATTTGGACTAACTATTAATCCCATCATCGAACTACTGAATAATGCTAAATATGTAAAAAATCTTACATAACCCTTGTCATGGGCCATATAACCATGAGAGTAAATCATTACCAGAAAAGTTATTGTAGTTACTAAAGCAAGCATTACACTCCCTAAAGGATCAAGGATAAAGCCCATTGGAATTGTGAAATCTCCAGCGTTTGCCCATACAAATAATTTTTCTACTGATTGATAACCATTTACTTGCTCAATCAAAGCTTTATAACTAATTACTGCAGAAATACCAACGAAAGAAATAAGGCCTACAGAAACAATTTCTCTTGAATTATTAATTTTCTTGTTAATACTTATTAGTCCTAAGCCAGAAAGTACTGCTCCAATAAGAGGAAAAACAGGAATTAACCAGGCAATTTCTGAAGCTTGAGGCATATTTTAAAAAACTTATATTTTGATTTTAAACTGTCAATTGAAAAATTCAGACAAAAATGATGAATTAAATGTTTTAACAGCAATATTTATATACTGATGAGACCACCAAAGTACGCATATTGCAATTATTATACCAAGCTGCGATATCCTAAAAAATTCTTTAATCTTAAATTCTTGCCTTCCTTCAAGTATTGCCATGAATGGGATTATGGAAGTATTTTTTTTAAACTTTTCAAATTCTTCTCCAAATCTATTTGATAATCTCTTATCCCCATGCCAGATTGCAAACAGATGATGCAAAATTAAGCCGATAGAAGTTATTAATGTGAATGATGTCCCAATCCATAAAGTGTGAGCAAAACACCAAATTATCTGACCAAAGGCTTGTGGATGTCTTGTTATTCTCATTATCCCAGTTCCATAAATTCGTACTTTAGGTTTTAAAACCGAAGGAATTTCTAACAAATTGTAAGTGGCGGGATATAAAAATAAAAAACTTATTGCAGTTAAGGTCCAAACCATCATAAAAACGAAATTATTACCCTGTAAATTCCATAATCTGATTCCGTCATATCTATGAGCCAAAAAATAACTAATCAAGATTACTGCAGATGGCAAACTTAAAGCAACAAAACATAACCGCCATAATCTCGGACCCATAATAGATTCTGCCTTGATTCTCAAAGCGGCTCCGCCACTATGAATTACTGCAAAAATCAAAATCAAAAGTAAGATTATTAGAGAAGTTTTATGAGTCTCCATATATTTAAATTATTTAAATAATTTTGTTCTTAACAAGAATGCTCACAAGCATTAGAATTATAAGTAATTGTAGGCACAATAGATGCCAGAATTACCATTTACACTCGACCAATTAAGAATATTAAAAGCTATAGCAGCTCAAGGAAGTTTTAAAAAAGCTGCAGATCTTTTATATGTAACGCAGCCTGCCGTAAGTTTACAAATACAAAATCTAGAAAAACAACTTGAAATCACAATCTTCGACAGAGGTGGCAGGAAAGCTCTATTAACTGAAGCAGGGAGGCTATTGCTTGATTATTGCGAACGAATTTTGAATCAATGCGACGAAGCTTGTAAAGCTATTGAAGATTTAAATAGCTTAAAAGGCGGAACTCTTGTCATTGGAGCCAGCCAAACAACTGGAACTTATTTAATGCCGAGAATGATAGGAGTATTTAGACAAAAATATCCTGATGTATCTGTTCAACTTCAAGTTCATAGTACGAGAAGAACTGGTTGGAGTGTGGCCAATGGACAAATTGACTTGGCCATTATTGGCGGACAATTACCTGGAGATTTAGAAAATTTGCTACAAGTAATTCCATATGCCACTGATGAATTGGCATTAGTTTTACCATCTAAACATCCACTTTCGACCAAAAAGGAGCTTCTAAAAGAAGACTTATACAAATTAAATTTTGTAACATTAGACTCACAATCTACAACAAGAAAAGTTGTTGACAAACTTCTCCAAGATTCTGGGCTTGATATTCAAAGATTAAAAATTGAGATGGAACTTAACTCTCTTGAAGCAATCAAGAATGCAGTTCAATCAGGTTTAGGGGCTTCCTTTTTGCCTGTAGTTTCTATTGAAAGAGAATTATCGGCTGGAACAATCCACAAAGCATTCGTTGCTGATTTAGAGGTAAAAAGAGAACTTAAATTAATTACTAATCCCTCAAGATATACATCAAGAGCATCAGAAGTATTTAAGAAAAACATTCTCCCACAATTTGCTAGTTTAGAAAGCCCTTTGAGGTATATATAATTTCGATCAAAACTGAATTGCTTCTCTATTGATACCTACCCCGCCGTCTTCAGCTTGTCCATCACCTTTTATGATAAATTTATTTTCATTTACATCAGTCTGATAAACGCACTTAACTATTGGCTTATCTCTTATAGAACCAATATAAGCAAAAGTATTCATCCTTTGCTTACATTCTCTTACATCTTCATTACTAATTGCGCCCTCTTTTTGTAACACTGTCCAATTCTCTCTTCTAATAACACAACCTGGCTGAAGAGCTGGTTGCGTTACAAAACTCGTAGATGGATTCAGAGTCGTATACATTTCAACATCAATTACAAAAGCACTAGCTCCCCATTGTCTGCAAAATTCAGGATCTGGAACAGCCATATCTAATTGTTGTTGACTTGCTATATTTCCCTGCCCGCCATCAGTTGTACTGGTAATAGCGCTCCCGATACCAACTCCCAAAATTAATACTCCAGCAAGTACGGCAATGGTTCCTGTACTAAAGTTAATTTTTTGTTCAGAAGAAGCAGCCAATCTATTGCTTCTTTGACCATACGGATCCCTGTCCTTTGGATTTGGTGGATAATAACTTCTATTTGAGCCTCTTCTTGGCCTTCTATTTGAGGATGATCTATTCACAGCACTTCATTTGTCTTTGGTAAACCCATTGAATAATTCATTACTCTACAATCAGGGTTATAGCTAAGCTGACCATTTTGAAGCAAAAACTTAATCAAACCTTCAATTTCTGATCCTATTTTTCGAAGTTCATAATCATCTAAATCCTTTCCTGCTCTCTCTTTAATTAATTCATTGAATTTTTCATTAATTTTGTTTAGAGAATCTTCGTTCCAAATAAATTCATTATCAGGATCTAAATCAAGAGTTAGTTTATTGGGATGAAACTTTAATTCCTCATCTACCACTTCGGCAGTAAAAATTCTTACATGCCTAGTAGTCGATTTTAAAAGCATTTTTTCCATAATTTTACGAAATAATCAACGAAAAAAACTATTATGTTCTAACTTTAATGTAGCTTATTAGTAAGTGTTAATTTATTTCTTGATTTAATAATGCGTGTTGTAATTGCTGGTGCTGGTTTAGCAGGTTTATCTTGCGCTAAATACTTAGTCGATAATGGACACATTCCGATTGTACTTGAAGCCAGAGACGTTTTAGGTGGAAAAGTTGCCGCATGGAAAGACGAAGATGGAGATTGGTATGAAACTGGGTTACATATATTTTTTGGAGCCTACCCAAATATGTTGCAACTTTTTAAGGAATTAGATATTGAAGACAGACTTCAATGGAAAAGTCATTCAATGATTTTTAATCAGCCATCAGAGCCTGGAACTTACAGTAGATTCGACTTTCCCGATATACCTGCTCCAGTTAATGGAGTATCAGCAATATTAAGCAATAATGATATGCTTTCATGGAATGAAAAGATTCTATTTGGATTAGGTTTAGTGCCTGCAATGCTAAGGGGGCAAAAGTACTTGGATAAATGTGACACAAAATCATGGACAGATTGGCTAAAAGAGCACAATATTCCTGAAAGAGTTAATGATGAAGTATTTATAGCGATGAGTAAAGCTCTTAATTTCATTGGACCGGATGAAATATCATCTACAGTTTTATTAACAGCATTAAACAGATTTTTACAAGAAAAAAATGGCTCTAAAATGGCATTCCTTGACGGAGCTCCTCCAGAAAGACTATGCCAGCCAATGGTTGATTATATTACTGCTCGTGGTGGTGAAGTTCACATGAATAGTCCATTAAGAGAAATCAATCTTAATGAGGACAGCACTGTTAAAAGTTTTACTGTCGCCTCTTTAGATAAAAAAGAAAAGAAAGAGCTAACGGCTGATGCTTATGTAAGTGCAATGCCCGTAGATCTCTTTAAATTAATGATCCCAAAACAATGGAAAGGGTTAGATGCATTTTCTAAATTAAATGGTTTAAATGGTGTGCCAGTCATTAATATCCATTTATGGTTTGACAAAAAATTAACTGATATTGATCATTTATTATTCAGCAGATCACCTCTCCTAAGTGTTTATGCAGATATGAGTATCACCTGCAAAGAATATGAAGATCCAAATAGATCAATGCTTGAATTGGTTTTTGCGCCAGCAAAAGATTGGATAAATAGGAGTGATCAGGATATTGTTGATGCAACTATGGAGGAACTCAAAAAATTATTCCCAACGCATTTCATGGGAGACGATAAAACAAACTTACGAAAATTTAAAGTAGTCAAAACTCCAAGATCTGTTTATAAAGCAGTTCCTGGATGCCAAGAGTACAGACCTAGTCAAAAATCTCCTATAAAAAACTTCTTTTTAGCAGGTGATTATACTATGCAAAAATATTTAGCATCTATGGAAGGAGCTGTTTTAAGTGGTAAATTATGCGCTGAATCAATCAATAAGGAGTATTCCAAAACTCCTCAAAATGTTTCTTCATGAGATTTACATTCCAGTAATTTAAAAATTCATCTAAAACTTTTTGAAAAATTCAATTTCTCAACTCGATAAAGCATACGAGATATGCCGAAAAGAAACCCAAAAATGGGCTAAAACCTTCTACTTGGGGACCCTTCTGCTACCTGTAGAGAAAAGAAAAGCTATTTGGGCTATTTATGTTTGGTGTAGAAGAACAGATGAAATAATGGATAGCTTAGAAGCTTCAACTAAATCGCAAGATGAACTTGCAGAAAATTTAAATGAATGGGAAGAAAATACAAAAAATGTTTTTAAAGGCAACATTAAATCGGAATTAGATGCCGTACTACTAGATACCATCGAAAAATATCCACAAAGTATTCAACCTTATCTAGACATGATAGATGGCCAGAGAATGGATCTTAATAAATTTAGATATAAAGATTTTGATGAATTAAAACTCTATTGTTATAGAGTCGCAGGGACAGTTGGTTTGATGACTCAGAATGTCATGGGGATTGATAGTGCTTACACATCCGCTCCATGGAGTGCCAAACCTGACCCATCAGAAGCCGCTATAGCTTTAGGTATAGCTAATCAATTAACAAATATACTAAGAGATGTCGGCGAAGATAGGCAAAGAGGTAGAATTTACCTTCCTCAAGAAGATATTGAAAAATTTAATTATTCTGAAGAAAAACTTTTAAAAGGTGAAATAAACAAACAATGGAAAGCACTCATGAAATTTGAATTAACCAGAGCTCGAGATTGGTTCCAGAAATCTGAAGATGGAATCAAATGGTTATCTTCTGACGCAAGATGGCCTGTTTGGACATCCTTACGTCTTTACAGAGGAATATTAGATTCTATAGAAAGGCTAGACTATGATGTCTTTAATAATAGAGCTTTTGTAAAAAATTCAGTAAAAGCTTTAGAAATTCCTATATCTTTTTTAATTTCTCGAATTAAATGATTAAGCAGGAGTCTTTTGATTTGCCAACAAATCTTTTAATTTAGATAGTTCTCCTGCCCATCTTGGATCAGGAGCTTCTAAATTAGGAGCATCACTGTGAACAATTTTCTTAAAGTCTTTCCTCTTCTTATTCTTATTTGATTTTCCACTAATTCTTTTATTTGAAGCAGAATCTTTCTTTTCTGATAGCTCTACTCTTAATTTTGAACCATTAAATTCAAAACCATTTAATTTTTGAATTAATAAATTAGCATTATCTTCATTATTAGAAGTCGCAAAACCAAACCCTCTGCATTCCTTAGTTTCCTTATCTAAAACTGCTTTAAATCTAATCGAGTCAGAAACTGACTTTAAAAGTGTATCAAATTCTTTTGGATTAAATCCTTGTGGTAAGTTGCCAATGTAAATGCGAATACTCATAAATTTTTAAAAATGATTTTGAAGTCCGAACTTCTAAACAAAACTAAGCTATGTGTATTTAATCACATTTTGGCGCATTTTGTTCAATCCATCGCTTTGCTTTATAAATAGCTTCATCAAAATTATTCAATCTCTTATATGCAAGTTCTTTAGAAAGATACTGCAAAAGCTCTCCCAAGATAGGTCCATCCTTGATTTCCAAATTTTTTTTAATTACATCACCATTAACTAAGTTTGAGGGATGAAATAATTTATCATCGTTGTCACGCCATCTATGAAGCCAATCTAATTGTAAGTTTTGAGGTAAATAAAAAATAAAAGATGGCAGAAACATTTCTAATTCTTGATGTAATTTAAATCTGTCCAATTCATCTATTTGAGCGATATTTTTATTTTTCAAGAAAAGGTGCCATTTTCGCAATAACTTAGTTTTTGCAATATCAGCTTTACTAAATTTCAGTTTCTCTAAAGTTAAAACATCTAAGATTTGAGCTATAAAAAATGATGGTAAATATTTATCTTTTTCTTCCTGATTAAGTTCTTCATAATTAATTTTCTCTAAATCCAAAAAAAAAGAATCTTCAAATAAATTTTCAGTATCAAATATATTTAATTTTTTTATCAACAATACTGCATTAAGAGCATTTGCTCCATTTACTATTTTCTGTATTTCATAAGCAATTCTCTCTTTTGCGACAAGATATAAGTTCCCTTTATTTTTTTTTATAAAATCAACTAATCTTAAATCAATTTTAAAATTCAATTCTGAAACAAATCGAAAACATCTTAAAATTCGTAAAGGATCATTTAATAAATTTTTTTCAGAATGAGTTCTAAGCAAAGAAATCTCTAGGTCTTTAAGACCATTTAATGGATCAACCAAACACTTCTTATCAAATAAAAAAGCAACTGAATTAATCGAAAAGTCTCTGGAACATAAATCACCTTCTATTGTAGATGAAACCTGATTAGCAATATCAATATAAATATCATTAAGAATAATTCTTACTACTTCTCTTTTTTCATCTAAAATTATAAACTTTGATCCAATATTATCTGCAATCTTTTTCCCAATTTCAATTGCATTTAAAGGAACTACAATATCAACATCTACCTTTTCAGTTTCTCTTCTCAAAACAATATCCCTTATATAACCGCCAACTAAAAATGAACCTTTAGGAAAAAAACCTAAAATAGAATTTAGATTATGAAATTTTATACTTCTTTCTAATTCTTTAATTATTAGTGTATGATCGGTGTACATATCTTTTATTTTTAAAGTTAATTATTGATTATGTGCATTTGCATTAACTGTAAATGGGTTGATAGATGTATTACATATCATGATGTTGAAAATAATCATGATGTTGATAATATTTGCGATGTGCCTAATTTTAAGGCATTAAAACCATACATACATGTATCCATAGTAAAAGATAATAACGGCGATTACAAAACAGATTGGGATGTTCAATCTTGCGGAAGTTTTATTGAAGAATATGGTAAGTGGTCTAAAATCAATCCAGGTTTAGAATTACCTGTTTAAGGGTAATATATGACATATAATCCAAAAGGAATACAAAACTACCATACATTAGTAATACATAGTACAGACAATTCTTTTGGCTTTGGATATAGAAAAAATAACAACATTGATTCTGATAAATTTTTTATCAAACAATTTGATAATGACTTGTGCAACAATTTGATTGTTGAATTTAACAAATTCATTTCAAAAGAAAATTTACAAAAAGTAAAAAAGATATCCGTCAGTATAGGGCCAGCAAATTTTAATGCTTCAAGACTTATTGTAGTTTTAGCTAGAACTATCTCACAACAAATAAATTGCCCTCTAGACAGTTTTAGTACATATCAAATAATGGCAAAAAGGATTGCATCAAAAAATAATGTTAATGCATACAGAAAATCATTCTGGATTTTCAAAAATTTAAAACGTAAGGGTTTTATTGCAGGTAAATATGAAATTTGTGGTAACGAAAAAAACTCCTCGGATCTAATCATTCAAGAAACAATCCTACCAAAAGTTGTCAAAAAACTTGATAGTAAAGAACTTTCTTTTGAAGCTTCTTATGATGATAAAAAAGATTTGAAAGAACTATTAGATTTATCAAATAAAAATTTATTAAATTCAAATATAGATTCCTGGAGAAAAGTTTTGCCTCTTTACCCTATTTCTCCAATTAACTAAATATTCATCCAATCAAATTATTAATTTTATCTTGAAGGTGCATTGTTACAGAATTCAGATCATGTCTTGATGAACTTTGTGGAGGTTGAACAGGTTTCCCCACTTTAATCACTATTTTTGAAAACAAAGGAATAAAGCATCTAAACCTTATTAGTCTATGTGAATTAACTATTGCAACAGGCAATAATAATTTTTGATTTTTAAAGGCTAATAATGCTGCACCTTGTTTGGGTTTATTCACTCTACCATTTTTTTGACGAGTACCATCAATAAAAATTCCAATACAATTATCATCTGATAATTTCTTACATGCTGTTTTAATTGTGTTTTTATCAGCAATTCCTCTTTTTACAGGATACGCTCCACAAGCCTTGATAATAAAGCCGAGGAAAGGGATTCTAAAAAGCTCTGCCTTGGCCATAAAAGATATATTACGGCCAAGGGCATGTCCTAACAAAGGTGGATCAAGTAAAGAACCATGGTTGGAAACCATGATAAAGGAATCTTTTTGCGGAATATTGTCTCTACCTATTAAATGACCTTTAAATACAAATTTATAAATAGGAAATACAAAAAGCTTGCTAACTAATTCATAGATTAATTTTTGAAAAGTATGATTTTTCATACTAATGAATAAGATATTTGATCAGAAGATGAAACTTGAGAAATTTTTACATCTTTAAGATGTCTTTTCCCTAAACCGCTTAGTACATTAGAAGGGCCTATTTCGACAATATGAAGATCACTATCTTTTGCCATTAAATCCATAGTTTCTCGCCACCTCACTCCATTACACATTTGCTTTTCTAATCTAATTTTAAGCTCGTCTGGATCGATACACAGTGAAGGTTCATAATTACTAATTACAGGGTAAGAGGGATTTTTAAATTTAATCTTTTTTAAATACTCACAAAATTTTGACGAAGGTTCATTCATAAATGGCGAATGAAATGCTCCTGAAACATTTAATTTCAAGAATCTTTTACAAGCAATTTCTTTCGATAAATTATCTAAGGCTTCAGTAGATCCTGATAAGACAACTTGGGAAGAGCTATTATCATTAGCAATTACAACATCTTCACTTTGTTTGACTAATAAATCAAGTTCATTCCTATCAAAACCAATTACTGCTGCCATAGATCCTTGTCCAGCATTTACCATTAATTGAGATCTTACTTTTATTAGTGATACACAGTCTTCGAATGAAAAAACATCCGCACAATATAATGCAGTTATTTCTCCCAGACTGTGCCCAGCAACATAAGTTGGTTTAAAACCATTTTCTTTTAAGGCATCTAATAAAATTGATTCAACCAAAAAAAGACAGATTTGTGTATTTCTTGTATTATTCAAATCACTAAGAGGATTTGTTGAATCAGAATTTAACTCGCAAATTTCAAATAAATTTCTTTCAAATATTTCAGAAGCATAAGTAAACCTCTCTTTTGTGTTCGGCAAATTTTCAATTTGTTTTGCCATTCCAATTTTTTGCGAACCCTGTCCAGGGAATACCCATGCAACTTTCATAATGATCCTATTTTGTTTTTAACCCCATTTAATTAGGGCTGCACCCCAACTTAACCCAGCACCGAAACCACTTGTAGCAATAATATCATTTTGTTTAATTCTATAATCTCTTACAGCCTCATCCATCATTAGCGGAATTGTTGCAGCTGACGTATTTCCATATTTTTCTAAATTACTAAGAATCTTTTCTCTGGGAATTTTTAACCTTTCTCCTACCGAATCCAATATTCTTTGATTAGCTTGATGCAGCAAAAGCCAATCAACTTGATCAGAATTATATTTCAATTTTTTCAACAACTTTTCAAGAATTAGGGGAACTTCTTTAACTGCGAATTTATAAACTTCCTGACCATTCATCTGAATTGGAGAAAAACCTCCACTTAAAAAGTCAATTTCATCAACTATTGAATCCTTATTCTTTGTTGACGGAAGATTAAGGAAAGAACCCCTCCCACCATCAGTTCTCATATCAAAACCTATAAAATTATCAAATTCATTTGTGGCTTCAATTGCTAATGCACCGGCACCATCTCCAAAGAGAATACAACTTCTTCTATCGTTCCAATCAACAAAACTTGATAATTGATCTGCTCCAATAACAACAGCTCTTTTAAAAGTGCCCCCTTTTAAAAATTGTGAGGCTGTTATTAAGGCAAATAAAAAACCACTACAAGCTGCAGTTAAATCAAAAGCTACAGCATTAGCTGCCCCTAATTTAGCTTGAATGGATGGGGCTGATCCAAATAAATCATGTGGAGTAGAAGTAGCTAAAACAATCAAATCAATCGTTTTAATATCCCAATTAGCCATTTCTATAGCTGTTAGAGCAGCTTTATAACCCATCTCAGTAACATCATCTTCTACGCAAGAGATTCTTCTCTCAGCAATGCCAGTTCTAGATTTTATCCATTCATTGCTTGTATCAACCTTTTGACTAATTATTTGATTGGTTAAGATTTGATCAGGTACATAACTTCCGCTTCCCTTGAATGACACTCCAATCTGATTAAAATTTATTCCTTCCAAAAGAGTTTTTTAGTTACTTATATTAGTCAAACATAAATTTGACTCAATATGTTTTATGAATTTAAAACTTGAAGCTTTTGCAGTTGATTTAAATTGTCCATAACACCATGATTCACTGCAGAGTGAGCCAAGCGAAGAGCACTAACTACTGATAAAGATTTGCTACTTCCATGACCAATAACGCAAATACCATTCACCCCAAGTAATAGAGCACCTCCATGTTCGGCATGATCTAACCTTTTCTTAATTCTGAGTAGATTACTTTTTAAAAAAGCTGAACCAACTTTCCCCCGCCTTCCTCGTGGCAGCTCAGATCTCAAAATATCTAATAAAACTCCTCCCACAGATTCCAGAAATTTCAATAATATATTTCCAGTAAATCCATCACAGACTACTACGTCGAAACTACCAGATAATACATCTCTCCCTTCACAATTACCTCCAAAATCAAAACTTTTTTCAGAAGATAATAATTCAAATGTTTTTAAGGATAAATCATTACCTTTACATTCTTCTTCTCCAATATTTAATAAGCCAATTCTCGGTTTTTGTACTTGTAAGACATCTTTTGCATAAATATTGCCTAGAAGAGCAAATTGATGCAGATAAGATGGCTTACAATCAGTATTTGCTCCGACATCTAAAACTAATACCGGGCGAGTTTGATCCCTTGTTGGAAACAATGCTCCTATAGCTGGTCTCTCAATCCCTTTTAATCTCCCAATTCTAAATATGGCAGAAGCCATCATGGCACCTGAATTACCCGCTGAGTAGACAGCTTCTGCTTTATTATTTTTTACTAAATCCATTGCAACGTTTATACTTGCATTTTTCTTTTTTCTAACTGCAGTAGCTTCTTCATTCATCCCAATAGGCTCTCCGCTATCAATTAATTCAATACGATTATTATCAATTTCATTTTCTAATAAATCTGCTAAACCAGTTTTTTCTGCTGCATCTTTAATTTTTTCAATTTTGCCGACAAACTTTATATTTATTGGTAATCTACTTATTGCTTCAAGGCAACCCTCAAGAATTGGGCCAGGGGCATAATCTCCACCCATACCATCAACTGCAATCCAAATTCTTCTAGATTGAGATTCCTCCACCCTATCTAAAATATTATCGTTATTTTGTAACCTTTTTAATGGATCAAAAACTAATGGCTGTAATGTATTTTTAGCTATTGAACTAGCATTTGAAACAACATTGCTGGCAGTATTCACAACAGATTCAGCGCTTGAAACTACATTACCAGCTACATTACCTGCTACATTACTTGCCACATTACTAGCTGTGCTCACAACAGAACCAGCACCAGAAACCATATTGCCCGCAACATTACTAGCCGTTGCTGCAGAACTCGCAGCAGTATCAACTATAGAAGTCACAGCAGAATTTCTTTTGTACCAAATAACTAATCTTCTAATAGCTCTGGACTTGTTAATTTTTTGCGCTGTTTCTTTCCCCATTTATTTACCATCAAAAGGAGCAATATCGACAATCCGTTGGAAAAGATATCCTGTACCCCTTGCTGTCAAAATTAATTCAGGATTTGCTGGATCAGCCTCCAATTTGGATCTTAATCTTGATATATGAACGTCCACTACCCTTGTATCTACATGCCTCTCGGGGGTATATCCCCATACTTCTTTTAAAATCTCTCCTCTACTAAATGGCTCTCCTGACCTACTTACCAAAAGCTCTAAGAGACTAAATTCCATACCAGTTAATCTAATTCTCTCATCACTTTTAAAAACTTGTCTTCGATTTGTATCAATTTTTATATCCGTAACCAAAATTAATCCTGAATTAGGCATTCCAGGAAATTGTTCTTTGTCGATTCTTCTAAGTACGCACCTAATTCTAGCTTCTAACTCCTTTGGGCTAAATGGTTTTACTACATAATCATCAGCTCCTAATTCTAAACCTGTTATCCTATCTGCAACATCTCCTAATGCAGTTAACATAACAATTGGAACATCAGAATCTTTCCTTAATTCTTGACAAACTCCATAACCATCTAACTTTGGCATCATGACGTCAAGGACTACTAAATCAGGTTCATAATCCTTAAATAACTTTAGTGCCTCTTTACCATCACTTGCAGTTACAACTTTGTAGCCAATCATGGAGAGACGTGTCTCCAGAATTCTTCTAATACTTGCCTCGTCATCTGCGACTAGTATAGTTTCTTTGGTTTGACTAGATAGAGCCATTTGTTTCTATTAGCTAATCAGTAAGAGAATTTATTATTATCCTAATCTAACTTGTAGAGGGGCAATATCCCAAACATTCCAGTTCCAACACTTCATTCAGAAACTTAATGTCTAGCAAATTATCGACTTTTATTTGTCAGAATTGCGGATCTGAAACTTCTCAATACTTTGGTAAATGCCTTAATTGCAACTCATGGAACTCGATTGTTGAAGAAATAAAAAGTAAAAGCTCTAAATATCAAGAAATAAAAAATATTAAAAAATCTATACCGTTTAATAAGATCTCATCAAAAAAAATAGCAAGATTTACGAGTGGTTTTAGTGAATTCGATCGAGTACTAGGAGGTGGAATTGTACCTGGATCAGTTGTTTTACTTGGAGGAGAACCAGGTATAGGTAAAAGCACAATAGTTCTTCAATCAGCAGGGAAAATATCTCTCAACGAAAAAGTTTTATACATAACTGCAGAAGAATCCTTAGAACAAGTAAAAATTAGATGGGAAAGATTAAATCAAAACAGTATTGATTTAAAAATTTTTGCAGAAACTAATTTATCTTTAATTATTAAAGAGATCAAACGTGTCAATCCATGTTTCGCAATTATTGATAGTATTCAAGCCATCCATAATCATGAAATGCAAAGTTCTCCAGGATCTGTTTCTCAAGTTAGAGCATGTTCGTCTGAATTGCAAAATCTAGCCAAAGATAATAATATTGCGCTTCTAATTATTGGTCATGTAACCAAAGATGGTGCTTTAGCTGGCCCTAAAACTCTAGAACATTTAGTTGATACAGTAATAAACTTTGAAGGAGATAATATTTCATCTCATAGGTTACTAAGAAGTATAAAAAATCGATTTGGATCGACCTTTGAAATTGGAATTTTTGAAATGCTTGAAGAGGGTTTACGAGAGATAAAAAACCCAAGTTCAATTTTTACAAATAAAGAAAATATTTCAGGTGTAACAACTACGATTACAAATGAAGGCACTCGACCATTAGCAGTTGATATTCAAGCACTAGTAAATAAAACTTTCTACAGTAACCCAAGACGAACTACAACTGGAATTAGCATAAATAGATTGCATCAAATTCTTGCTGTTATTGAAAAACACGTAGGAATAAAATTATCTGAATTTGATTGTTATATAGCTACTGGTGGAGGTTTTGAAATTAATGATCCATCATCAGACTTAGGCGTAGCAATATCAATTTTATCAAGTTTGAAAAATATTCCTCCTTTGGCTAGTACCTCATTTATTGGGGAATTGGGTTTGAGCGGTCAAGTTAGAAAATCGAATAACCTTCGAACAAAGATAGAAGAAGCTGTAAGACTAGGGATCAAAAATATCGTAGTGCCAAAACTAGAGGAAGAACTAAATAATAATTTTCAAAATTTAATAAATATCAAAGAGATATCCAATATTAAAGAAGCAGTTGAATATTCTTTATCAAAATAAAAAAATCAAAGGTACATATCAATTGAGCTTCTGCCTGAGTTTTTCAGCCAATTCTCAATATCTAGATACCCACCTGGATAAAGTCTAACCGCTTTAGACCAAACTTCAGCAGCTTTATCAAACCAAATATCTCTCTGATCTAAATCACCATTTTGCTGGGCATATCTTCCCCTTTTTTCATAAATTAAACCTATATTTTTCAAGCATGATGGCTGTTTGGGATTTTCTAATAATGCTTTTTCATAAGTTTCAATAGACAAATCCTCTTCACCGTTACTCATATATATAATTGCCATATTTTTTAAAGTCTCACCCCTATCAATTTTATTTTCTTCAAGCAGTAAACTCTCTTTGTAATACTCTAATGCTTCAGAATAATCCCCATTATTTTGTGCAGCCAAACCATCTCTATAATAAATATATGCCTTTTTTTCTTTCTCAGCGATAGGCATTATTTTTACTATAGATTCAGCAATTACAGTAAAAGCTTTATCAATAAAATTGTCTCTGTTTTGATTACTAGGCACTGCTCTAAATCAAATAAAATTATTATAGTAAATTAAAAAATAACTATTTAAAAAGTCTATTACATTTATTATTATAGTTAAGTATAAAGTCAAGCATTAATTTGCTTCAATTGTGAAAAATATGGAGAGCATCCAATTAAGCATTACTGGAATGAAGTGCGGTGGTTGTGTTAGTACTGTTGAAAAAATATTGAAAAATTCTGATGGTATTGAAAATGTTTCCGTTAATTTGCTTACGGAAAGTGCATATTTTGAAATTACCCAGAAACATATAGAAATAGAATCAGTTCTCGAAAATCTAAAAGAGAGTGGTTTCCCATCAAAGATTTACATAAATGATTTTTCAAAAAAAATAAATAAAGCAGAATTAGAAAAAAAAAAGAAGTGGAATAATCAATGGAAAAAACTAACTTTTGCCCTGTTACTTTTATTATTTTCGGGATTAGGTCATCTGGCAGAAGGAAGATATATAAATTTTCCAATATTAGGTAATATATTTTTTCACGCTTCATTAGCAACTTTAGCTCTATTATTTCCTGGCAGAGGAATTATTGTTAATGGATTTAAATCATTTATTAAGAACCATCCCAATATGGATTCCTTAGTAGCTCTTGGAGTTATTAGCGCATACATAACAAGTCTTCTATCCTTAATTTTTCCTGCCACTGGTTTTCCTTGTTTTTTTAATGAGCCAGTTATGCTCTTAGGCTTCATACTGATTGGGCGTTACTTAGAAGAAAGAGCAAGATATCAAACTGGATCATCCATTGGAGAATTATTAGATCTTCAACCTGAAATGGCAAATATCTATACAGAAGACAATCAAATAAAGTCAATAAGAGTAAACACTTTAAGACCTGATCAAGAGATTCAAGTTTTAGCAGGAGATAGAGTCCCTGCTGACTGCATTGTTACCCAAGGTAATTCATATGTTGATGTTTCACACATTACTGGTGAATCCAAACCTATAGAAGTAAAAGAAGGCGAAAATCTATCTAATGGGTCTTTAAATCTTAATTCAACTCTTAGACTTAGAGTACAAAAGGTCGGAGGAGATTCTTCTCTTGCAAAACTAGTAAATCTTATTGAGTCTGTAAACGCTAGAAAACCTCGCATTCAAAGCATTGCTGATGAAATTGCAGGTAAATTTACTTATTTTGTACTTATTTTTGCTACTTTAACCTTCTTCTTTTGGTGGAAGGGGGCAAGAAACATATGGCCTGATTTATTGAGTCACAATTATGAATTAATCACTCACTCAAGCCATACACTTCATAGTTCTCTTGGAAGTAATGCTGAGAATTTCCTGAGTTTAGCAATTCAATTGTCAATTGCTGTTTTAGTGATAGCTTGTCCATGTGCATTGGGTTTAGCCACCCCAACTGTAATCACTGTCGCATCAGGTAAAGCAGCAAAAAAAGGGGTTTTATTTAAAGGCGGGGACAAAATAGAGATGGCTTCAAAAATTAATCACATTATTTTTGACAAGACAGGTACTTTGACAAAAGGTAAGCCTTTTATTGTTGATTACAAAAATAATGATGATCATCCATTTTTATTAAAAATAGCTGCCAGTTTAGAAAAGGAGAGCAGACATCCAATCGCAGATGCCTTAATTCAAGAGGCAAAAAAGCAAAATTTAAGTTTATTTCCAATAAAAAAAATTTTCACTCATTCAGGGCAAGGTATTTCTGGAGAACTTGAGTCAATTGATGGACTTATTAATATTGGAAATATTGAATGGCTACTAAGCAAAGGAATAATCATTGATAGTGATGCAAAAAAAATCATTGAAAATGAAGAAACAAAAACTCACACTATCATTGGGGTAAGTATTAAAGATAAGTTATTAGGCTTTATTTTGCTAGGAGATTTACTTAGAGATGATTCAATCAAAACAGTTCAAAATTTGAGAGAAAACAAATTTAAAATTAACATTCTAAGTGGCGATAGGAAACAAACAGTTTTAGCTTTAGCAAAAAAAATTGGTTTTAAAGAAACAGAAGTAAAATGGGATCTTCTTCCTGATATGAAACTAAAGACTATAGAAAATTTAAAAATTAATAATAAAGTGGCAATGATCGGCGATGGTATCAATGATGTCCCAGCCTTAGCATCCTCAGACTTAGGAATTGCGGTAGGATCAGGGACTCAAATAGCCAAAGCAAATGCAGATGTAGTATTAATGGGCGATCAACTAAATGGATTACCCTACGCCTTCAATCTTTCAAAAAAAACTATAAGAAAAATAAAGCAAAATTTAACATGGGCTTTTGGTTACAACTTACTAGCTATACCTTTAGCCGCCGGCATTTTATTCCCAAAATACGGTATCCTTCTTACTCCCTCAATAGCAGCATTATTGATGGCTATTAGCTCTATTACAGTTGTTATTAATGCTTTATCTTTGGATTAAATGAAAGGAAAATTTATCGTTATTGAGGGTATTGATGGATGTGGTAAAACTACCCAAATAGAAGAACTATCTAAATGGCTTCCTAATAGTGGTCTAATAAAGAAAGGGTCTAAATTAATCACAACTAGAGAGCCTGGAGGCAGTCTTTTAGGAAAAAAACTTAGAGGACTGATTCTAGATAATAATAAACATAACAAGCCTTCATCTCTTGCAGAATTATTGCTTTATTCAGCAGATAGAGCTGAACACGTCTCTAAAATTATTTCACCTGCTTTAAATAACAATGATTGGGTAATAAGTGATAGATTTTCCGATTCCACACTTGCTTATCAAGGTTATGGAAGAAATATAAATTTAGAAATAATTAAAAATATTGAATCTATTGTCTGTCAAGGAGCATCTCCAGATCTCACTTTCTTCTTAGAAATTTCTCCAGAAGAGAGCATATTCCGAAGGAAAAATAAAATACCAGATAGAATAGAATCAGAAGGTATTAGATTTTTGGAAAAAGTAAATGAAGGCTTCAAACTAATTGCCAAGGAAAAAAACTGGAAAGTAATATCTGCTTCAGAAAATATTAAAACTATTTCTAATCAAATTAAAGAGACTTTGCTAAACAATTTTTCTAATAACAAATGATTGAAGTTATAAAAAATAATTTTTTCTTAAATGAAGAAGTCAATATCTTTCTGAAGAACATAATTAAAAACAAATCATTTGCTAACGGTTATATATTTTATGGTGCTGAAGGAGTAGGAAAAAAGCAAACTGCTCTTCAATTTATAAAAGAGATTTTCAAACAGTCTTCTCCCTGCGAAAATGTTGAAAATAGAATTAAAAACAATAACCATCCTGATTTTTTAATTATTGAACCTGATTCTCTTTTGGCAGCAAAAAGTTCAGGAAATTTCGATCTTGAAAAAAAAAATAAAAGTGGATCTGAGATTATTAAAATTGCTCAAATACGCGATATCAAAACTTTCCTTAGTCAAAAATCAATAAACTCAGAAAAAAAAATTGTTTTAATTATTGATTCACACCTTTTAAACGAAGCAGCCTCAAATTGCCTTTTAAAAATCTTAGAGGAACCTAGTAACGGTATTTTTATTTTACTAACATCTAAATTAAACCTGCTCTTAGATACGATCATCTCAAGATGTCAAATCGTCAGATTTCGATCTTTTTCTAATAAACAAATAAAGTCAATTCTAAAAGAATATCTAGATACTTCTAAATTAAAGATAAATTCAAAATTAAAATTTGAAGATTTAATAAACTCTTCAAATGGATCTCCAAATCAATTATTGAAAAATATTGAAATGTGGAATGATTTTTCAGATGAAATTATAAGTAAATTGGATTCTCCAATTAAAAATACTCTGGAAATATTAGAAATATCTAAATCAATATCTGAAAAATTAGAAATTTTTCAACAGATCACTTTAGTAAATTTAATTCAAACAATTTGGTGGAGAAAAACAAAAAGTATAAATCTAGTTAAAAAACTAGAAAATTTAAAATACCTCTTAAGAAAAAACATTCAAACAAGGATGGCGTGGGAAATAACTTTTTTAAAAATTTCAATGGAAGATATATGAGATTAATCTACTGCAGAATTAATCAAGTTAGGATTTTTTGCTTGTATGAACTCTTGCCTAGCAGTTTCCACTTGAGAACCAATAGGTAACTCAAGACAATATCCAGCACCGTATACAGTTTTTATATAAATAGGTTTGCGTGGATCTGGTTCAAGTTTAGTCCGTAAGTGTCTAATATGAACTCTTATTGTCTCAATATCATCGTCAGGTTCGTATCCCCATACTTCTTTAAGAATTAATGCAGGCGATACAGTTTGACCATGTCTCTGCAAAAGACAATGAAGAAGTTCAAATTCAAGATGAGTTAACCTAACAGGGGATTCAAACCATATAGCTTCAAATCTTTCCGGAACAAGTGTTAAAGGACCATAATTTAATATTTCTTGTTGGTTACTTGAGTTTAATTGTGCTCTGTTGGTTCTTCTTAATAAAGCTTTGATGCGTACATATAGTTCTTCTAGATCAAATGGTTTAGTAATGTAATCATCTGCTCCAGAATTAAACCCAGTCACTTTATCTTTAAGGCCTCCTAAAGCAGTTATCATCAAAATTGGTATATTTGAAGTTCTTTCATCTCTTCTTAGTCTCTGGCATAAAGTTAAACCATCAACACTTGGTAGCATTAAATCCAAGAGTATTAAATCTGGTGAATATTGAAGAGCTAATGCTTGTCCTTTAATTCCATCTTCAGCTTTTTGGACATCGAAACCAGAATGTTCTAAGTGTCTAGCCACCAAATCACGCATATCACGATCGTCTTCAATAAGAAGGATTGAAATTTTCATATTTATAAACTATTAAATTAAAATTAAGTTTTGGTATTATGATTCTCTCAAGAATTTATAAAGATTGCTGAATTACTGTAAACAATTTTATCAATTAGAATTATCAAATAACTTAGTTGTAGCAATAGATTAGATAGAAATTGCGAATTTTAATAAATTTGAAATTTTAGAATTTCTTTCGATTCTATTCACTTTTTCTTAATAATCAAAGGATTATTAGAAACAAATAGCGGTTCATATTGAGAGAATATTTAATTGAGATTGCGATTATAAGTTTAGAAAAATTGAATTCAATGGATATTTTCAGTTTTCAAATAGGAATTAACTAAGTTTAAAATTTTTAATTTCTCAAAAATGTTTAAACGAATAATATTGTATATATTAAAAAAAAAATTAAAATATCTATGAAGAAAAAGTCTATTGTCTATTCTGATTTATCAAAAAAACAACTAGAAACTCTTAAAGAACTTTATATTCAAAAAAAAGTTGAATCGATGAGTCATCAAGAACTTAAACAATATGTATCAGAAATTATTTCTCATCAGATAAACGATACTATTGGCAAAGAAGAGGAAATGGAAGCATGGAAAGAAATGTCAGATTTTTTTGGAGAACAATTTGAAATAAATATCTTAGAAATACAAACAAAATATATTGACGATAAAAACGCAATTGAAACAGAAATAGATTCTCAGAAACAAAGAATAGAATTACTTGAAAGGCATAATTTAGATCAAGAGAAAAAGGATATGTGGGATGACTGAAATTTCTTGAATGGTGTAGTAATTCACGGAATTTAAAGGAAAAGACGTCTTAATTTAAAAAAAATGAATATAAATCAAAGAGCTTGTTTTTCAATTTTGCGGAGAATTTTAAAATTGTTCTAATTACTGTTCTTAAAAAACAATTTTTTTTAATTTTACAACATAATAAATAAGACATTTTTTTTATTATATTAAATGTTCTATATACTGTTCTTAAAATTATGTCAAATATACTTGAATATATCTTCGGCTAACCACTATTTGGTAAAAAAAGGAGAGTTCCCTCCAAAAGTAAAAATATCGCCAAGAAGGATGGTTTTCATGAAAGAGCAGATTGAAGAGTGGATTGATAAAAAGAACAGTGATTGGCAATAAAATAATGGTTTGTAAAAAGAAAATGATTGATTAAATTAAAATCTTATTTTGTGATTCAAAGGTTCAATGATTATTTCTTTTCTGGAAATTTTGTTTATTGGATTTTGTATAAAACCATCGATTCTTGGATTTTTTGGTGAATTTACAACATGATAAATAAAATACTTCTCTTTAAAGTAGCGCGCTGCCTCTATTTCATTTTCACTAATTTCAAAGTTATTTCTTTTAACTCCACAAGTAGATTTAACTTCAATATAAATTTCTTCACCAAATTCATCAAATGATTTAATATCGTAACCTGGAAAATTTGTTTTATCTTCGTACTGCTTAACTATCTTCTCTGCCAAATGAATATTGCCTGATTTTTTTAGTTTGTTGTATTCATATTCATAAACGTGTTTTTCGCCAACATCCCCAACTACTTTCAAAGGAATCGAACTATTTTGTTTACTTCTATTATTGGAGAAAGTTTTATTCGAACTCTTATTAGGAATTTTAATTTCTGGATTTGGTTTAAAAGAGTTAATTTCATAATCCAAATCTAAAGGTTTAACTAAATCTTGATCTCTATCAAAAACGCTATCTGTCAAATTAGAAATAATATTTTTGATTACCGGGTCTTGAGACATTTTTTTGTACAAGTTCAAATATTCTTTTAAATCCTTAATAAATATTTCCTCAGTTAATTGTTGATTAGATAAATCATATTCTTTCGTAAACAAACAACCTGCTTCATAATTAGAAATTTTATGCTGAGATTTAGAAGATGCGGGACCAAATTTCTCATTAAAATCAAAGTCTTTAGAATTTGATAATTCTATTTCAACAGGCAAATGTCCTTCTTTTAAGAATTCGCAGTAACCTAGTAATCTTTTTTTTGCTGAAAAAATCTTCTTAGTACATTTCCGATTCTCTCCAAATACATCTACGAATTGCTGAGCACCAATACCTATTGATAAAAAAACTTTTTTTGCATTTCTCGAAAATAAGTAAACAATATAAAATTCCTTTTGGACAGTTGAGGTGATTTCCTGATCTAGAATTGCAATCCAAGGGATAGCAGAAATATTAGTTTGTCCTAAAGAACTATCTACCTTATATCTTTCATCCTCGATAAAAGATTTAATTCTATTTGTAATATCAGTATTAAATAATTTATATGTGGATTTTTGACTATCAATTACAAAAAAAGATTTATTGTTATTAATTTTTCTAGAACTTTCTAAAAATGGAATCCATTCTTCACTAAATTCATGAATTAAATCTGAAATCTTTCTCATTAACCTATTAAATTCATATAAATATTCTGACAGTTTTTTATATTTTTTTCTTCACGACCATTTTTCTCATCATTTCGCGTCCATTTCACGACCATCAAAATTAATTTGATTCCAATAGAGCATTAAAAAAGACCTCAAGTGAAATAACTTGAAGTCTGAAGAACCCTTAAATGAACTCCCCGGGCGGGATTCGAACCTGCGACCAATCGATTAACAGTCGATCGCTCTACCGCTGAGCTACCGAGGAATATAAATGAATTTAGCTCTTTAAAGTACCTTATGACAAGTACAAAATTTAATTATATTGAAATTTTGATGGTTCTTGCCAGCGAGATAAAAAACCATTTTTCAACTCCGCTACTGCATCAGCATAAGTTAATTCTTCATAACGATGAGTAATCCACAAAGCCGATAAAGGTTTTTTATGGTCACTTGTAAGATTTTTAATGGTTTGTAAAACTTTTAATTGGCTAGTTTGATCAAGTAACGCTGTTGGCTCATCTAAAAGAATAAAATTTCTATTACTAATCAAAGTGCTTGCAATAGTTAAGCGTTGTTTTTGTCCACCGCTCAAAGTATGAACTGGCCTTTTTTCAAAACCATTCATTCCTACTTGATCAAGCACATATTCAATTTTTTTATTAATTTCATTTTGACTTATATTCTGATTAATATTAATCAGAAGTTCACTCCTACAATTTGGCATCAATATTTGATGGTCAGGGTTTTGAAACACCATTCCAATATTTGCATTAGATTGGATAACACCATTTTTGGGTTTGATTATTCCATTAATTAATTTTAAAAGAGTACTTTTTCCGCTCCCGTTTTTACCTACGACCATCCAAAATCCATGTTTTTTTATTGATAAATTACATTTAAAAATTAAATTTTCTTTTTCTCCAGGATATGAAAAAGAAACATCTTTGAAGTTAATATAAGGTATTTCATTTTCAAGGGAATCTCGCATTAGTTCTATCAATCTATGTTGAGAGAAAATCCTGGTCTTTTAGCTCCTCCTGCTACTGAAGATTTTTCATATATCTGAACAGAAATGATTTCTTTAGCTCTTACAGCAATTAATTTATCTTGCACTTTGTCACACCTTAATTCGATCAAGTTTGATGATTCTAAAGTTTCATTCATAGAACTTTTTATTTCATCATAAATTCCTTTAACATCATCAAATTCTTTTTTCTGAATTGATAGTGGAAAAGGTGAATATCTCAGACTTAGTTCCAACGAATACATAATCATAATAAAAACTACCTCTTATATTACTAAATATTTTTCAGCAGGAAGTTATTTAAATTAAATTCTTTTGAGAAAATTATATAAAAGATCTTTAAATACAATTATTATGAATTAAAGAGATTTTATTTTGAATTTTAAAAATAATTTCATGGAAATAGCAAATGATATAACTTCTCTAGTTGGAAATACTCCATTAGTTAAATTAAATCGAATCAGAAAGTATTTTGATTGTTATCCAGAAATAATAGCCAAACTAGAAAGTTTCAATCCATCAGCTTCTGTTAAGGATCGGATCGCTTATTCAATGTTATGTAAAGCTGAAGAGGAAGGATTGATAACACCAGATAAAACAACGTTAATTGAAGCAACTAGTGGAAATACTGGCATCGCATTAGCAATGGTTGCCGCAGCAAAAGGCTATAAATTGATATTAACTATGCCGGATACGATGAGTATTGAGAGACGGGCAATGTTGAGAGCATATGGAGCTGAATTACAACTAACACCTGGGAAAGACGGAATGAAAGGAGCTTTAGATTTAGCTAATGAGTTGTCTTCAACCATGGCAAATAGCTATCAATTTAATCAGTTTGAAAACTTTGCTAATCCAGATATTCATGAAAGAACGACGGCTCAAGAAATATGGTCCCAATCCAATAACAATTTAGATGGACTAGTTACAGGAGTAGGCACAGGAGGAACAATTACTGGTTGTGCGCGATTTTTGAAAAAAGTTAATCCAAATTGCAAAATTTATGCCGTAGAGCCCAAAAAAAGTGCTGTGATTTCGGGAGAAAAAGCAGGATCTCATTCGATTCAAGGAATTGGCGCGGGTTTCGTACCAAAAGTCCTTAATACTAAATTAATTGATGAAATTATAAAAATAGATGACGATGAAGCATTTTATTATGGGCGTTTATTAGCTAGATTGGAAGGCCTTTTATCTGGCATCAGCAGCGGTGCAGCTTTAGCAGCAACTATAAAAATCGGCAAAAGAAAAGAACTAATAAATAAAAGATTGATAGTTATTCTTCCAAGTTTTGGAGAAAGATATTTATCAACAGCTATGTTTGAATCTAATACTTCAATTCAAGCCAGAAAAGATGGTTATCTTTAATGCATAATTTATAAAAATGGAAAAAAATTTATATGAAGAATTAGGTCTCAAACGAAATGCAACCAGAAGTGAAATTAAATCTTCATATCGCTCTTTAGTTAAGCAACATCATCCAGATGCAGGCGGCAAGAAAGAACGATTTCTTGCAATACAAAATGCCTGGGAAACTCTAAATGACCCTATCAAAAAGAAACAATACGATAGCAGTTTTTCCTTTTCGAGCTCATCATTTGATTCATTTAATGAAAATTGGGAAGAGAAATTTAATTCAAAAAAACATAATTCTTCAATTAAGGACAAAGAAGTTGAAACATGGATTAAAGAAATTTATAGTCCGATAAATAGATTAATTAGTCAAATCATTAAACCTTTGAATAACGAAATAAAAGAACTATCTGCGGATCCATATGATGACGAACTAATGGAAAATTTTTGCAGTTATGTTATTCTTTCACAAAAGAAAATAGAAAAAGTAGAAAAAATTTATAACAAAAAAATAGTTCCAAAGTCTATTTCAGCTTTAGGCCTCGATCTTTATCATTGTTTTTCACAAGTTAAAGATGCGCTATCAGAATTTGATAGATATACACAAGGATACGTAGATAATTACTTATTTGATGGAAAAGAAATGATCAAAGAAGCAAAAAGAATCCAGTCAAAGATGTCTGTAGAGAAAAAAAATAAAAACTTTTAAATATAAAAATTTTATTGAGTATATTCTTTAAGTTGATCTAATTTCAACCATACATCTGGAACAGGTCTGCGCCATCGAACCTGAGCATATTCGTCTTTGACTGAAAGAATCTCTCCAGGACCTTCAAAGACATAATTAGGTAGATTATCATCACTGGCTAGCGCTTCGATACTTTTTATATAATTTTCTCTATCGACAAAAACTAAGCTTCCTTTCTTGAGAGGTTTCTTTGGAATAGAATCTGTCATAATAAATTCAAGAAAATTATTTGAAATCCATTATACAAAAACTTGTTTGAAAACTATTGAAAAAAATTTATACCGGAATAATAATTACAAACGTCTAAAAAATTTAATAGTCTTAAATGATAATCATCTTTAAGATATGCGTCTTTTACTTCTTGGCTGCACTGGATTTATTGGTAAAGAACTAGTACCAACACTACTCAATGAAAATCACGAAATATACATTGTAAGTAGAAAACCCATTAGTAAATTAAAGCTTGATTTAGATTTCAATAAGTTTAAATTTTTTCAAATAGACTTATCAAAAGAAAAAAACTGGAATAACGAAAATCTTCTAAATATTTTAAGAGAGACAGATGGAATTATTAACTTGATGGGAGAACCCATAGCAGAAAAAAAATGGACCTCTGAACAAAAGCAGGAGATTGAAAATAGTCGTATTAACACTACGAAATTTATGATGAAGACCCTTAAAAATTTAAAAATAAACCCAAAAGTCATTATAAACGGATCAGCTATAGGTTATTACGGTACAAGTTTGTCTAGTGAATTCACTGAAAATAGTCCTGGAGGAAAAGACTTTTTATCTAATCTTTGCAAAAAATGGGAAGCGGTCGCCGCTGAAAAACCATTTTTCTCAAGGTTAGTTATTTTTAGAATTGGAATTGTTCTAGAGAAAGACGGAGGAGCATTAGGAAAAATGCTCCCTATATTTAAAGTTGGATTAGGTGGACCAATTGGAGATGGTAAGCAATGGATGAGTTGGATTCATAGAACTGATTTATGTGCATTAATTATTCAAGCATTAGCTGATAAAAAGTATTCGGGAGTATTTAATGCTGTTGCACCAAACCCAGTATTAATGAGAGAATTTTCTCAGACTTTAGGCAAATGTCTGAATAGACCTAATTTACTTCCAGTGCCTGGAGCGGTTTTAAAAATATTGCTAGGAGATGGAGCGAAAGTTGTTTTAGAAGGACAAAAAGTAATTAGCAGTAAAATCAAAAATTATAATTTTAAATATCCTCTTCTTGAGAAAGCAATTTACGCCTCCACCAAGAATTAATACCAATTACTAAAGCACCAATAATAAGAATTGTTATCAATGGAACTACAAGAGGATTCCAAACTATCTGAATAAAATTAATAAAAATAAATATCCCATTAAATTGCATGATGATTGCAAAAATAAAAAATATTGCAAAAAAAATGACTGTAAATAAATTTATTAATAATAAATTATCAATAATTTGTTTTAACTTATTTTGATTATTCTCCTTAGTCATTTTTTATAAAAATATTCATATCATCAACCATTTTAAGACAAGCTTTGTTTTCACCCAGTCTTTTTTTAGCATTTTCATTACATGAGATCATAAACTTCTTATTTAGCTGTATGAGGTATATTATTTTTATGATCAATTTAATTGTCTGATTGATTTGATCATTTTTGTCTTTATAATTACTGGCACAAAAAACATATTTTCCAAGCAAACGTCTTTGAGCTTCTGCAAAAGTTTTTGTAAATTGTGGACCTTTACCTTCAATCTGAATAACCGGTTTTCCTAATCCAATCGCTTGCTCTGCTGCTGTTCCTGCCATGCTAATACAGCATCTACTTTTCAATAATATTTTGTCAAAATTATTCCAATATATATTCACTTCTAAAAATTTATATTGGAATTTCAAGAGATTATTATCTTTTATATTTTCTATTTTTAACCATCCTCTTTTTTGAAATATCTCCTTTATTTTTGATGAAGATAGAGCATTAACTATTGCAAAATTAAACTGAATTTTTTGAAAATATCTTAAATCTGACAATGCCTCTAATACCTCTAAAATCAAAACAAAATTATCTAAAATCTCAGGGAATCTACTTCCTGGAAATAATCCAATACCAAATTCATCTTTATTTAATTCTTTGTTTCTAGGAAAAAACTTATCCATAAATGGGTTACCTAAAAAAGACACTTTCTTTTTTAATTGCAATGTTAAATCATTAGCTGTAAAGGAATCTCTCGTATATATTTTTTTTGCTTTTTGTGAGAGCAAGAAAAATTTAGAAGGCCATGGTAATTTCAACTTCCCTTCATAATGGCTGGAATAAGCAACTAGATATGTAAAAAAATCTTTCTTACAAACCCATGCAAAAAAAACTGGCACAATATCTCCAACTACAAAAAAATAATCATATTTATTTCTTATTTTAAAAGTTAAATATAATCTTTTTAGAAGATAAAATATTTCTCCTCCTAATATCTCAGTAAGTCGTCCCTTAAAAGAATTATAACCAATTCCTCCAGTTCTAAATTCCTTAGTTTTACCTATAATCTTAATTTTTTCTTTTTCGTAATGATTTCCCATACCTACAATTGGCAAAGCATGAACAGAATAACCACTTTTTACGAATTGTTTAGCTAATAGACTGCCAGATAGATCTTCTCCATGCCCATTACTTAAAATTAAAATCTTAAACAATTTAAAATTCCAACCATTTTTTTACTTTGGTTAACTCAGGCCAATCTGGATATCTACTTAATCCGTCTTCAACAGATTCTTTCAACTCACTTTTCACATCTGGCATCATCATAGACATTTTTTTTATTAACTCAATCTGATCCCTAACACCTTTATTATTGGTAGCCAAAAGAGCTAAAGACAAATTCATTCTTGCTTGTGGATCTTGCTGATTTAAACGAACAGCTTGTCTAGCAGCTGACAAAGCTTCTTCATTATTTTTCAAAAGTAATTGAAGCCATGATAAACAAGTCCAAGCAGCAAAATGATTTGGAATTTGCTGTATAATTTTTTGAAAATCTTGAACGATTGGAATTAAATCTTGCCCTGCTTTATATCTTGATAAAGCTGCATTAAAATCCTCTTCGATGGAATTAATTTCATTATTCATTATTTATTAAACTGCAAAAGAGCTTCCACAACCGCAAGTTTGAGAGGCATTGGGATTTACAAAATTAAAGCCACCTCCAATTAATTCCTTACTAAAATCTAACTGCATTCCATAAATATATAAAAGACTTTTAGGATCACAAACAACTTGAAAGCTTTGATCAGCTTTTAATGAATAATCATAAACTTTATCATCGGGATTTATTTCATCGGTTCCTATAAAATCCATCGTATAACTCATCCCACTACAACCGCCGGATCTTACTCCTACTCTTAGTGCTTTATTGTCAGTTTGGCCCTTCAATAAATTTGAAATTTGTTCAATAGCATCATTCGTAATTAAGATACCTTTGCCATCATCAGAATTTTTAATTTCTTGATTAACTTCTACATTTTCCATAAACAAAGGATTTCTACTATTTATAATATAAAAACTTAATCGATAGGATGCATAGAACAAACGTTATCCAAACTTGATTTGTTATAATTTTAAGAAAAAGTGAAAATTGCAATAGTTGGTTCTGGATTAGCTGGTCTTACAGCAGCAGTCAATTTAGTTGATGAAGGCCACGAAGTAGAAATTTACGAGAGCAGGTCATTTTGGGGAGGTAAAGTAGGAAGTTGGGAAGATAAGGATGGCAACCACATAGAAATGGGTTTACATGTATTTTTTTACAATTATGCAAATCTTTTTAAATTAATGAAAAAAGTGGGAGCTCTAGACAATTTACTCCCGAAAGATCATACTCATCTATTTATCAATAATGGTGGTAATTTAAAATCGTTAGACTTCAGATTCCCTTTAGGTGCTCCATTTAACGGACTTAAAGCTTTTTTTACCACCGAACAACTTACATGGGTAGATAAATTCAGAAATGCCTTAGCTTTAGGTACAAGTCCAATCGTTAGAGGATTGATAGACTATGAAGGCGCTATGAAAATAATTAGAGATCTAGATAGAATTAGTTTTCAAGAATGGTTTTTAAACCATGGTGGAAGTGAAAAAAGTTTAGAAAGAATGTGGGATCCAATAGCATATGCATTAGGTTTTATTAATTGCAAAGATATTTCAGCAAGATGCATGCTAACTATATTCATGATGTTTGCTTCAAAAACAGAAGCCTCAAAACTTAATCTTTTAAAAGGTTCCCCACACAAGTGGTTAACGCAACCTATCGTCGACTACATCACAAACAAAGGAGCAAAAATACATCTTAACCATAAGGTAGAAGAAATCATTTATGAAAAGGAATCTTCGTCTTATGCAGTAAATCAATTAAAAATATCTTCTCCTGAAGGAATTAAGGCAGTATTTGCAGATAAATTTCTAGCTGCTTGTGATGTTCCTGGAATAAAAAAAATAATTCCAAAAGAATGGTATCAATTTAAAGAATTTGAAGGTTTAAAAAAACTTAGAGCTGTAGCTGTTGCCACAATCCAATTAAGATATGACGGTTGGGTTACTGAATTGCAAAAAGATAATACTGGAAACGAACCAATTGGACTAGATAACCTTCTTTATTCTGCTGATGCCTCTTTCAGTTGTTTTGCTGATTTAGCACTAGCAAGTCCAGCAGACTATAGAAAAAAAGATATGGGATCGCTTCTCCAATGTGTTTTAACTCCTGGCGATAGATGGATGGGAAGATCCACAGAAAGAATTACAAAAGAAATTGATAAAGAGGTTCGCCGTCTATTCCCATCCTCAAAAAACCTTAAATTACTTTGGAGTAACGTGGTACAAATTCCACAATCACTCTATAGAGAAGCTCCCGGTATTGAGCCTTTCAGACCCGATCAAAAAACATCTATATCTAATTTCTTCATGGCTGGTAGTTATACAAAACAAGATTATATAGACTCTATGGAGGGAGCTACAATGAGTGGTCATTTAGCTGCCGCCGCAATTTTAGAGAAGAAAGCCGAATTAGCAAAAAATCTTGCAGTAAGTTAATTAATGGGTACTTGGCTAAAACATGACGTAATAACAGTTGTTAATGCGCCTCTTGAAAATGTATGGGACACATGGAGCGATTTAGACTCAATGTCACTCTGGATGAGCTGGATTGAATCTGTAAAAACAGTTGACGAAGAAACTAATACGTTACCAGATTTAACAGAATGGACTTTAGCTGCAAATGGCTTTAGGTTTAAATGGAAAGCTCAAATTACAGAAAGGGTTGAAAAAAGCAAACTTAAATGGAAATCAATAGGAGGTTTACCAACTGAGGGATCTGTAGTTTTCGAAAGTAAAACTGATCAAATCACAACGGTAAATTTAGCAATAACTTATGAACTACCAAAAATGATTGCTCGGTTTATGGAAGAAAATATTTTAGGCAAAATGGTGACAAACGAATTACAGGCCAATATTGATAGGTTCAAAGATTTAGTTGAAAAGAACTATACAAAAAAATTTTCTAATTAAAAATATTAATTGCTACATCTAGTAGTCCTTCAAAAGTATATTTTTGTGCCTGACTATCAACTCTTCCAAAAATCTTGTTACATATTTTTGTTGTCTGAGGTCCAATAGTTAATAACTTAATTTGATCAAAATATTCTAACCATTGTTTACCAAGTTTTTTTTCTAGTAAAGAAGCAGCATTTAGTACGGTTTTACCACTTGAGAAAATAATCGCATCGACTTTTCGATTAGAAATAATATCAATTGTTTCTTCCGGAATTGATTCAGGACATTTAGTTTCATATGCAGCAACCTCAAATACACGAGAACCAGCCTTTCTAAATTGATCTGCAATTAAATCCCTACCACCTGTTTGAACTCTTGGTACAAAAACTCGAAGTCCATAACCAGATACTGGGAAATTATCAATTAAACTTTCAGCAACAAATTCTGGAGGTATGAAATCAGCCTTAATCCCAAAATCATCAAGAGTTTTTGAAGTTTTTTCTCCGACTACGGCGATTTTTGTTTTTTTAGAACATTCTTTTAATGAACTATTAAAGAATCTAAGTCTTTTATCCACAAATTTGATCCCATTACTACTGGAAAAAATAATCCAATGAAAATCATTTATTTGATTTAATGCTTCATCAAGAGGATTCAAATCATCAGGATCAGTAATACTTATTGCAGGTAAATCAAATACATTAGCGCCCTTGCTTATAAATATCTTTTTTATATCCAATATCCCTTCTTTTGATCGAGTAATAATTATATTTCTTTGATCAAGGGGTAGATCAACTTTTGGCATCCTTGTCCTCAACATTATAATTTTGATTTTGATTTTTATTTTTTAATTCATCGAGAAGTTTCAAGACTGATAATCCTTTATCAAGAACAACATCGTCTTTAAAAATTATCTCTGGAACTCTTCTCATCTCAATTCTTTTTCCTAAACTATGCCTTATAGAGTTTTTAGCAGTATTCAAGTTTGATACAATTTCCTTCCTTACTTTCTCTTGAGCAGTTGAAGTTATATAAATTTTACAGTGTTGCAAATCACCTGATAGATCGATCTTAGAAATATTGACGAAATGATCTCTAATAAGATCATTTTCTAAATCATTCTGCAAAATAAGTGTTATTTCTTTCTTCAAAAGAGAAGAAACTTTTGCAAGACGGTAATTATTTGGCATTATGGTTGTAAATTTATTGGATTTGTCATCGCTTGCAAGACAAAATAAACAGTTATGAAAGCACTTAAGACAGAAGATATCAAACCTACTATTGTGAGCGGATTTGATCTATTCTTGAATAAAGGTTCAAGCAAAGCAACAAGTCCCCCAACAATGATAGATATCAAATACTTTGGATATCTCGCAACATTAGAGAAAAATTCGCCCATCAGCTCCACAAATAGATTACTTTTTTAGCTAAGTTTTAACAAACATTAAACAGCATGATTACATTATATCAATTTAGGCATAGTGCTTTTTGTTTAAAAACAAGAATGGCTCTTCATGCAAAAAAACTACAATATCGAGTTGAAGAAGTAACACCTGGAATAGGCCAATTTGAAATCTTTAAATTATCAGGTCAAAAACAAGTTCCTGTAATAGTCGATAGTAATGATCAAGTTATTAATGACTCTTCAACTATTTGCGAATATATAGATAAAAAAAATGAAAACAATCCACTTTTTCCGGAGGATCCATTATTATTCGCACAATGCAAACTAATTGAAGACTGGGCAGATACTACAATGGCTACAACTTGTAGAAAAGCTTTAATAAAATCTGCAATAGAAAATCCACAGCTAAGAACTGCATTACTTCCAGATGAAATACCTTCTTCAGTTAAAAGTATTGTTGATAAATTACCTTTTAAAAATCTTAGTAAAATTTCTAATGTAGTTTTGTCTTCTAAAGATAATTTAGAACTCCAAAAATTACTGGAAGCTTTATCAAAATCCTTGATCAACAAGAAATATTTAGTTGGAGATAGTTTATCAATTGCAGATATTTCAATTGCTGCTCAATTATCTCTTATTAAATTTCCAAAGTCTGCAGGACCAATTCTTTCAGGAGAGGGGAGCCAAGAATACATAAACAACCCTTATTTAGAAAATCTTTTCATTTGGAGGAACAACTTAGAAGAATATCTTTTTAGTGCTAACTCTCAATAAATTCAAACTTCAATTTATATTTATTTGTTTTGATAGCCTGAATAGAAGGATCACCAACTTTTGAACCATAAGAAGCAACATATTGCACTCCACAAATTGATGGTTTGATTGAATTATCAACTTCCAATATTTCTTCGGAGCATTTTTGAAATTTACTAATAGTCTCTACCTGATTAATCCTTGAAGCACCTGGCTTATGTGCTGTTTGTATAACTAGCTCTTCTGCGAAAAAAATATCATTATCTTGGATCTGATTTCTCCCAGTAATTCTTGAATCAATATAAAAATCATCTTTTAAATAAGTAATTTGATTATTAATAGATTGAGGATCATTTACAACCTTTATTAAGGTTTCACCAAATATTGCTTTTCCAATAGATTCAGAATTTTTTGCACGATTACCAACAATTAAATCTGAATCATTCTTAAAGAAATTTACTTTATAAATAACTGGCTCTTCTGAATCATTAACTATATCTTGGGAAGTAACAAGCCAATTCCCCTCGAACCATTTAGGATAAATTAAATCCTTAGAAGTATCCGATAATTTTAAATTTGGCAAATATAATTCTGGCCATTGATTTACACGATTTTCCAAAAACTCTCGTACGTTAGAATCTACTAGAGCAAAAGAACTTTCTAAAAAAATTCCTTGAAAAATCAAGCAAAGAATTAATCCAAGAAGAATTTTCATTATGTCAAATCCACTAATAAGAGCATCAGATCATTATGTATTATTAGAGCCAGATTCAAAGGAAAAAATTGTATCAAAGCAAGAAGCAATTTTATGGTTGAAGAATTGGCTTAGTAAGACAGAAACACAAACAATATATCAAAATATAGAAGATCCTGATCAGGAATTTTTTGAAGAATTATTGGAAAGCACTTATGAATTAGAAATAAAATTAGGATACGTTATCAAATGGTTTGCAGTAAGAATTGAACCAGATTAATTGATTATTTCTTTATAAATTGCATTAATTATTTTCATAGCAACTTCTTCAATATTTTCTTTTTTTACTTGAATTCTTAAATCTGCTTGAGAATACAAATTTTCTCTAGATTGAAAAATGCTCATATACAGATCATTTAGATTCTTTCCCTGAAGAAGTGGCCTATTGTCAATTTCATTTTTCAATCTTTCAATCGCTATATCTTTGTCGAGATCTATCCAAGCAATTATTCCCTGTCTTAAAATTCCCCAGTTTTCCGATTTAGTAACTATTCCTCCCCCAGTTGAGATTACTAATGAAGGAATTTTGATAGTTTCTTTAAGGCAGTTTGCTTCTAATTCGCGGAAATTATCTTCTCCTTCATCATTAAAAATTTGATTGATAGATTTTTTTGCCAACTTCTCTATTAATGAATCTAAATCAATGTATTTATACTTCAATAATTCAGCCAGCTTCAAACCAGTTTGTGACTTACCAGAACCCATCATTCCTATTAAAAATATGCTTCTGCCCTTAATAGCATGAACTGTTTTTTCGATAATGGATTGTTCCATAAAGACAAAAGCGTATTTAAAACCTTAAGATAGTATTATCGCAGACAGTTATGACTTCTACACAATCCAAACCATCTCATGGAAAAGGACGTGAATGCGTCATAACTCGACGTGCCTGCTTTAGTTCTAGTCACCGTTATTGGCTTCCTGAAAAAAGCCCAGAAGAAAATTTATCTCTTTTTGGAAAGTGCAGTATTGCACCAGGTCATGGTCATAATTATGAACTTATTGTTTCAATGGGTGGAGAACTAGACTCTGATGGAATGGTACTTAATCTCTCTGATGTAAAACACTCTATTAAAGATAAGGTTACTGGACAATTAGATTTTCGTTTTTTAAATGATGTCTGGCCTGAATTTAATGTTAGTAATCAAGAAGGTATCCTTCCCACAACTGAAGCCTTAGTAAAGGTCATTTGGAGTCGTCTGAAGGATGATTTACCTCTTACAAGTCTAAGACTTTATGAAAACCCAAATTTATGGGCAGATTATTTTGGAAAAAACATGGAAGCATTTCTAACAGTACAAACTCATTTTGCAGCCGCTCATAGACTTGCAAAAGAAGAGATATCCTTTGATGAAAATAAAAAAATCTATGGGAAATGTGCCAGAGTTAATGGACATGGTCATAACTATCTTGTCGATATAACTGTAAAAGGAGACATTGATAAAAGAACAGGAATGGTTTGCGACTTATCTGCCCTCCAAGAGATAATTAACGATTTAGTTGTTGAACAGCTAGATCATACTTTTCTTAATAAAGACATCGAATTTTTCCATGATTGTGTTCCAACTGCTGAAAATATAGCTTTATATATTTCTGATATTCTTAAAAAACCAATACATAATCTTGGTGCAACATTACACAAAATAAGACTCCAGGAGAGTCCAAATAATGCTGCAGAAATTTATGTTGATCAAAAGTTAACCAATTCGTTGAAGTTGAAATTGGAAAATAGTTTAGTCACGCAAACTTGAATATCCCAAGAGTAATAATTGTTATAGCATCAAGTCTTGATGGGAGAATTGCATTTCCTGGAGGTGGAGAATCGCATCTTGGAAGCAATGAAGATAAAAAAATATTAAATCAAAACTTATCAATGGTTGACGCCACCATTTTTGGTTTAGGTACTTTAATAGCTCATCAATCAACTTACCTAGTTAAAAATCTCACTGATAATGACGAACTAAATATATCAAAAAGCCAACCAATTTCTATAGTTGCTTCAAATAGCAAAAAATTTAATAGTAATTGGAAATACTTTCGTCAACCAATTAGAAGATGGCTAATAAGCTCAAATAAAGTTGATAATTCGTCGAATAATGAATTCGAGAAAGAACTCTTTTTCGAAGATTCATGGGAAAAAACTTTAATTTCACTTAAAAAACAAGGGATAAATGATTTAGCTCTTTTAGGAGGGGCAAAACTTATAAATTCATTTATAAAAGAGGATTTAATAACAGATATAAAAATTACGATAATTCCACGAATTATTGGAGGTAGATATACATGGATCCCTTCAGAACAAACAAATGCGATTTTTAATCTCAAAAGGCTATGGGAAATAAAATCAATTAAAAATTTAATGAATAATGAAATCCATGTTCATTACAAAAAGATTTGAAATAGTTTCAATAATAAATGACCCAAAAAATACATAAAGTTGAAGTCAAATTATCAATTAGGGAAATCTCCAAGGAGATATGGAATGAATTAGCAAATGAAATTAATAATCCATTTTATGAATGGACTTGGATTAAAAACCTTGAGATATCAAAAAGTGTTTCAAGAGAAACTGGTTGGCAGCCTCTATATTTTGTTGCTTATAAAAATGAAGAAATACTAGGAATTGCCCCACTTTTTTTAAAAAATCATAGCTATGGAGAATTCATTTTTGACCAATCATTTGCAAGATTGGCTCAAGAGCTGAATTTAAATTATTACCCTAAATTAATTGGAATGAGTCCTTATAGTCCTGTAAATGGATATCAATTTCTTTATAAAAAAAATAAAGACAAAAAAGAAATTACAAATTTACTTATAAACCATATCGAAAGCTTCGCGATTACAAACAAAATCCTAAGTTGTAATTTTTTATATATTGATGAAAGCTGGGGCAACCATCTTAAATATTTGGGATACTTTGAATGGATAAACTCCAGCAGTGAATGGAGGAGTAATGGAGAAAAAACATTTGACGATTTTCTATCTAGATTTAACTCTAATCAGAGAAAAAATATAAAAAAAGAGAGGAAATCAATTATTAAACAAGACATTAAAGTAGAAATTTTTAATGAAGATGATATCAACCAAAAAATCCTCAAAAAAATGCATAATTTTTATGAACAGCATTGTTCGAGGTGGGGAGTTTGGGGAAGTAAATATCTAACATCTACATTTTTCGAAACACTGGTTGATAATAAAAAAAATCTTTTACTTTTTAGTGCTTCAAAACATGAATCAAATGAAATTTTTGCTATGTCGATGTGCGTTAAAAATCAAAACAACTTATGGGGTAGATATTGGGGTAGTCAAGAAGAAATATCTAATTTACATTTTGAATTATGCTATTACCAGCCAATTGAATGGGCAATAAAAAATAATATCCATTTGTTTGATCCTGGAGCGGGTGGTAAACATAAAAGACGAAGAGGTTTTTTTGCAAAAAGCACTGTTAGCATGCATAAGTGGTTTGACAAAAATATGGAAAATATAATTTATCCTTGGCTAAATGAAGTGAATAAACAAACCGAAATGGAAATTGATTTTGAAAATAAATCTATACCCTTTAAATAAAAAATTATTCGGCTTTACCAAAGTTTATATTAGTAATATAGTTTTTTATTAACTTCTAAGAATGGATTCTAAGAAAAGTTTCGATGAAAAAACAATGATTGATAATAACCTATCCAACCGATATATAGATTTAGATCCAAACGGTTATTTTATTATCAAAGTAGATTTAATAGAAAATAAAATAATTTTAGAGCACTTTCTAAATAATATTAATGATGACGGATATGCGCTTGACCCAGAAACAAATGAACCAATCAAATGCGACTCTCAAAATAAAAGAGTTAGTAATCAAGTTTTTAAAGGTATTAGTGCGAAACAACTTGGAATATTGATCACTGAAGAAAGAAATGACTTAATAACCAGATTCGACCATGCTCTATATTTAGGCAGGGAACTACAAAAAGCAGAGGAATGTTTATACAAAAAATTACCCTATATCCAAGATTAAGAAATTAAACGAAAAAATCTAATCTTTTCATCTGATGTTAAATTAAATTAAAAATAAAAAAATTAATGAACATCATTTTCTATTTTGCATTTATTGGTTTTGGTTTTGGCGCTGCTTTCGCATTAGATAAGCTCTTAAGAGCAGTTAAATTAATTTAAAAAAACTACAAAACTTTAATAATCTCTCCATACAAATCATATTCATCCGCAAAAGAAATATTTGCTTCAACAAATTTACCAATATAATTTTTCAAATCAATTTTATCTTTAACAGATAAAATTACAGTTCCGTCAATTTCAGGAGCGAAATTATATGACCGCCCTATTAATTCGTTATTGTCTGATATTTTTTCTACCAAAATCTTCATTTTTGAACCAACATATGTCTGATTTTTATCTTTAGATATATTTTGTTGAACTGAAATAACGTTATCTTTTCTTGCCTCTGCAACCTCTGGAGATACTTTATTTGGCAAATGAAAAGCTGCAGTTCCTTCCTCAGGAGAAAAAATAAAAACTCCCACATGATCAAATTTATGCCTATCCAAAAATTCGAGAAGATGTTCAAAATTTTCTTTTTTTTCTCCTGGGAAACCAACAATGAGACTGGTTCTTAATACAGCAGATGGAATTTCTTCTCTAATTTTCTCCAAAATTGATTCATTCAAAGAAGCTTGCCAAGGTCTATTCATACTCTTCAACACATCTGGATGACTGTGCTGAAGTGGCAAATCAAAGTAAGGTACTATGTTCTTTGAATCTTTGAAAGCTCTAATAACTTCATCAGTTAAACCTGTTGGATAAGCATAATGTATCCTTATCCAAGGAATTGGCACTTTAGAAAGCTCATTCAAAAGTTTGGCTAATGATGGTTTTCCATAAATATCTTGACCATAATTAGTTGTTATTTGACTAATTATTATGATTTCTTGAATACCCTTTTTTGCAAGACTTTTGGCTTCTGAAACTATTGATTCTATTGTTCTACTTCTTTGAGGACCTCTCAACTTAGGAATAATACAAAAAGCGCAATTATAGTTGCAGCCTTCAGCAATGCGAAGATAAGCAACAAATTTATTTTTATCTACAAAACGAGGCATTTCCTCATCTGCAATAAATTCAGGTATTTTTGAAACTTCATTAACGATTTCCCCTTTTTCTACTCTGTCTAAAACCTTGGCTATCTTTTGATAATCTCCTGTTCCAACCAAACCTTTTATTTCAGGGATTTCTTTTATAAGCTCATCTTTAAAATGCTGAGCCATACAGCCTGCAACTATTACTTCCTTTCCTTGATTTGTATATTCTAGAATTTTTTTAATAGATTCCTCTCTAGCTGTTTCAATAAAACTGCAAGTATTTACAACAACAACATTTGCATCATTTATATTGATGTCAACTTCATAACCCTCTTTATCTAATAAGCCTTGCATATGTTCAGTATCAACAAGATTTTTCTCACAACCAACATGACTGAATGCAACCTTAGATAGTTTTTTTTCTTTTACATTGAGACTATTTTGTTTCACAACTTAAAAAAATAAGAATTAAAAGATTTGAAAAGCATTTCGTATATAACTCTCATGCCAAGATAATATTAGAATAGATGATGTAAATAACAAACTTTCTTTTTGTATGGCCCTTAAGACTTTAAACAGAAGAAATAAAAAAGATTTGAAATGGCCAAAAATCATAATCGCAATTCTAAGCACAATAGGCATAGTTGATACAGGATCAATTACATTAAAAAACTGGGGATTATTTACTTCGCTTTCGTGCCCAGGAATACAAAATGGTTGTGAAACAGTTTTAAATAGTCCTTGGGGTACTTTATTTGAAAATAATCAAGTTAATATACCTCTCTCATTAGCTGGATTTATAACGTATTTATCAATATTAGTTATCACAATAATACTTTCGCTTAATTTAATTTCCCCAAAAGAAAAACTAAGTAAGTTGTTATGGTGGTTAGTATTTCTAATTTCTTGTGCGTCATCAACATTTAGCTTTTTATTGATAAATATAATGTTTTTTAAGATTCAAGCATACTGCTTTTTTTGTATACTTTCAGCAATTTTATCGTTTTCTATCTTTATAATTTCTATGATTGGAGCAAAGTTCGAAAGTAGAGAACCAATGATCTTTAGAGGATTTATTATAGCCATTAGTGTCCTGCTGGGGGGCCTAATATGGTCGACAAACGTTGACCCCTCTAATGCTATTGATGTTGCAAGCCCCACTGAAAATGTATCACCAATAATTACCACTTCAAGCTCACCCCAAAAGGTAAAGTTTGCAAAATTTTTAAATGAAAACAATATTGTTATGTATAGTGCATACTGGTGCCCGCATTGTCACGATCAGAAACAATTATTTGGTAAAGAAGCAGTTAAAGAATTAAAAGTAGTTGAATGTGCTCAAGATGGTAAAGATAATGAGTATGAGCTATGCCAAACGAAAGAAATCAGTGGATTTCCTTCTTGGGAAATAAATGGAGAAATAATTAGTGGTACTCGTGACTTGAATGAATTAGCGACAAAAACGGACTATAAGGGAGACCTTAATTTTTAATAAATCTTTTTTGAATTTTTTTATCTAACTGTTGTCTAGTATGGCATTC
>CACASR010000012.1 GCA_902535175.1 uncultured Prochlorococcus sp.
GTTGAGGAAGTGACAAAGTTAAAAAGAAGCTACATAAAATTAAAATGAAAAGAATTGAATAAGCCGTTTTAAGACCGATTTTATTTGCAGCTAGAGGCCTATTTTTTGTCCTAAAAACTCTTTGATCAATTTTTTTGTCCCAAATATCATTAACCACGCAGCCTAAACCACTTACTAGTAGTCCTCCCAGAATTATTCTTAGCAACATTAAAAATGTTGGATTGGCATTTGGGGTTAAATATAAACTCCATCCAGCAGGAATAAGTAGGATCATTCTTCCAGTCGGCTTATTCCACCTTAATAATTCAAAAAAAGTACTTAATTTAAGTTGTCGATTTTTATTTTGCATATGACCTATTGTATATTTCATAACTTTAAATAATCTTACTAGGATTAAATGATTTCTATTATTTAATAATCAATCTTGGGTATATTTATTAATGGATTAAAGATATCTGCATCCTATAAAAAGAAATGATAAAGAAACAAGATTTAAAATATTCTCAAGAAAAGCAAATTTTAGTAGCTTCTATAGATATTGGAACTAACTCTACACACCTCTTAGTAGCAGAAATTAATCAAGAATTAAAATCATTTTCAATAAAATTCACTGATAAATCAACCACTCGTCTTGGAGAAAGAGATGAGGAGGGTAATCTTACTGAAAAATCAATCCAAAGAGCATTAGTTACCCTTAAGCGATTTAAGGAATATTGTAAAAGTAATGGAGTAAAACAAATAATAACAGCAGCAACAAGTGCAGTTAGGGAAGCTCCAAACGGTCAAGATTTTATTAGAAGAGTTCTTGATGAAACTGATATTCAAATAGAAATGATAAGTGGTTCTGAGGAAGCCAGATTAATTTACCTTGGTGTTCTTTCTGGTATGTCTTTTGAAGATCAGTCTTTTGTAATCATAGATATTGGAGGAGGATCTACAGAACTAATACTTGCAGATAAAAAAGATGCTATAGCTCTTACCAGTTCTAGAATTGGTGCAGTAAGACTTAAAAATGATTTTTTAAATAAAGAGTCTATAACTTCAGAAAGATCGAGTTTTTTAACAACTTTTATTAAAGGATCTTTAGAACCATCTGTTCGAAAAATAAAGAGTAGATATAAGGGAGATAAGCCTTTATCTATGATTGCAACCAGTGGCACTGCCACCTCATTAGGAAATTTGATTTCAGATGATTTGGGAGAATCTAAACAAAAGTTGCATGGTTATAAATTTAAAAGGGAAAATTTACAAAATGTATTGGAAAAACTAATTAAATTGCCAGTTTCGGAAATTAAGAAAATACCTTCATTAAGTGAGAGAAGAGCAGAAATAATTATTCCAGGAGCGTTGATATTAAACACCGCAATGGAGATGTTGAACTTTAATGAATTACTAATAAGTGAGAGGGCGCTTCGAGAAGGTTTGGTTGTAGATTGGATGCTTCGTAAAGGGATAATTAAAAATGAGTTAAATATTCAAAGCAATATTAGAAAAACAACTATAATTCATCAGGCCAGAAAGTTTGGAGTAGATAATACAAGAACTGAGAAAGTTATTGATATTGCCTTTCAAATCTATGATCAAACTAAAAATATCTTTCATAGCGATAATGACCCTAAAGCTAAAGAACTTCTTTGGGCAGCTTGTAATCTTTATAATTGTGGGGAATATGTGAATGTTGGTTCATATCACAAACACTCTTGGTACTTAATAAAAAATTGTGAGTTGTTGGGATATTCTGAAGCAGAAACAAATATTATTGCTTCAATTGCTAGATACCATAGAAAGACTCTACCCAAGAAAAGACATGAGTCTTGGCAAAATTTAATATCAAAAGAAGATAAAACATTAGTTCTTGAAATGTCATTAATACTGAGACTAGCAGCATCTCTTGATCAAAGACCTGACGTGGTGATCTCCTCAGTTCAAATAAAATTGCAGGAGAATAATCTTACATTTGAACTTTTACCTTTAGATAGAAAAAATGATCTTCTTCTTGAAAAATGGAACTTAGGATTATGCCGTAATGTAATAAAAGAACTAAAGAATTTGGATTTAAAAGTTATTTAGTTTTTTTTAAAAGTTCTTGTTTTGGAGTTTGATTCTGAGTAGAACCTGAAAATAAATTGAAAATTAAGGATGAGGCGATTAGTCCAAGAAATCCTGAAATTAAAATAAATATTAGGAATCCTAGGGGATTAAAATTCTTAGATTGCCTAGATTTGTAATTTTTTTTGGAAACTTCTTCAACTATTTCTTCAATTTTCACTTCTTTCCTCTCTGTCTTGAATTCATTCATTAAAAATTCTGTATCAAGTTTGAGCTTCTGTGAAATCCGTCTAATCATTGCTTTGATAAATACTTTTTCAGGTAGTTTTTCTTCATTACCTTCTTCTATGGCTTCAAGTTGATGAGCTCCAATTTTTAAATCAGAAGCCAATTCTTCAATAGATTGATTTTTACTTAACCTAGCCTCTTTAATGAAATTTCCGATTCTCTTTAAAGAGGAATCTCCTCCTTTATTGTTGATTTCTGAAACAGATTTTATTTCTTTCAAAACAAGTAAATTTTTTTTACTAATTATAGTAATTAATATTTTTCTAACAACTTAAAGATTATTTATTCCTAAAGAGATGACTATAAGATGAATCATAAAGATTAGATCTTTTTTGAGTGTTACTAATTGCTGGGCTAATTATGTAAATGGTTGTTCTAATTAGTTTTTTCTCAATAGAAAATTTTTCCATATCTTTTAATTCTATTAATGATGTCCAACCATCATCCCAAGATACTCTGAATCCAACAATCACTTTAGTCTCTGGAGGGTAGAACTCTAGTAAAGTTTCTTGAGACCTTTTCACATGCCTAGCACTTAAATAAAGACATATAGAGGAATTGTGTTTCGCAAGATCTTTCAAAGATTCTTTTTCGGGCATCCCTGTTCGCCCTCCTGCTCTAGTTAAAATTATCGTTTGCGTTACGTCAGGGATGGTTAGCTCAGCTTCATGATATGCTGCAGCAACTTGAAAAGCACTTACACCAGGAACTACCTCGGGTTCAATTTTTTCGTTTTTTAAAATTTCGATTTGTTCTCTAATTGCTCCAAAAAGGCAAGGGTCTCCATCATGCAACCTTACAACAGTTTTCCCCGCCTGAAATTTTTCTATCATAATTGAGGTGATTTGCTCTAAGTTGAGCGAACTCGTTTTTATTTTTTCAGAACCTTCTCTAGCAAAATCTAAAATCTTTTCAGGAATTAGAGAATCAGTCCAAATAATGACATCTGCAATTTTTATCTTTTTTAATGCTTTTAAAGTTAATAATTCTGGATCGCCTGGACCAACACCAATAAATGATATTTTATTATCCATCCTTTCTTTTTTTTCCACTATATGTTCTCAATCTTAAAAAAAATATTCCAATTAATCCAGAAGAAAATAGAAAAATACTTATAAATTGAGCCATTCTTATCCCACCATCACAGAAAGGTGGAAGTCCACCAAAGCATAGTGGGTCAGTTCTTAAACCTTCAATCCAGAATCTTCCAAAGCTATAACTTATTAAATAAAGACAGCTAATAAAACCAGGCCTGAAAAAATCTGTTTTATTTTGTTTATTAAAGGTAATAATAAGGACGATGAATATTAAAAGATTCCACAATGACTCATAGAGAAATGTGGGATGAAAAAATTCATAATTAAGAAATTCTAAAGGCCTATTTTGTATGGGTATAAATAATTTCCAAGGCAAATTCGTAGGAACACCAAAGGCTTCATTATTGAAAAAATTTCCCCACCTTCCTATTGATTGTCCAAGAATAATCGATGGTATTAATATATCTATAAAAGTTTTTAAATTAATTTTTTTCGACTTACAGAAATAGATAATAGATATTAATCCTCCAATTAGACCTCCATGTATTGCTATGCCTCCTTCCCAAACTGCAAGAAAAGAAGGTATTTGAATGATGTTATTGAATATTTCAAAAGAAGTAAAAAAGTTCTCTCCACTATATTGCCTCCACTCAAAAATTACGTAATAAGCTCTAGCTCCAATAATTGAAGAGATTATTAATGATGGAAGTATTTCACTAATGTACTCCGGGTTAATATCTCTTGCCTTGGCAAGTTTTTTAGAGACAAATAGACCTATTAAGACCGAAACCGAAATGAGCATTCCGTACCATCTAATAGTTATAAATCCTAAATTTAAAAAAGTTTCTCCTGGAGATTGTATAAAAGCTTGAAGTATAAGCATTTAAAGAAAGTTAGATACCCTCTGCTGCTTGCACTTTTTCTACTTGTTTTTTCTTTAATACCAAAAGTATTTGTGTTAGGCCTACACCAATGAAGAATGCAATCAATCCAATTATTCTATAAGGGCTCTGAAGTACAACCTCAGCATCTAATTGCCCAAAGCCGCCAACATTGGGATCATTCGTAAGAGGGTCACCTGCATTAATTTTGTCTTGTGCTTGTACGATAAGTTGAGGACCAACAGGCACCGCTTCAGTAGTTATCTCACCATTATCGTTTTCTATATTGATCTTATAGCTACCATCTTCAATTGTTTCTATTGAATTTATGGTTCCTGAGGTGGAAGAAGTGAAAACTACATTATTGCTTTTGTCTCCAGTTGGGTATACCTGACCTCTGCCTCTATTGCCTCCGATGTGTAATGAGTATTTCCCATAGTGATATTCTTTATTAGTGGATGGATCAGGGGAAAGTACAGGAAAAACGATTTCCTTATTAGTATCGCCAGGTAAAGGTCCTACAATTATGATATTATCTTTCTCTTCACTGTAATTAGTAAAATAAACCCCTTCTGTCTCCTCTTTTATTTCTTCGGTCCATCTTTCTTGTGGAGCAAGTTTAAAGCCATCAGGCAGCATTACAACTGCACCAACTTGTAATGGGACTTCAGAACCATCAGCACCAATCTCTTTTAAGTCATTTTTGTAGGGTATTTTTACTACAGCTTTGAAAACACTGTCCGCCCCAACAGATTGTGGAACCTCTGCAATTGTAGGCATCTGAGCTAGATGACAATTTGCACAGACTATCTTTCCTGTGGCTTCTCTTGGGGATTCATAGTTTTGTTGAGCCCAAAATGGATAAGCAAAAGTGACCTTTGGATAGAGTACAATGCTCGAGATGAAAAGCAGGGTAAAGAAAAATAAACTTGTTTTTTTCATGATTTGATTTTTAAGACTTTTCATTTTTTTATGCCCACCATGGATTTTCATTTGTTCTAAAGTCAGTTTCTGACCATTGTTTGACGAGTACAGCATCATCTTCAATATCGACATGAGCTAGAGCTAAAGATAAAGGAGCAGGTCCTCTTACTACCTTCCCATTAGTATCGTACTGACTGCCATGACAAGGACATATGAATTTATTAGCACCACTGTCCCATGGGACAACGCAACCTAAATGAGTACAAATTGCATTTAAACCAAATTCTCCTATTTCTCCACTTTCATTAACTATTAAATAAGTTGGATCTCCCTTTAGACCCTGCACTAGACTTCTGTCTCCTGCTTGATGGGTGGCTAACCAACCTGTCTTAGTTATTGGATTTCCTAATTCATCTTTAGCAGAAGTTCCACCTCCACCACCGCCTGCTCTTAAAGGCATGAAATAATTCGCTACAGGGTAAAGGGCTCCTAACGCTACACCAGTCGCAGTACCAAATGTAAGAAGATTCATAAATTGCCTTCGACCCATTGAAGGGACATCATTGGAACTTAATTGAGTCATTCGCTACTTGGTTCTGTTATTTATTAGTTATTATGGATCAAATTGCTCAATTTCTGTTGCAAATAGATAGGACTTTTAATATTTTAAAGTAAAAGTTTAGGAAGTCTTAATTAATTGATCTAAATGAACCCATTACTAGTAGATGAAGTTATACATTATTTGATTCATCGCTGGGGAAAAAAATATGATTTTAGACTCTTTAGTAGAGGAAAATTTGTGTATTTTCAAATGATGTGGGGATTTCTTGGACAGGAATCATTCCCTTTAAGTGAAGATGAATATATAAAATCGATAGCTGATAAAATCGAGATTTTAAATAGATGTGGATATTCAGAAGAAGTAAGGGAATGGCTAAAGAAAGTCAATGCCAAGCCAAGATTAGGTAGAGCTGTCAGCTTGCAATTGAATCTTAATGAGAAGATGAAAGAGTTTTTGACTTAAGATTTTCGGATAAGTAAGTTAATCCAGTACCCACAAAAAATAAAAACACAATCGATATAGATAGCAATGACATAGTCAATGGATCAGTTGAGGGGGTAATCACTGCAGATAATATTGTTGAGGAAATTACAACTATCTTCCAATTCGAAATCATTTTTTCTGTTGTGATTATTCCAAGAGAACCTAGAATAAATTGTAATACTGGCAATTGAAAAGCTATTGCAGTGCTGGACATTAATAAGAGAACAAAATCAAAATATCTTTCTATAGACCAAGTTGGTTCAACAATATCAGCACCAAAACTAATGAAGAAATTTATTGCTGCAGGGACTAATATCCACCATGAAAAAATTAATCCTAAAAAAAACAGAAGACCCGAACCAAAAACTGCTGGCAAGATAAGGCTTTTTTCTTGTTTTGTTAAACCAGGAGAAATGAATAATATTATTTGATAAAAAATATAAGGTATAGAAACTATCAATCCGCTGTAACCTGCAACTTTAATAGCGACAAATAAAAACTCTCCTGGAGCAAGTTGTAGTAAATGAATATCACCAGCAGGAATCTCTAGAAAAGATATTAATGGCTTTACGATAAGAAGACTAAAAAATATTGAAATCAGTATTGAGTAAATTGAATTTAGTATTCTTTGACGAAGCTCATCTAAATGATCGCTAAAAGTCATTTCATCTGATAATTTATTTTCGTTCTCACCTGCACCTTTCATTATTTTTTATAAAGATTTTGTAGGAAAAAGGTTTAAAATTAATTTTGTAAAATCCTAAATTTATTGCTTGGTAAATTATATTATTTGCTTAATTTAGGATTTGTGGGATCTGGTAATAGGAAAGGAGGGGCATCATTTAAAGATGATTCACCATAAGTTTCATATTCTCTATATCCACCCATTTTGCCATTTGTTTTCATTAGAGCGCTTACGAAGGCAAGTAGTAAGAAAACAGTAGGAGCTCCAATTATTAATGCAGCACCAAATAGATATCCAACAATAAATTCAGGAAAACTATGATTTCCTAAAAATTCATGAGTGCCTAAAAGAAAATCAAACATTTAGATTAAAAATTTTTTTTATTATAAACTAAATTATTGTTTTAAGATTTTTTTTAATGTAATCTTCTCCTCTTGTAGGATTTCCCCAAATAATTTCTCCATTTTTAAAGGAAACGCAACCAGGTCCTCCTTTTTTGATTTTTTGTAAATCTTTAATTTTTACTAAATTAATAGGTACTTTAATGTTTCTTTTTGCCTTACTAAATAAAGCAGCTAAATCTGCAGCTATTTGAAGATCTTGTTCAGATGCTGCTTGAGATGAAGACTTCAAAACTACATGACTGCCTGGTGATTCCTGTGCATGAAACCATAAATCGCCTTTTTTTGAAAACTTAAAGCTTATTAAGTCATTTTGCCTCATATTTCTCCCTACCTGAAGCTTCAATCCTGCGGGAGTGTCAAGTTGAATTGGTGAAGATTGTATCTCATATGTACTTTTCTGATTTTCTCTTTGCCTCTTGAAATTAATATTAAACTCGTTACAAATTTCTTCCATAATTTCTTCTAGTAGTTTGATTCTCATAAAAAGTTTTTCATTATCTAAAGAATTTAAATTTTCTAAAAGCGTAGTGAATTCATCTAATCTTTCTATATTTGTTTTGTAAATACTTAATCTTTCTTTTATCAATTCTCTAGATCTCTTAAGTTTTTTTGATTTTTTATATAGTTTTTGTCCTTTAATAATATCTCGTTTTTTAATTTCATTTGAAGAGAATATACTATCAGCTTTTTCTTTATATATCTCGTAGTTTTCGGATTTTGTAAGAAGATCATATTGAATATTTAAATTCTTTTTTTCAGTATTGGTCTGTTTAAAAATTATCCCTTCAATTTTCTTTTCCAATAATTCAAGTTTTTTTTGTTTTAGATGATAATCATAATAATTCTCTAAACTGGCGCATAAATCTATTTTATTTTCGCAATTAATTTCTTTATCAAAAATCCAAACGCAATAAAAATCTTTGTTAAATGTAGAAAAGTTAAAGTTATTGTTTTTAAACCTATTTATCCAAATCTTCCAATTTTTAAATATCTCCTTTAAGTCCGAATCGTTAATAAAATCGATATTTTTTTCCATTATTCCCGAATTGCCAGTTTTGCTAACAAACTCTAATTGTTTTGTGAGGATAGGGCTAACTCCTTGATAGGTATTTATTAAACAGTATTTCAAAGACTCAGGTACTATTGAAATTGAGTCTTTCCATGATTGAAAAGACTCATCTTCTCTAGGTTGTTTTTTGAGATTGACTGGAGGGCCAGAATAAATTGATCCTGTTGAAACTGTTCTAAAACTAGATTGACTTGATTTAATTTGTTTACCAACGGCAATTACTTTATTTTTATTATCCAGATAAAAAATATTACTATGTTTTCCCATTAATTCAAAAATTAAATACTTATTAATTTCATCACCAGGTTTTTTTGCAAAACTAAATTTTATAACTCTCTCAAAATCATCTTGATCAATCGAAATTAAAGCCATATACTTTAATCCGTATCTTATTTGTTTAGAAAGTGTGCTTTCTCTCCCAATCTTTTCTGGCTTATTTATCTTTAGTATTCTAGGAGAGTCTCCATTCCAAGAAACTTCTAACCATGTTTGAGAATCAACTCCTCTGAAACATAATTGAATTGTATTAGGCTCTGGTTGTTGGGCAGTTTCAAACTTTGTAGGTAAGATGTTCTTTGTCAAATAATGCAAGACAGACCTAATAGATGTAATGTCCATTATCTGTGGAACACCTTTTTGCATTATTCCTTTTTAATTCACAAGATGTTTATTTTACTGTAAAAAATTTAATATGAAAAATCAAAAAAAACTTATTATTCTTACTGGCCCCAGCGGGGTAGGTAAAGGAACAGTTATTAAAGAGATATTAGGTAAAGAAAAAAAATTTTGGCTTTCAATATCTGCAACTACTAGAGAACCTAGAGAGGGAGAAAATGACGGAGAAAATTACCACTTTTTAAATAAAGAAAAGTTTAAAGAAATGATTGAACAAAACCTTTTCCTTGAATGGGCTCAATTCGCTGGGAACTACTATGGAACGCCTTTGTCTTCTGTTGATGAGAAAATAAAAAAGGGATTTACTGTACTACTTGAAATTGAAGTAGAGGGCGCAAGGCAAATAAAAAATAAATTTCCTAATTCACTGTCAATATTTTTACTTCCTCCGGATAAAGAAGAGTTAGAGAGAAGAATAAGAAATAGAGGAACAGAAAAAGAAGAGGCAATTAAAAAAAGGCTCTTAAGGGCTAATTATGAGATTTCAGTATCAAATCAATTTGATTTTGCATTGACAAATCACAATGTTGATGAAACAGCAAAAAAAATAATCAAGTTAATAAAAACTTGATTATTCTTTCTTTATCAACTCATTGGATGGAATAATAAATCTGGGAAAAACCTATTAAATTCAATAATTATTCCGGCTGTAAGGCTTAGCCAAATTGCTGCTACCACTGGGGCGGATCTGACAAATTTTGTGTTTAGAATTTTGAACATTTGTTTAATAGAAGTTTTTTAAAGATTGTTTAGCGAGGACCATTAACTGTAATATTGTTGTCTTTTTCTCTTAAATCTCCATTTCTACCTTGTTTATTAGCAAGAAGAGGCCATTGCGCTCCTTTTACAAGACATTTTCTGGCTAAGTCTAGGTCAATAATGATCTCAAGATCTGCAGGATTCTTAGTCTTTTTTGATTCAATCAGATACTCTCTTCCTGACCAACCTATAATTCCAGCTATGTAAATGAACAATACCCCTGGGATAAGTAGATCTCCTTCATGACCTCTATTTAAAAGAGCTCCCCATGGCTCAAGAGGAGGTCCAATAATTAAATGTGGAAGACCATCATCTCCGCATGATGCTTTTCCATATCTTTCAAATCTTGCGATGTCTTTTTGAGTAGTTGCAGAATTTGCTCTCTCAATGAATTTAGGATTTTCAGAGCATTTTGTGAGGGCTGAAGCAGTATATTCTGTGCTAGCTCTATCTGCGTTTAATGCAGGCCCATTTGCAGCTAGAGCAATTGGAGTAATTCCGAGGAACAGAAAAACTGAGGTTATGATTGAAAAAAAGAATTTCATAAGTTGCAATCTTTAATTCCTTATGATGTTTTAAGTAAGAAATTAATATTAAAATAGAACAAGTTGAATCAAAAATGAATAAAGTTTTAGCTATTGAAACAAGTTGTGATGAGACATCTGTCTCAATAGTTTCTAATATTGGCGATACTTTCAGAATACATTCAAATATAATTGCCTCTCAAATTGAAGATCATTCAAAATGGGGAGGGGTTGTGCCTGAACTTGCAGCTAGAAAGCATTTAGAATTATTACCTTTAGTTTTAGATGAGGCTTTAGAAGAATCAAAAATCAAAATTGAGGATGTTGATTATATTGCATCAACTGTAGCTCCTGGATTAGTTGGGTGTTTACGCGTTGGCTCTATAACTGCAAGATCACTTTGCATGTTACATTCAAAACCATTTTTGGGAATTCATCATTTAGAGGGGCATTTATCTTCAATTCTTTTTTCAGAAAACTATCCAAAGAAATCTTTTCTTACATTACTTGTTAGCGGCGGGCATACTGAATTGATAAAGGTTGATGATAGAAGGGGGATGCAAAGACTTGGGAAAAGTTTTGATGATGCTGCTGGAGAAGCCTTTGATAAAGTTGGCAGACTATTAGGTCTTAGTTATCCAGGCGGACCGGCAATTGAAAAGATTGCTAAAAATGGAGACCCAATGAAGTTTAATTTACCAAAATGTAGGATTTCTGATAAAAAAGGTGGATTTCTTAAATATGATTTCTCTTTTAGTGGTCTAAAAACTGCCGTACTAAGATTAGTTGAGAGATTAAATTTGGAGGGGAAGACCGTTCCAATTAATGATATTGCTGCAAGTTTTGAGAGAGTTGTGGCAGAGGTCTTGGTTGAGAGAACAATAAAATGCGCAGAAGATCATAGCTTGGAGAATGTTGTGGTGGTTGGTGGAGTAGCTGCAAACAATACATTAAGAAAAATGATGATTAGTGAAGCTAGTAAAAAATCTATTAAAGTTCATTTAGCTCCCCTCAATCTTTGTACAGATAATGCGGCAATGATTGGAGCGGCAGCTTTGTTCAGGATCAAATTTAAGGATCATTTAAGTTCCCTTAAATTAGGAGTCTCAGGAAGACTATCAATTGAACAAGCAAATACCCTTTATGAAGAAAATCCTCCTTTCTAACTTCAATGAATAAACAACCTAAAATTGAGATTAAAGAGACAAAAAACTTGGTTGATAAAAAGGAACTGAATTTGTGGAAAAGAGGTTTTACCCCTCAAGCTGAAATATGGAACGGAAGGATGGCAACTGTTGGTATAGGGATTATTTTTATAATTATTGCTTTAATAAGCCAGTTTTCTTAATAGAAATAAAATTCATTTTCATAAAACTAGTTTTTTAGGATTTAATAAAAATTAATCTTGTTCAGGCGATAAATTTAATTAAAAAGTATTGTATTTATTGGACTTGAGATAATATTCTTGATTTAATCAAAATAATTAATATTTTTATTATTTATAATTTTATATGACGCCTGAAAGGCTTGGATTACTTTGGGGTATAACTGTATTTGCAGGTGCTTGCGCTCGATTATTTTCTTCTTTTACAGGATTCCCAAGTGTTGTTATTTTACTGCTTTCTGGATTATTCATCGGAAGATCAGGATTAGGGCTTGTTGAGCCTTTAGATCTCGGGCAAGGGCTTGAAACTATTGTAGGGCTTTTGGTCTGTTTAGTTCTTTTTGAAGGGGGATTAAATTTAAAACTGCCTGAGGGGAATATAAGAAATACTGTTTTAAAAATTTCATTGGTAAGACTATTTATTTCATTATCTGCTGGGATTTTTATTGCTCATTGGTTTGCTGGCCTTTCATGGCAAGTCGCAGGAATATACAGTGCCATAGTTCTAGCTACTGGACCAACAGTTGTCTCTCCATTAGTGGAACAAATAAAATTAGTTTCCCCACTCTCGGAAGTTTTAAAAGCTGAGGGGTTGTTGCTTGAACCAATTGGGGCAGTACTAGCCTTACTGCTTTTAGAACTGACTTTAGGGGACCTTCGTGGGATTAAGGATGTATTTATAGCATTAATGCAAAGATTAGGGGGAGGAGTCTTAATCGGATTAAGTGCAGGATGGTTACTATCAGAAATTTTAAAAAAAATAAAAAATGAAGCCTCATTTGGTATTGAGCTTCAAGTTACACTTGGATTTATTTTCCTTGTGTATGGAATTTGCGAATATTTTTTACCAGAATCAGGCTTGCCGGCTTCAGTCGCGGCAGGTTTTGTTGTCGGCAAAAGAGAAGTTATAGATAAGGAGAGATTGGATAATCTAATAGGTGAATTAGCTCAATTAGCAATAACAGTTCTATTCCCTCTTTTGGCCGCTGACGTTTCTTGGGGTGAATTAAGTCCGCTTGGCTGGGGAGGGGTAGTTTGCGTTTTTATGCTGATGGTAATTGTTCGCCCTATCTCTATTTGGATAGCAACAATGGGGAGAGAATTGAACTTAAAAGAAAAAATATTTTTAGCCTGGTTAGCCCCAAGAGGTATTGTTACTGCAGCTGTAGCTTCTCTTTTTTCGATCAGATTAGAGCAGGCTGGTATCCTTGGGGCTGGCCGTCTCCAAGGCTTAGTTTTTCTTACGATACTGATGACGGTAGGAATACAAGGGCTATCAGCGAAGCCTTTGGCAAATAGGTTTGAATTAGACCAAAAAATAATTTAGATTGATTTAAGACATCTTTCAATTCGAGTTCTATCAGTTTTACTCTCTGCAAAAAGCTCCCAACTTTGAATTAAATCTGGCCCACTAAGAGAGCCAAAAAAGGCTACTCTTAACGATTTCATTAATATACCTTTTTTAATATTATGCATTTTTGAGATTTCGTTTATTATTCCTTTAGCTTTCTCTTTGTTTAGTTTTGTGGTGTTTTGCTCAATTAAATAATTTAAGATTAGTTTTAGAGATAATTTGCTACCATCGTTTTCCAGAAAATCTTGACCTTCTTTTTGAATTGTAGGTATTGTGAAGAATGGTTTTGATTGATCAATTGAATCTTTTAAAAGAGTCATAGAGTCTCTAAGCAAAATTGCTAATTTATAAGCCCATTCTTGAGATGGCGGAACCCAACCATTAATATTCCAGTATTGCCGCATTATCTCAATTAACTTTATTAATTCCATATTTTTTATATATTGAGAATTAATCCAGTTGAGTTTTTCCCAACTGAATTTGGCTCCAGCTTTATTTATTTCTGATAAGTCAAAGATTTCAGATATCTCTTCAAGTGAAAGTATTTCTCTGTCGGCAGATTTTGGAGACCAACCTAAAAAGGCCATATAGTTAGATAAGGCCTCAGGTAAATATCCCATATCTCTAAATTCGTCGATTGAAGTTACGCAATCTCTCTTAGATAATTTTTTCCCTGCACTATTAAGTATTAAAGGTGTATGCGAAAAAGTTGGCAAATTAAAATTTAATGCTTTGTAAATTAATATTTGTTTTGCAGTGTTTGAGATATGATCTTCACCCCTTACAACATGAGTAATATTCATGAAATTATCATCAACTACAACTGCAAGATTATACAAAGGATCTCCAATCTCATATCCCTTTGCCCTTCTTGACAAAACTAAATCACCACCCAAATCCTTCCCTTGCCATTTGATTTCACCTCTTATCTGATCTACCCATTTAATTTTAATTTCTTCATCAATTTTAAACCTTATTACTGAAGTCCTCCCTTGGGATATGAATGTTTCTATTTCTTCTTTGGAGAGATTTCTGTGTCTATTATCATGCTTTGGAGGTAATCCTTTCTTTTTTTGTTTTTCTCTTAATTCAGAAATTTCATCTTCTGTTGTAAAGCACCTATATGCATACCCACATTCTAATAGTTTTTTGATATAACTTTTGTGAATTGAAATTCTGTCACTTTGCTTTATAGGTTCTTCATCCCATTTAAGTCCAAGCCATTTCAATCCTTCTAATATATTTTTTGTATATTCAGATCTAGATCGAATAAGATCTGTATCTTCTATTCTGATAAGAAATTTCCCGCCCATTTTTTGCGCATACAACCAGTTGAATAATGCTGTTCGCGCTGTCCCAATATGAAATAAACCCGTTGGACTCGGGGCTAGTCTTAAACGTTTTTCCAAATTTTTTTTAGAAAAAAACGGGACCGACGGGATTCGAACCCGCAACTTCCGCCGTGACAGGGCGGTGCTCTAACCAGTTGAACTACGGTCCCAGAGTTTTGTTCTAAATTGTTTAGAACTTCATTCTTAAAATTATCAGATCATAATACTTAATTTATGGTGTTGTAATAAAAAAAATTTATTAATTTGAGGATTTACAGAAATAGTTAGTTTTACAGCTGCCTTATATAAACAACTGTTTATTTTTGAGGTCTAAAACCAGCAGGTTCTATTAACCTAACTTGGTTGCCTCTAGCGGTAAATTCTCTGCCTTGGTCACTTTGTACTACAACTCTCCCACCAGACTTAACTCTGATGACTCTTGCACGAACCCATCCTAAAGCTGCTGATTCGAGGACTTTAACTACGTCCCCAGGTTGAAGATCTAACTCCATCTTATGAAAAATTGTTTACATAATGTTGATCAAACGCGTCGTGGAGGACTTGAACCCCCGACATCAGGTTTTGGAGACCTGCGTTCTACCAACTGAACTAACGACGCATTTAAATGATTATAAGCGCCTTTGTGACCAATAAGTTAATTAATTTACAACTTTATCGATCAAAGCGTTGTTTTACGCGAGTAGCTTTTCCTACTCTATCTCTCAGATAGAATAACTTAGCTCTTCTTACTTTACCTCTACGTTCAACTTTTAGAGAGGCAACCTGTGGACTATGTAGCATAAATACTCTTTCAACACCTATTCCCTGAAAAATTCTTCTAACTGTAATAGTCTGGTTAATACCTCCATGCCTTTTTGCTATGACAACACCTTCATAAGGTTGGACCCTTTCTTTATTACCTTCTGTAATTTTTACTCCAACTTTAACAGTGTCCCCAACATAAATTTCTGGTAATTCTTTTTTTAATTGTTCATTCTCAAATTCTTTAATAAGGTGGGATGCGCTTAAGGTTTGCGAAGTTTTAGAAACCATCTTTTTTTCTTTTTGTTCAACTGCTACATCAACTGATGCGTCAGTGTTAATAACGGGTTCTAATTCCTTCTCTTGTTTCTCTTTGGCCATTTTTAGTCTTTTTTATCCTACAAGTTCTATATCTTAACCTTTTGACTCGCCTTTAGTAACCTTTTTGGTAAATGAAATTGTTTTTGAAAACATTTGGAATCCCGTTATGAGCATCCATAAAACTCCAAGGGAATTCAATATTACGTAGATAAGTTCACCATTATCTCCAAGCCATTCGCCCTCATGGAGAGACATTAACCAATGAACTTGTTCTCTAGAGTAACCTAGTAAATCTTTTGAAACCCTATAAAGGAGACCAGTAATTGAAGATATAAATAATGGAAGAAAAATCCAGGGCGCCAAAGCCTTATGAAATTGCCTAGAATTAAATAAAGTTTTCATTTTCGTTTCTTTCCCATTGTTATTGATAGATTTAAAGTAGCCAAGATCATAAAGGCTATTTTAAAGATATTTACCTATTACTATTATTTATTCCAATGAGACATTTTGCAGACCTTTTGTTAAATAAAAATAATTCCAAAGCTAATGATCAAGTTCCTTTTATTCAGAGGAGAAGAGGAATCGAAATAAAGTCTTCACGTGAAATAAATTTGATGAAAAAATCTAGCAGGATTGTAGCAACTGTTTTGAGAGAAATTAATGACTTAATTAAACCTGGGATGAGCACAAAAGATTTAGATGATTTCGCAGAAAAGAGGATAAAAAGTTTTGGAGCTGTTCCAAGTTTTAAGGGCTACCATGGATTTCCTTCTAGTATTTGTTCTAGTATCAATAATGAGGTTGTTCATGGAATACCAAATAAAAATAAAATAATTAAAAATGGTGACTTAGTTAAAATTGATACAGGAGCATATTTAGACGGTTTCCATGGAGATAGTTGTATATCAATTTGTGTGGGAGAAGTTAGTTCAAAGGCCCAAAATCTTAGCGATGTAGCTTATAAAGCATTGTATTCGGGCCTCTCGAAAATCAAAGCTGGGAATACACTTCTAGATGTTGCTGGTGCAATCGAAGATACTGTTTTAAAAAATGGCTTTAGTGTTGTGGAAGACTATACAGGACATGGAGTTGGAAGAAATCTTCATGAAGAACCATCGGTATTTAATTTTCGGACTAAAGAGTTGCCCAATGTCGTCCTTCGTGAGGGTATGACATTAGCTGTAGAACCTATCGTTAATGAAGGGACTAAATTTTGCAAAACATTAAATGATAGATGGACCGTAATAACAAAAGATGGAAAATTATCGGCCCAATGGGAGCATACAATAGTTGTTTTAAAAGATGGTATTGAAATATTGACAGATAGAGATTTCTAGAAACTAAGGTTTGTACTTATAGATTATTTGGCAATACAAAAAATTAAAAAATTCCTTCAATGGGAAAAGTAGGTAAGTTAAAGGGTTTGGACTAATTATTATTAAATAATTTTTTGAATTTGCTAAATCATAAATTTTTTCAGAAACAAATTTTGGACTCATTATTCCAATAGGATTTAGTTCTGATTTAAAAGGTCCTAAGATGATTTTTTTAATAATTAATTTTTTCTTTGCATTTTTGTCCAAAAGATTTTTTTTGAAAGAAACTAATTTACCAATAAGGGATTTACTAATCTCATAAGATGGGTTTAGGGCTGGTAATATTTCTGCTTCAGATGTGTTTATCCAAATCTCTTTTTTTATTAGAGAATCATTTGTTAAGGCAACATCTTCAAATAAATTTAAAAATTTGAATTTGCTTAATGCATTTATCTCTATCGATTTTTCATAATTTGAATTTTCTCTACTCAAATCATAGATACCATGGTTCAAAATTAAAATATCTATCTTTTTTAATTGTTTTTTTAATGATGACTCCTTCCCACATTCCCATGTAATCCATTCATTAGGAGATTCAAGACTTATTTCATAATTAGTTTTACTATGAGTAAATCCAATCACTTTATATCCTTTTTGACGAAATAACTTTGTTAATTCTTTCCCTAGGGCACCTGATGCTCCAGTAATCCCTATAGTTTTTTCGTTTTTAGTTGAATTTATCATTTTTAATGATTTTGATGAAATACCTAATAATTAAAATAAATTTTCAAAAAATTATTTATTTTTTATTTAATTAAAACTCATAAATAATTGTTTAGTTATGAAAAAAATATTATCTTGAACCTATTGATAAATAATTTTACTTATTATGAGCGATATATTATTAATTGGTTCATGTGAGCCATTTAGTGGTAAGTCTGCAATGGTTCTTGGGATAGCAAAAAGACTTTTACAGGAGAAAAAAAAAGTACGCATAGGAAAACCTTTGGCAACATGTATTGAACTTACTAATCTTCCTTCCATGTCTTATGAAGGATTAATAGATGATGATGTTAAGTTTATTGGGTCTACATTAAATATCAACGAACAAAATTTAATTTCTTCAGTAGGATTATTGGATAATATATCAGCTGAAAAAAGAATCTTCAATAAAGACTTACTCCCAGGAAAAGGTTTTGATCAGATTGAAGGATTGGTGAATGATGATTTTGAAGGTCTTAATATTTTAGAGGCAGCTGGAAGTCTTCATGAAGGTATGATTTATGGCTTAAGTCTCCCACAACTAGCTAAGGATTTAGATGCAAAAGTTCTTATTGTGAACTTATGGGAAGATTGTAAAAGCGTGGATGCATTACTTGATGCGAAAAAACAATTAGGTGACAACTTGGCTGGAGTGGTATTGAACGGTGTGCTGCCTCAAGAAGTTGAAAAAGTAAAAAATGAAATAATACCTTCTCTTAAAGATCTGGATATTGAAGTGTTTGGGGTGATGCCTAAATCACCACTGCTTAGAAGTGTCACCGTTGGTGAGCTCGTAAGAAGACTAGATGCCCAAGTAATTTGTTGCCCTGAAAAAGATCAATTACTTGTTGAAACTTTAAGTATTGGAGCAATGGGGGTAAATTCTGCAATGGAATTTTTCAGAAGAAGACGAAATATGGCTGTAGTTACTGGAGCTGATAGAACTGATATACAACTTGCTGCTTTGGAGGCTTCGACTCAATGCCTAATTTTAACTGGTTTAGGGGATCCTTTGTCACAATTGATTCATAGAGCGGAAGAATTGGAGGTACCAATTTTAAAGGTGGAATTAGATACTCTTACCTCCGTAGAAATTATTGAACAAGCTTTTGGTCATGTCAGAATACATGAATCAATTAAAGCGTCTTACGCTATTCAATTAGTTCAAGAGCATGTGAATCTAAAAAGAATTCTCGAAAAGATAGATTTTCCCTGCAATTTTTCAGATAAATGCTAATTTCAAATATAGGAACTTTATTATTTTGAGCCGCTCTTTAGATTTACCTGCAACTGAAGGCGTTGATGCCTTAGCTCAAGAACTTGCAAAACTCCAAGATAATGGGAAAAGGAGAATTGCTTTTTTGGGTAGTAGACACGTACCTGTTGTCGATATCCACTTAATTGAGTTGATAGCAAGGTCGTTAGCAGATGAAGGACATAATATCCTTACTTCAGGATCTCAAGGAGTTAATTCTGCAGTTATACGAGCTGTCTTAGATATTAATCCATCACTTTTAACCGTTTTATTACCACAAAGTCTCGATAGGCAAATACCTGAAATAAAGGATCAACTTGAAAGGGTTATGCATTTGGTTGAAAAAAGTGAAAATGATGAATTACCTTTGCCGCTTGCGAGCAGTCTTTGTAATCAAGAAATAATTACTAGGTGCGATCAATTAATATGCTTTGCCTTTCACGATAGTGAAACTCTGCTAAATAGTTGTAGATGTGCGGAAGAAATGGGGAAAGTGGTTAGTTTGTTATTTTTTGATTAAATTAATCCATTTCCCCTTATTAAAAGATGATTTATGCTAAAAATATTTAGCGTTTGATAATTTACTATGGCAGAAAGTTTTTCATTTGATGTGGTCTCTGACTTTGATAGACAGGAATTAGTCAATGCTTTGGATCAAGTAAAAAGGGAAATTTCTCAGCGCTACGATCTTAAGGGCACAGATTCTTCAGTTGATTTAGATAAAGAAAATATTTTTATAATCACCAATAGCGAACTAACCTTAAATGCTGTCAATGACATAATTAGACAAAAGGCAATAAAAAGGAACTTATCTTTAAAAATATTTGACTACGGTGCAATTGAGATAGTTAGTGGCAATAGAATTAAACAGGCAATTCTATTAAAACAGGGAATTAAACAAGAAATTGCAAAAAAAATCAGTAAAAATATTAGAGATCAAATAAAAAAAATCAATGTCAGTATCAATGGAGAGACACTCAGAGTTGCTAGTAAGAGCAAAAATGATCTTCAATTGGCAATTAAGCTTGTTAGTGAATTGGAAGAGTCTTTGAACATTCCTCTAAAAGCAAATAACTTTAGATAATATATCTAGTACGATTATCTAAAAATATGGCAAGTAATTCAGAATCTCTTATTAAATCATTGATTAAGAAAGTAAAAGAATACCCTCGGTTTTCAAAAGGAGAATTAGAGAAATTTTGTTGGATGGCGGTGCATGAGCACAAGCATGGTGTTTTACCCTCTGAATATGACATTAGAGAGATAGATGAGGAGCTTTATTTGAAACTCTTGAAAGAATTTAAATCAAATTTCTACTAAATAAAATTTCAATTATTAAAAAAACATTTTAATTAAATGTCTTACTAATGCACTAATTAGTCTATTTAAATATCATTAACTATAAAGATAAAATTAAATGTCAACATCTTTTAAAAATGTCACACCAACAGGTCCTGGTGGGACAGCAACATTACTGATTGTATTGTCTTTCACAGGCTTTCTTTTGCTCACACAATCTCTATTTGTTGTACCTTCTGGACAAGTTGCAGTTGTCACGACACTAGGTAAGGTAAGCGGCCCCTCTAGGAGAGCTGGCTTAAACTTTAAACTTCCATTTATTCAGTCTGTATATCCATTTGATATAAAAACTCAAGTTCAGCCCGAAAAATTTGAAACTTTAACTAAAGATCTTCAAGTTATTAGGGCTACAGCTACTGTTAAGTATTCAGTAAAGCCTAACGAAGCAGGAAGGATTTTTGCAACAATTGCAAGCAGAAATAGCGATGTTTATCAGAAAATTGTTCAGCCATCTTTGCTGAAGGCTCTAAAATCAGTATTTTCTCAATATGAGCTAGAAACAATTGCTACTGAATTCGCAGTAATTTCAGAGAAAGTAGGTGATACCGTTGCACAAGAACTAAATTCATTCGATTATGTAGATGTTAAAAGTTTAGATCTTACAGGACTAGAGATCGCAGAAGAATATAGAGCTGCGATTGAACAAAAACAAATAGCTGGTCAGCAATTACTAAGAGCAAAGACAGAGGTTGAAATTGCAGAACAAGAGGCTCTTAGATATGAGACTTTAAATAGAAGTCTCGACGATCAAGTACTTTTCAAATTATTCCTCGACAAATGGGATGGCAGTACACAGGTTGTTCCTGGCTTGCCAGGATCAGAAGGTGGCTCCCCCCCAGTAATAGTTGGTGGTAGAAGATAATTATTTAGTAATAATCTTTCTAAAGTTTTAATCATTTACTTATTTTTCTTTAAAAAAGACAAGTAAATGATTATTTTTTTATTGCATTGAAAGATTCGTCAAAAGCCTCGATAGTTTTATCAATTTCTTCTTCGCTGTGAGCTAGTGATGTGAAACCAGCTTCGAAGGGACTTGGCGCTAGATAAATTCCTCTTCGTAGCATTTCTCTATGTAACTTACCAAAAAGTTCGGCATCATTTGTTTTGGCTTCATCAAAGTTCCTAACTGGCCCATCACATAAGAAAAATCCAAACATAGCACTAACACTCCCACCGTTGATAGCGATACCGTTATTTTCTGCAGATTGAATTATCCCTTCAATTAATCTAGAAGTTGTTAAATCAAGTTTATCGTATGTACCCTCTTGTTTGAGCAGTTCAAGAGTTTTTATTCCAGCAGTCATCGCGAGAGGATTACCGCTTAAAGTGCCTGCTTGGTATACCGGTCCTGAAGGCGCTACCATTGACATTATTTCTTTCTTGCCTCCATAAGCTCCAACAGGTAGGCCTCCACCAATTACTTTCCCAAGGGTGGTTAGATCAGGAGTAACTCCAAACTTTTCTTGAGCACCTCCATAACTTATCCTGAATCCAGTCATTACTTCGTCAAAAACTAATAAGGATCCATTCTCAGTGGTCAATTCTCTTAATCCTTCCAAGAATCCAGGTTCTGGAGTGATAAATCCAGCATTACCAACGATAGGCTCGAGTATAACCCCTGAAATGGCATCAGGATTTTCAGAAAATAATTTTTTTACTGCTTCAAGGTCATTGTAGGGTGCAGTAAGTGTGTTGGCAGTTGTTGAGCGTGGTACACCTGGAGAATCTGGTAAACCCAAAGTGGCTACACCAGATCCTGCTTTCACTAAAAACATATCTGCGTGACCGTGATAGCAACCGTCAAATTTAATAACTTTATCTCTACCAGTAAATGCTCGCATGAGTCTCAAAACAGCCATGCATGCTTCAGTTCCACTATTAACAAATCTAACCATTTCTACAGATGGGACTGCATCTATTACCATTTCAGCAAGTTTGTTCTCTAGAACGCATGGAGCACCAAAGCTTGTGCCTTTCTCAATTGCTTCTTGTAATGCCGTTGTAACTTCAGGGTGAGCATGCCCACAAATAGCCGGCCCCCAGCTTCCTATATAATCTATATATCTATTTCCATCAATATCCCAAGCAAAAGGACCTTTAACTCTATCAAAAACAATTGGCTGACCACCTACAGACTTAAAAGCTCTTACTGGAGAGCTGACCCCTCCCGGCATTAGTTGTTGGGCTGCAGAGAAAACTTCTTCAGATTTTGTGTAATTTAATATGTCAGTCACAATTTAGCTAAATGATGTTTTAAGAAAAATTTTGTCATGTTCTAAATTAGAAATAAGTAAAAATTTTGTCAATCAAATTGAAATTCTACATTATGATATTTTTATTGCGATAGTTTGGATTGTAAATTATTAATTTTAAAGAAATCATTATAAAAAACAATTCTAATTTAGATAACTCTTTATTAATAAGCGTTTTCAGGCATTAAAGAAATTCAATTTATTTTATTTATATTTCGAAGAAATTATCTTCATCCTCAAAAAATTCTTCATTTAAGTCGTTTAAGTTAAGATCTATCATTACTGGGGCATGATCACTTGGACGCAAATTACCCCTAGGCGAGCTGTCTATGACAGAACTTTTTAGTTTTGATGACAGTTCTTTGCTGATATAAATATGGTCAATTCTCCAACCTTTATTTAATTCAAATGAATTATTACGGTAATCCCACCAACTCCAATGGCCAGTATTTTGTTCAAAAATCCTGAACGAATCTATTAATCTTTTTTTTAGAACATTATTTAGTGCATTTCTCTCTATATCAGATGCCATTATTCCTCCTTCATATTTCTTTGGATCATGAATATCCAAGTTAGACGGAGCAACATTAAAATCACCCATAAGACAAATTAACTCTCCTTTTTTTTCTTGGTCATCCAAAAATGTGGATAAACAATTTAACCAATTAATTTTGTATTCGAACTTACTAGACTCTAGAGAAGATCCGTTTGGCACGTAAACATTTATGATTTTAATGCCATTAATATCAGCAGAAATCAATCTTTTTTGATCTAGGAAAATTTCGATATTCTGATCAAAGTCGGCACAACCGTAAAATCCTTTTTTGACATTTTCCGGCTTTATTTTAGAAATAATAGCTACACCATTGTATGATTTTTGCCCGTAGACCTCTACTGTGTATCCTAACTTTTCAAAAGGTTCAATAGGGAAACTATTATCCATCACTTTTGTTTCCTGTAAACACAGAATATCTGGATTGGCTTTATTAATCCAATCTATTATTTGTGAAAGTCTGGTTCTTATAGAGTTAACATTCCAAGTTGCTATTAACAAATTTCTACCATATTATGTAAAATTAAATTAGCAGAAATTTTTTGGTGTTTAAGAATTTTGAAATTAAATAAAATGAAAAATTATTTTTGCAAAAGCCTGCTTAGACCGATAACTTTTGTAATTTTTTTTACTTTATTATTTTCTTTGAAAGGTGATTACCTTAATGCTGAATATTTATTTGAAGAATTAGAAATTGATACCTCAACTAAAACAGAAGATGATAGTTCATTTCTTCCATCTAATCCTTTTGAACTTGTGGAAATGATTCGGAGACAAAATAGTTTGAATGATGCGACTGATCCTTCTGATGCAATTGACGATGCGTTAAAGTCTTTTAATAGTTTGGAGGAAAATTAAGAAATTTAATACGATAAATTGTTATTTTCAAATTTTGAATATGTTAAAAAACCCTATCCCAAAAGTTACTAACCAATTACAGCATAGAGCAATCGGTATTGTTAATGGTAAATTTATTCCACTTAGTAGTGAGCAAATAAATAGAGGCTTTTTAATCGACAATAAAGACGAAAAAATTGAAACAGTAGTACTCGGCAAAGCATTATCGCTTTTAAAAAAGCATATTGATTTAAAGAAAAATTACTATTGGATTGTTTATCCAAAGAATAAAAATACTCAAAACTTGCATTTACAGGTTGCAGGCATTTGGGATCCATATCAACTGAATGATTTCCCTAATGATTCCTCAAAAACTAACTTCTCAAAATTATTAGAAGAATTAAATCTAAAGGACAATTATTTTTCTGTCAGAGGAGAATTAGTTTTTGTCAACACTCAAAAGAAAGAAATTGTTATTAAAATTAGTCCTGCTATAAAGTCAAAAAATTTTAAAAATAAAAATTTTAAATTAGTTATTAAAGGAGAGCTTTCTCTTGAACTTCTGCATAGCTTTGTAAGTTTAGATATCAACAGAGATGGAAATTCTTTGAAATTAATAAATTACGAAGTGATTGAAAAAAATCTTTCTAAAAATAACTAAAATGAAAAGTTGATTTCTACCGCAATTTTATCAGTCAAGAAATCTTTGATTTATGGATGATTTTTTAATTGAATGTTCTCCTGGTATCTCTGGAGATATGTTGTTAGGAGCTTTTTATGATTTAGGGGTGCCTAAAAAAGTTATTGAACAGCCACTTATTGATCTTGGGTTAAAGGATTTGTATCAACTAGACTTTAAGGAATCAAAAAGTTGTTCAATCCGAGGTGTCAAGGTAAAGGTTGAGAATATTGATTTTAGTTCTAGCAAAAGAACTTGGAGAAATATTAAGGAACTTATTTTGAATGGCCACTTAGAAGATAAATTAAAAAAAATAATTTATGAAGTATTTGAATCTTTAGCAATTGCGGAAGGAAAAGTTCATGGCATTAAATCTGATGATGTTCATTTTCATGAGATTGGAGCTATAGATTCATTGGTGGATATCATTGGGGTATGTGCTGCATTAAATTACTTAAATCCAAAGAGGGTTTATTGTAATGAACCAATGTTGGGTAAAGGTTTTGTTCAAACAGCGCACGGAAAATTATCCGTACCACCTCCAGCTGTAATAGAGCTAATAAGACAAAAAAATATTAAGGTTTTATCTAACCGTGACTCAATAGAGGGTGAGCTCTCTACACCAACAGGTATTGCTTTGCTCGCTAATTTAGTCGACTACCTAGAACCTCCTTTAAAATTTTCCATTAACTCTTATGGAGTAGGTATAGGTAACTTAAAATTTCCATTCCCTAATTTGGTAAGAGTTTATAAAATTACTTCATTTGAGGATTCTTCTATTAACGATAATGAACTAATTAGTCCAAAGTGTGAAGAGATATCTATTCAAGAAGCATGGATTGATGATCAAACTCCCGAAGACATATCTAATTTTGTGGAGAAACTGAGAATTGAAGGGGCTTACGACGTTTCCTATCAAGCTATCAATATGAAAAAAAATAGAATTGGATTTGCTATTCAAGCAATCTTGCCAATAGAGAAAAAAGAAATTTTTAGGCGATTATGGTTTGATTATTCCAGCACTATTGGGGTTCGTGAAAGGACTCAATCTAGGTGGATATTGCTTAGACGCAGAGGAGAATGTTTAACGACTTTTGGAAATATAAAAGTTAAACAAACTTTGAAACCCGATGGTTCAATAAATATGAAACCAGAAAATGATGAAGTTTTGAGATTAAAATTAAAGCATAAAATATCAACTTATGAAATAAGAAAAATAATAAAAGAGTCAAGTAAGAAATTTAAAGCATTTGAAAACTGGAAATGAGATATAATACAAGTAATAAACCATATTTCAAACTCCTTAAAAAAATTAATTTGGGTGGTTTAAAGAGTATTTTCTTTATTTCAAGCTTATTATATTTTTGCATTTATTTTTTTTATAATCTTGATCAAATTTCTTTTGATATCAATTTAGAAAGAAATGGAATAAATCTATCTTTATCATTTTTATTTTGTGTTTTAAGTATTTACCTAAACGCTTATGCATGGAAATATATTGTTAAATGGTTCGGGAAAGAATTTAAAAGTAATAATCTAGTCTCTTTTTATGTTTTAACCAATATTCTTAAATACGTACCAGGAGGAATTTGGCATTTTGTAGAAAGATTTAATTTTATAAAAAAAATAAGTAATCCTCAGATTGCTTTGTATTCGACTCTTGTAGAACCTTATTTTATGTTGAGTGGATCTTTTCTATTGGCATCGCTGGGATTAATTTTTTCACCAATTTATTTTTTTTTAATTTTTCCTTTAGTATTTTTAAACAGGAAATTAATTTATCTTGTATTAAAAAGAATAGGGTCTCTTAAAGGAAAAGTATTTGAGGTTTTGAGACTTCCAAATTCAAAAGATCAATTTGACGAGAGAATAAATATAATTTCTTTTTTCCCTACTAGAGCTTTAATACTTGAAATTGGGTTTGTTTTATCTAAATTTATTAGTTTTTATATTTGCTTAAATACTTTTTATATAACTAATACTCTTAATAGCATATTCTTATTAGTAATCTTTTCATTGTCATGGTCTTTAGGATTGGTCGTCCCAACAGCTCCTGGAGGAGTAGGTGTTTTTGAGGCCTGCTTCCTTTTTTTTGTTGGCAAAAGTATTCCACAAAATATAATTCTCATTTGCTTAATTTATTTTAGGGTTATATCAACCTCGGCAGATTTGTTCTTAAGCTTACCTTTTTTAATAAAAAAACTATCCAAAAGAATTTAGTTTTTTTTCTCTAAACTTGGTATTAATGTCATTGAAGCGATAAGGCCTAAAGTCATAATAAGAATGGCTGGTAATATTGCTTCTACCATTCTTTCATCTCCAGCATATTGATATATTCTCACAGATAATGTATCAAAATCGAATGGTCTTAAAATAAAGGTTATTGGTAATTCTTTTATCGTGTCCACAAAAACTAAAAGTGAGCCTACGAATATTGGTCCCTGGAGAAGAGGTAGATGAATTCTTTTGATGATACCCAGCCAATTCTCTCCTAGTCCAAGTGCTGCTTCATCAAGACTAGGAGAGATTCTCTCAAGACTTGAATCAATAGATCCCTTTGAAATAGTTAGAAATCTGACAAGATAACCCCAAATAAGTAAGCAAATAGCAATAAAATTAAATCTTGAAGAAGAAATGCTTATTAAAGATAAAGCTAATACAGTGCCTGGAATAGCGTAACCTATTCCCGCAAGGTTTGTTATTATTCCAAGTAATAAGCTTTTATTTGGGCGTCTGGTTAAGGAAATTATTAGAGAGAATAGCATCGTTATTAATGCAGTAAAAAATCCTAGACTTATGGTTCTAAATGATAGGGTAAGTAATTCTATAGATAACCCTTTTTGAATTTGATCGATATTGAGTAGAACCCAAAAACATGGAATTCCAAAAGAGAAAATTGGAGGAAATAAAGATATTGTTATAGCTAAAAAAGCTCTGGTTTTTTTTAATTCCCAACCTTGAGAATCCTTTGATGCAGGATTTTCACTCCACCGCTTTGATTTTCTTCTCGAGAATTTTTCAAAAATAATTAAAGTGAAAATTATTAATAAGGCTACCAAAGATAATCCAATAGCACTTTTTGGATTACCCTCAATTATCCAATTTTCGGCTATGCCTGTAGAAATACTTGGAATATTTAATAATGCAAATGTACCTAACTCATTCATTACTTCCATACACATTAAACTTATCCCAGTAATTAGTGCTGGTAACGCCATTGGAAAAGCGATTTTAAAGAAGCTCCTCCACGGCCCAACTCCTAATCCTCTACTAGCATTGATTTGATTGACTCCAAATTTATTAAAACTTTCGTTAGCAAGAATAAATACATATGGATAAGTAGAAATTGAAAGTATTAATACCCCCCACCATAAACCTGTTACTTGATACCCAAAAATACTTCCCAAATCCTGCAAAACAGCTGTCATAAGATATGCTGGGGCAGCTAGTGGAACTAGCTGACAAATTCGGAGAACTCTTCTGAACTTAAAATCACAATTTGAAAGTAACCATCCATTCAAAGTGCCTAATCCTCCTCCAAAAAAACTTGTCAGTACTAAAACTTTTAAAGTCTCTAATACCTCTTCTCCTCCAGCAATACCTAATGAAAAATTTCCACTTACAACATATTGAACTCCTTCAAGAAGAAAATTTGAAATTGGAATGATAACTAAGAGTGCAACAATAAACGAAGTGAAATAAAGAAAATTTAATTCTGTTAATGTTTTTTTAAACCCTTTAATGCGTATTTTCAAAAATTAATTAAATCCTAATATGAACTCTAATCTGAATTAAATCTACATGATGACAGTTGATTTTTAATAGTTTGGTGATCTAAGTTTTTCCCAATTAATACTATCTTATTAGATTTTTCTTTTGTCCATTCCTCATCATCTAGAGAAAACCGCTTTCCAGATAGGTGAAAAATGTGTTTTCTATCACTTTCCATAAACCATAATATTCCTTTTGCTCTAAATACATTTTGTGAGATTTGATTATCTAAGAAATATTGAAACTTTCTTAAAGAAAATGGTTCAAATGTCTCATATGAAACTGAGGTAAAACCCTCAATATTATTGATCAAATCGTGGGAATGAGAAGAGTGATCGTGGGAATGAGAAGAGTGATCGTGGGAATGAGAAGAGTGATCGTGGGAATGAGAAGAGTGATCGTTGTAATTTTGTTCTATATTTTTTTTATTTTTCTCGAATTCAAAAGTATCTGTCTCAAATAGACCCACGCTCATTATTGTATGTAATGCAACTTCACTATTGGTAGATCTCAAGATCCTTGGTTCTTTTTTTATTTTATTTATAAACTCTTCTATTTTCTTTAATTGTTGTTCATTTACTAAATCAGATTTATTTAGAAGAAGGATATCTCCGTATAAAATTTGCGAATAGGCGACACTTGTATTATTAATTTCAAAATCAAAATTTTCTCCATCAATGACAGTGATTATCGAATCTAATCTTACTTTTTCTCTAAGATCACCAGCCGCAAAAGTCATGGCTACTGGTAATGGATCTGCTAATCCAGTTGTTTCAACAATCAAATAGTCTAATTTTTCAGCTCTTTCTAAAACTTTGGATACGGTATTTAATAATTCGCCATTGATAGAGCAACATATACATCCATTATTTAATTCGATCATATCTTCTGAGCCTTCTATTATTAAGTCATTATCTATTCCAATCTCTCCAAATTCGTTTACTAAAACAGCTGTTTTAATACCAACTTGATTTTTTAAAATATGATTCAGAAGTGTAGTTTTGCCAGAACCTAAAAATCCACTAATAATAGTAACTGGCAATAAATTTTTAGACATTTTGAATAGTTGAAAACAAGTTTATATTTTTATTGATCGAAAATTTTGTTGATTTCCGAAGCTAATGTTTGATCCAGATTCGTAATACCTCCTAAATCATGTGTATTTAATTTAATTATTACTTTTGCATAAACATTCTCCCAGTTAGGATGATGATTATATTTTTCACAGATTAATGCAACCTTAGTCATAAAAGCAAAGGCTTCAATAAAATTAGCGAAGTTAAATTCTCTTTGGATTTGTTTAGAATTAATTTCCCAGCCAGGTATTTTGACAACTAATTCATTCAATTCTTCATCTTGCAAAATGTAAGGTTCCATTAAATAAGAAATCTGACTTATTACATTATAAATAGCTTACTTTTTCTCACCAATTATATGTACATTTATGATTCTTTCCTTTTGATCAAATCGATGTTCCCATAGATAAACTGCTTGCCATGTGCCAAGCATAATTTTTCCGTCTTGAAAACTCAAAGATAAACAAGTGTTTGTTAGTGATGTTTTAATATGTGCTGGCATATCGTCAGCCCCTTCTTGATAATGTTTATAGGATATTTCTTCTCTATTTTTTGATAAGGTTAAGTAGGAATCATAAGGAACTATCGATTGCATATACTTTTTTAGGTCCCTCAGTACATTTGGATCTGCGTTTTCATTAATAGTTAAACTGCAACTTGTATGAAGTGAAGTTAAATTTAAAATTCCGGAGTGAAAATTATTTTTTTCAACACATAAATTTAAATCATACGTGATATCAATAAAACCCTCGCCATGGGTTATAAATTTTAATTTTGAAAATATTTGTTCCATATAAGTTAAAACTTAATTAATCAATATCCTATTATGGATAAAGATGCATGTTTTACTGCAGACATTAAAATTTTTATCTTAAGATAAATTTAATTTCCATTTAAATCTTTGGCTGAAACTCATTGGGATAAGCTGGGTGCTTACCTTAAAGAAACACAAATATTAGGTTCAATCCAAAATACACTTTATTGGGATCAGAATACTGGAATGCCAAAGAAAGGTGCTTCTTGGAGATCTGAACAACTTACTTATATTGCAAAAGTACTGCATGAAAGAAATTCTTCCGAGGCATTTTCTAATTTGATACAGTCTGCTAAAAATGAATTAGCAGATATTGAACGAAATTCCGATAATCAACTTTCCATAAAAGATAAAGAAAGGAATATTAGTCTTTTACTAAAGGAATTAAATAGAGAAAGAAATTTAGATCCTAAATTAGTTGAGTCTCTAGCAAAGGCAAAATCTAAAGGGTATGAAAGCTGGCAAGAGGCTAAGGAAAAATCAGACTTTAAAATTTTTCTTCCTTTCTTTCAAGAATTAGTAAAACTGCGGATTGAAGAGGCAAAACAAATATCTATTCAATGTTCACCTTGGGAGACATTAGCCCAACCCTTTGAGCCTGAATTAAATTTGAAATGGTTGAATAAAATTTTTCAACCTTTGAAAGAAACCATCCCCGGCTTGATTAGAGGAATTAACAAGTCCCAAAAAAATCATTGGGATTTAAGTCCAGAATCTCAAAAAAATTTATGTTCTAAATTACTTGACGAATTTGGAAGAGATAGAGATCTCGTTGTTGTTGGACAATCTCCCCATCCTTTCTCGATTACATTAGGACCGAATGATTTTAGGATCACTACAAGAATTGTTGAAGGTGAACCATTATCAAGTTTTTTAGCAACTGCGCATGAGTGGGGGCATTCTATTTATGAGCAGGGTTTGCCATCTCAAAGTCATCAATGGTTTGCTTGGCCTTTAGGTCAAGCAACCTCTATGGGTATTCATGAAAGTCAATCTTTATTTTGGGAAAATAGAATAGTTAAATCCGAATCTTTTTCAAAAAGATTTTTTAAACAATTTGTTTCGGCTGGATGTTCTCTCAATAATTATTTAGAACTATGGAAATCTATTAATCATTTGGAAGCAGGATTAAATAGGGTTGAAGCGGATGAATTGACTTATGGCTTACACATATTAATAAGAACCGAACTTGAAATAGATTTAATTGAAAGAGGGTTACCTGCTGAAGATATTCCAACAGAATGGAACAAAAGATATAATGAACTCTTAGGAATTAAACCATCTAATGATTCAGAAGGTTGTCTTCAAGATGTTCATTGGAGTGAAGGGGCGTTTGGATATTTCCCCTCATATTTGTTAGGACATGTTATTAGTGCGCAAATATCTTCTCAAATGGAAAGAGACATAGGTTTGATTGACAACTTAATTGAAAACGGTGAATATCAAAAGATCATCTTTTGGTTAAAAAATAATATACATAAATATGGCAGATCAGTTAATTGTATGGAGTTGGTAAGAGCTGTAACTAATGAAGAACTAACGCCAAACTATTTTATTAATCATTTAAGGTCTAAAATAAATGATTTTTGCTGAAACGTTACTTTTAAAGAATTTGGTTAGGTGTGAGGATGTAAGATAAACAAAAATAATTTCTTGATGGCAAATCTAAATCAGCCCCCAAGCAGGGTTACCCCAAATTTATTGCACATACTAAATGCTTTCACTGATAGCTCAAATACAATAATAAACACCATTGTTGAATTGAACTCTAATACCATAAATAAATATGAATTAATTACAGAAACGGGCCATCTTAAACTTGATAGGGTAGGTTATTCATCACTTGCGTATCCTTTTGCTTATGGATGTATTCCAAGGACATGGGATGAAGATGGAGACCCACTTGATGTAGAAATTGTTGGTGTAACTGAGCCATTGATACCTGGATCTATTGTGGAAGCACGGATTATTGGGGTGATGAAATTTGATGATGGTGGAGAGGTCGATGATAAGGTAATAGCGGTTCTCGCAGATGATAAAAGAATGGATCATATCTCAAGTTATGAAGATTTTGGAGATCATTGGTTAAAAGAGACAAAGTATTATTGGGAGCACTACAAAGATCTAAAAAAACCAGGAACATGTACTGTCAATGGTTTTTTTGGGATAGAAGAAGCTGTTAAAGTGATTAAAGATTGTGAAGAGAGATACAAAAAAGAAATTGATCCTAAATTAGTAAATTAACTAAGTTTATTTTTCCCTATATTTTTCAAATATTTCGCTTAGTATTTCTTCGGCACCTTGCTGCTTTAATTTTTTAGCTAGTTGTTTGCCAACTTCTTCGGGATCATTAATATTGCCAATATATTGATCTTTAATAAGCTTTTCTCCATCAAGAGATGCTACCATACCAGTTAAGTAAAGTTGTTCATTATCAATATTACTATTAACACCTATTGGGACTTGGCATCCACCTTCTAGTTCTCTTAAAAAAGCCCTTTCTGCTAGACATCTTTGACTGGTGGGTTTATCTTCTAAGATATTTATAATTTCTAAAACTTTTTTATCATCAGATTTACATTCAATGCCTAGGGCTCCTTGGCCAACGGCATGAAGGGAAATTTCACTTGGGATAATCTGGTGAATTCTTGATTCAAAGCCTAATCTCTTTAAACCAGCGGCCGCAAGAATTATACAATCAAATTCTCCTGCATCTAATTTTTCAATTCTTGTAATAACATTTCCCCTGATATCTTTGAAAACAAGATGTGGGTACTTATTTCTTAATTGTGCCAGTCTTCTTAGAGAGCTTGTTCCAACAATCGAACCTTCAGGTAAGGTTTCTAATTTATAACAGTCATTTTTTTTGCTCACTACTAAAGCATCTGCAGGATCTTCCCTTTTTGTAATGCATCCTAATTCAAGACCATTTGGTAAATTGGTTGGTAAATCTTTCAGAGAATGAACTGCTATATCTGCATGGCCTACGAGCATTTGTGCTTCAAGTTCTTTTGTAAATAAGCCTTTGTCTCCTATTTTTGCTAAGGCTACATCCAGGATTTTGTCACCTTGAGTTGCCATAGCTTCTATAGATACCTCTAAATTGGAAATATTCCTTTCTAGTTGATCTTTAACCCATAAAGTTTGAACCATTGCTAGTTTACTTCTTCTACTAGCTATTTTCAGCTTAAAATTAGTCATTAAATATTATCTTGAGTTTGAATTAAAAATAAAGTTAAATATATTTTAAGCTATTCTTTTGCAAGTTTTTAAAGCAAAATACTATACTTAACTTTTTTTATTTTATATATTCTTTTAAAACACCATTTCGGTTTGGATGTCTAAGTTTTCTAAGGGCTTTTGCCTCTATTTGTCTAATTCTTTCTCTCGTCACATCAAAAATTTGGCCAATTTCTTCAAGAGTTTTCATTCTTCCATCATCAATTCCATATCTCAATCTGAGAACATCTCTTTCTCTTGGACTAAGAGTGGCTAAAACCCCTTCCAAATCTTCTCTTAATAAAGTTTTAGAAACATCTTGCTCTGGATTTTCTATGTCAGCCTCTATGAAGTCTCCGAGTCTTGAGTCTTCTTCTTTTCCTATTGGAGTTTCTAAAGATATAGGAAGTTGCGCACTTTTAGCTATAAATCTTAATTTTTCAATTGTCATTTCCATACTCTCAGCGATTTCTTCTTCACTAGGTTTTCTGCCAAATTCTTGGCTAAGAACTTTTGTTGTTTTTTTAATTCTGGAGATTGTCTCGTATAAGTGAACTGGCAATCTAATAGTTCTACTTTGATCCGCAATTGCTCTTGTAATGGCTTGGCGAATCCACCAAGTTGCATATGTAGAAAACTTATAACCTTTTTCATGGTCAAATTTTTCCGCAGCCCTAATTAGACCCAAGCTTCCTTCTTGGATTAAATCTTGAAATGATAAGCCTCTATTCATATATTTTTTAGCAATGGAAACAACTAATCTTAAATTTGATTGAACCATTTTTTCTTTAGCTCTCCTACCTAAGAGAAGTCTTCTTCTAAATTTGGGAAGAGGCATATCTATTAACTCGGCCCATTCTCTAACAGATGGGAAATGTCCTTTTTCTGACTCATATTGAGTTGCCAGCTCTTCTAATTGGAGTAAATCAGCAATTTTTCTTGCAAGCTCAATTTCTTCGTCTGGCCTTAAAAGTCTTATTCTTCCAATTTCCTGTAGATAAACTCTTATTGAATCTTCAGTGTAGATACCTTTTGGCCCAAGCTTTACATTTCCGAGCCCTTTTTCTTCTTCTTCAGAATCACTAAATTCATTATTATTTTCAATACTGCTTTCGTTTAACTCAGAAGTTTTCTGTAAATTTTGACTATTTTCATTACTATCTTCAACTACTGTTTCTAAATTTGTATTAATTTTTTTATTAATCTTTTTTTTTGAACTAGGCTTGGAATTCTTTGATTCTGCTGCGACTGGACACATAACTGACTCCTTTCTACGGTGAATTTAACTAGATAAAATTTTATTTAGGGCTAATTTGAACATTTAGTAGTAAAGTTCCCTTTAATGTTTAAAAAACTTTTTCACAAAATGAGAATAAGAAAAGTTTTCTAAATTGTTGAAAAATTTAAATAGTGCTATAGATTACCTAAAGTAAAATGTCTTGGGATTTCTCAGACAGGCAGATCATTTTTTGAATTTTCAGTCAATGATCAAAGCTTCATGTCTCCCTTAAGAGCAGGATACTTACAATGTGCAAAAAACACTTTGTGGAATGTTCAACAATCCAATACTAAGAAAAAGTTTTGAAGCCGGCAAGTAATCCATTATTAAATATCTCCAACAAATTGGAAATTTTGCTTGATATAGGAAGTAGTAATGAAAGCTTTTACTATTTAGATGGAAATAATCTTGGGGCAGAAGTTGGAGATATTGTAAGTGTGAGACTAAGAGGGAGATTATTGAATGGGTTGGTTATCTCCAAAAAAAACTTTTCGACAATTAATAATGATGAAGCAAATATTACTGGAAGAAAAAACATAAGATATTTGTTTGTTGAAAGTATTTTGCAAAAAAAAATAATTGATGACTCTTGGAGAGAATGTATAGAGTCCCTAGCCTCTTTTTATATGGTTAGTAATTTAAAAATGTTTAAAACTGCATTTCCTCCTGGCTGGATTGGTAAATATAAGAACTTTTCTAAAGGTATAAAAGATCAAATATGGATTGAAACTAAAAAAGAATTTGATATTGAGAAAAATGGATTAACAAAAAAAGAGTTTTCTTTAATGAATACTTTATCTGAAAAAGGAAATTGGCAAAGTGAATTAGTAAAGTCTGGGTTCAATTACACTCTAATTAATTCAATGGTCAGTAAAAATTTGCTTGTTAAATCTAAAAGAAAAAAAAATATAAATACTAAATTGAATTCCTCATTAAATGATCATATTGCAATTAAAAAACCAAATCTTACAAATGAGCAAAAAATTGCATTTCAAGAATTTCAAACAATGAAACCAGGAGATGTTTTACTTCTATGGGGCGAAACAGGTTCAGGTAAAACAGAAGTTTATATGAGAATTGCTGAAGATCAACTTCTTAAGAAAAAAAGTTGTTTGATACTAGCCCCAGAAATTGGACTAATCCCACAACTTATTGATAGGTTTAGTCGGCGATTTAATAATGTCGTTTACGAATATCATAGTAACTGTTCTCCCAATCATAGAACTGTGGTTTGGAAGAGAATTAATAATGCCAATGAACCTTTAATAGTAATAGGAACAAGGTCCGCAGTTTTTCTTCCAATGAAAAATCTAGGATTAATAATCATGGATGAGGAACATGATGTTTCTTATAAACAAGATAGTCCTATGCCTTGTTATGACGCAAGAGAAATTGCTATTGAAATAGCAAAAAGGAATTCTGCAAAGTTAATTTTTGGGAGTGCGACCCCATCAATGAAGACTTGGAAAAAGTGTATTTTTGAAGAGAACTTTAAATTGGTAAGAATGATTCAGAGGATATCTAGAAATGAGATTCCTGAAATAAGAATTATTGATATGCGGGATGAGTTCAAGAAAGGAAATATGAAAATTTTTTCCAATGAATTATTACAATTGCTGCCTCAACTACGCTCAAAAAAAGAGCAGGCAATAATTTTGATCCCTAGGAGGGGACACAGTGGGTTTTTAAGTTGTAGAAATTGCGGATATTTAATAAATTGCCCTAACTGTGACGTCCCTTTATCCGTGCATCTCGGTTCACAAGGGAAAAAATGGTTAAGCTGCCATTGGTGTGATCATAAATCAAGATTGATCAATCGTTGCCCAGATTGTCATTCAACTGCCTTTAAACCTTTTGGAATAGGTACACAAAGGGTAATAGAGTTTTTAAATCAAGAATTTCCTGACTTAAGAGTACTTCGCTTTGATAGAGATACAACCTCAGGGAAAGATGGTCATAGAGATATTCTTTCAAAGTTTTCTAAAGGTGAAGCTGATATTCTTGTGGGAACTCAAATGTTGGCAAAAGGGATTGACATCCCCAATATCACTCTTTCAGTTGTTATTGCAGCAGATGGGTTACTTCATCGCCCAGACATTTCGGCAGAAGAAAAATCATTACAATTGTTTTTGCAATTAGCAGGTAGGGCAGGCAGGGCTCAAAAGAAAGGAAAAGTAATTTTTCAAACATATAAACCTAACCACCCGGTAATTTCGTATCTTCAGAAAAGAGATTATGAAAGATTCTTAACTGAAAACTCGAAATTGAGACAAGATTCTAATTTATTTCCATTTTGTACGATTTGTCTTCTAAAGTTATCAGGTGAGAATTATGAATTAACTGAGTCAATTGCAATAAAATTAGCAAAATATCTACTCAATTTTTGTGATGGAAAAAACTGGAAATTAATTGGTCCTGCGCCTAGTTTAATTGCTAAAGTAGGTAAAAAATTTAGATGGCAGATATTAATATATGGTCCTGAAGAAACAAAGATACCTTTACCTGATAGATCAATATTATGGAAACTTATTCCAAAAAATGTTTTTTTAACAATAGATGTTAATCCAGCAGAATTGTAATTACTTTGATGGAAGTTGAGGTAAATCTGAACCTAATTTAAATCTATATAATCTTAACAAATAAGCCAATATTATTATTATTAAAAGAATAGGTATTCCAATCAAAAGTTTGTTGAGGCTCCAGAAAGAAAATTCAAGACTATTTATCTGACCTTGATTTAAATTCCAAGTGATTAGATTTTTTGTGATTTCTACATTTGAATTATTTTTATCATTAAGGGTAGCTTTATTAGGGTGAATAATTTTGAAAATGAGTTCTAAATTATCAATACCTTGGATAGAATTTAGATCCAAATCTAATCTGTAAAAGTATTTTTTAAAAAAAATGAAGTTTTTTTGAGTAGTATTAATTTCTATATTTGTTGATTCTCCCGCTAACTCTCCAGCAGTATTTTGGGTGATTTTAAGAACTTGCTTTGTATCTTCTAAATTGAGATTTTTATGTTTCAAAGAAAAGGTTGATTCGTCTTGTACAATTTCTGCGTCAGGAAAAATATCTTTCATCTTCTCTTCAAATTTTAATTGCCAAGGAAATTTATTTATGTATTTACTATCTATCACTAAATTATTGGTTATTGAATCAAGTTCACTTAGATCAAGGGTATCCTCAACTTTAACGCAGCCACTTAAAAGTGGAATTAATAATAATAGTATTAAAAAAATGATCAGTGAAAAGCCTTTCTGAAAGGGTTTAGTTTCACCAGTTGGAGTCTCAGTTACATTAATAAATTTTTTTTTCTTTAATACTTCTCCTTTTTTGCGCAGTGAGTCAAGAGATTTTTTATTCAATGATGGGTCGCTTTCGAACTGTACATTCCAATTTTCTGGCTTTTTAATGTCAGGAGAGTCTATAACTTCCATCAAATATTTTGCATTTTCTCTCGTCTTATTATCGTAAGATTTTAGAAGTTCTTTACAAAATCTTTTAGCTTCTTCCTTTTTATTGATACCACAAAGAGCTGTAATTAAGATTGTTCTTAAATTTACTCCCTCTTTGCTTGATAAAGGAAAAGATTCGATTATGGGCAAAAGAAATTCAATACAAAAATGATACTCACCTTTAGCTAAAGCAAATTCTACTGTTTCTAAAACTTGCTCATAAGTTTTCATGGGTTAGGCGACTATCATCGTACCTATTCCAGCATTTGTAAAAATTTCAAGAAGTAATGAATGTTCTATTCTTCCATCAATTATGTGAGCTGCTTTTACTCCTTGTGCTAAAGCTCTTATACAGCATTCTGTCTTTGGAATCATACCTTCAGTCACAATTTTTTTATCAATAAAATCTCTCGCCTCTTTGAGATTCGTTTTTTCAACAAGACTATTTTTGTTATCTTTTTCTTTTAAAATCCCTTGAGTATCTGTAAGCAGAATAAGTTTTTCTGCATTTATTGCAGCAGCAATTTCTCCAGCAACAAAATCTGCATTGATGTTATGGGAAATACCCTCCAAGGTTGATCCAATACTAGAAATAATAGGGATATATCCCTTAGAAATAAGAGGATCTAATATTTCAGGATTGATTTTTGTAACCTCACCCACTAACCCATGGCTCCCGCCTCCTAGTTCTCTAGATTGAATTAAGTTCCCATCAAGACCTGATATTCCCACAGCTAAGGATCCAGTTTTATTAATGCCTTTTACAATTTGTTTGTTAACTCTACCCATTAGAACCATCTCGACAATGTCCATTGTTTTTTGATCAGTAATTCTTAATCCATTTTCGAATTTAGGAGATATTTCTAATTTCTTTAACCAGTTATTGATCTCGGGCCCACCTCCATGAATTACTATCGGACAAACCCCAACGGTTGATAAAAGTGCTATATCTCTAAAAAAAGCATTTTTTAAATTATCATTCTCCATAACAGAACCACCATACTTGATAACAATTTTTCTACCTGAGAAACTTTGTATATATGGGAGTGCTTCGCTTAATATTGATACTCTTTGAGAATCATTCATTATAAAAATTCATTAAAACTTGATTGAATTGAGAAATTAGGTTTTTACAAATATATCCCTATATTCAATAAAAGAGAATAAAATCAAATTCTTTTTTATTATCATCGATAATAAATTCTGATTCAAGACCTTTGACGAAAAACCTGTTTAATCTTTCTTGTTTTTCAATCCATTTTTCTAGAGGGACACTGTTTAATTCGAAACGCATTCTGAGACCATTTTTTTCTTCCTTTGTAATTTCTTCTATTTCTTTTAGTTGAGGGGGATTATCCTCGTCCCACAAATTTAAAGATTCTAACGACGATTCAAGATGAGCTTTTATCCCATATCTCCATCTTGTAACATCTTTAACTAGTGCGGTTAATTCTTTTGGTCTATTGAATTTATTTGTCGCAAAATTTGTCTTGTCAAACAACTCTACAGGAGGTATTTCGGAAGTCTTTAAACCTAATCCAATTAAAAAAATAGGTACTCCATAAAAAAAAGTAGGTACACTTAAATTTACTGAGTCTGTAAAATAAGCAGTCATTCCAACAAAAGCTAATATACCCCCAGCGGTTACGATTAAGTTTCCAGGCGATAGGTATTTCTTCATTTTGATTTAGTAGAATGTGTTGTAAATGGTCTAACAAGTATTATGCAAGATCCTAATACTGCAAATCAAGGTGATTTAATTTTTAAACTTGATCAAGATAGAGCATGGCTATTAGAAAATCTTGATAAGGGTAAATGGCCAGAAATTAGAAGTGAACTTGCCGCACTTGAAAGAAAAATAAGCAAGTTAATTATAAGTGTTCAAGAAAATAATGTTGATATTTGATTTAAAAAGGTATTTCGTCTACTTCAGGAACTAAAGGTGAACTATCCCAACTGGAATTTTTAGTGCTTTCTTTTTTTTCAAATGACTCATTATTTTCTTTTTGATCAGACTTAATAACATCAACTGGCGATATTTGATGGATTTTTGAAGCTGTTAGTTCTGGTTGCTTTTCTTTCGTTCCGTCTTTTCTAGTGACAGAATTCATCTTTAGACGTCCCTCAATAACAATATTCTGCCCCTCCTTTAGTTCATCTACCATTTCTTGGGCAATATTTCCCCATCCTATGATCTTGAGAGCTCTGATTGGATCTTCACTACGTAATCCTTTAAAATTAACAATCATTTCTGCAATTGGAGTTTGGCTTTCTTTGGTATACCTCATTTGGGGAGCGCTATTAATGACTGCCTGAATTAAACAATGATTCATTACTTACTATTTAATTAAAGACATACTGATGCAGAATCAAAGAAATTGCTATAAAAATGTTTGGATCCTATCAGGAACTTCGGATGGACCTGTAATAGCTAATAGGCTTCTTGAACTTAATTATTCAGTCTTTGCAAGTGTTTTAACTTATAAAGCAGGGCAAGCTTATATTGAGAATCCAAAGTTACATATCATTACGGGGAAGTTAAATAATAAAGATCAAATAATTAATTTCATAAATAAAAATAAAATCACATGCGTTGTTGATGCTACTCATCCGTTTGCCGTAATAATTTCCAAAAATCTTAATAATGCATGTAAAGAGATTAATACACCTCTTTTACTATTTGAGAGGAAATCTCTAATAAATAACACTAATAATTTTTTTTATATTGATGATTTAAAGGATATAAATAACGTTGATATTGAGAAAAAGAATATTCTTCTTGCGATAGGATCAAGATTCCTTAACGATACAGCTAATTATTATATGAATTGTAAAGCAAATGTATTTACAAGGGTACTTCCAACTTATGAGAGCATAACAAAAGCTTTTGGATCATGTATTAAAAATTCAAACATAGCGATACTTGAACCGAGTAAAAATAATAAAAGCATTTTAGAAAAAAAACTTTGTGATTTTTGGGAGATAGACTATGTTTTATGCAGAGAATCAGGAAGTTATTCTCAAAAAAACTGGGAGAGTATAGTTTCTGGAAGTAAAATGAAGTTATTTTTGGTTAAAAGGCCGAAAGTTAAAAATGATTATTCTTACACTTTTGATCAATACCACAATTTGATAAATCACATAATTAAAAAATATTGATGTTTAATTCATTATGGAAGTATTAGTTATGATCACAACTGAATCAAGTAACGCAAATGCTTTGCGAATAGCTAAATTACTAATACAAAATAAACTTGCAGCTTGTGTTTCGATAAAGCAAATTTTTTCAATTTATAAGTGGGATGATGATATTGAAGAAACTAAAGAGTTTGAAATCACAATAAAAAGTAAACTAGAATTTAAGGATTGTTTAATTGATTTCGTAAATACAAATTCCACATATGATGTCCCTCAAATTATTTACAAAAAATACCATGCTGAGATTAAATATTACGATTGGTTGAATAAAACTATTTAATTCAATCTATTTTATTAAATCTTTAAGATCTATATCCGATCTAGATCCTAATTGCGTAATTATTTGCCCAGCACAAATAGAAGCTATCTCTCCGCATTTTTTGAGGGAATAATTGTTTATTAATCCATGGATAAATCCTCCTGCATAGATATCTCCCGCTCCTGTAGTATCAATAATCTTGCCTTTCGTTATTGACTCAATTATTTCAACATTATTTTTGTTAACTATCAGAGAACCATTGCTTCCCCGAGTTACTATGACTAATTCACATAAGGAAGATAGGCCTTCTTGGCAGCTTGCTAATTTATCACTTTTAAATAGACTTAACACCTCGGACTCATTACAAAAAACAATATCTACATATTCATAAATTAATTCCAAGAAACTCTCACGATGTCTATCTACACAAAATGAATCTGACAAAGAAAGGATTATTTTTGTATTAGATTGTTTTGCAATTTGGGCAGCTTTAATAAAAGCTTTTTTAGCGAATTCGCTATCCCATAAATATCCTTCTAAATATAAGTATTTACTTTCCTTAATTATAGTAAAGTCAATGTCTTTTGGTTCAAACTCTACAGATGCTCCTAGGTAAGTGCACATTGTTCTTTGTGCATCAGGCGTAACCAAAATGATTGAATGAGCTGTTGGAGCACCTTCAATAGTTGGTGGAGTATTAAATATAGTTTTACTTTTTTTTATATCGTCAGAAAAGAAATTCCCAAATTGATCATTTTTCACTCTTCCTATAAACTGCACATGATTGCCTAATTCGGCTAAAGAAACAACGGTATTTGCTGAGGACCCACCTGAAATTTGTTTGATCACTTTGCAATTTTCTAACAATCTCTGAGATTCATCAGAATTAATAAGATTCATCGATCCTTTATCCAGATTATTTATCTCAAGAAAGTCATCTTCAATATTTACAATAATATCTACTATTGCGTTGCCCAGACCAATGAGATCAAGTTTTTTTTCGTCAAAATGTCTAAAGGATTCCTTCATTAATTTGGAACTAAATTACCTTAGCAGTGCTCTTTTAGGACCATGTATTGGGTCTTCAATTACTATAGTTTGATCTCTATTTGCCCCCAAAGAGACAATGGCAATTGGAACCTCCATTAATTCAGCTAAAAATCTTAGATAATTCATAGCATTCTCTGGGAGATCAGATAGTTTTCTGCAATCTGCAGTTGAACATTGCCAACCTTTTAATTTTTTAAAGATTGGCTTACATTTTTTTAAGTCATCTGAATTTGTAGGAAAGTAGTCTATTTCCTCTCCATCAAGATCATATGCAATGCAAACTTGAATCTCATCTAATTCATCTAACACATCAAGTTTCGTAACGGCTAAACAATCAAGACCATTTACAGATACAGCATATTTACCAATAACTCCATCAAACCACCCACATCTTCTTCTTCTCCCAGTAGTGGTTCCAAATTCACTTCCTCTATCACAGAGTTGATCATTAATACTTCCTTGTAATTCAGTTGGGAATGGTCCTTCACCTACTCTTGTGGTATAAGCTTTTGCGACACCTATGA
>CACASR010000013.1 GCA_902535175.1 uncultured Prochlorococcus sp.
GAATAATTTTTAAATTAAGCGAAATAACATTAAACTCATAACCAAATTCAAGAATGATTGAAAAAATCCACAAAGATATTCAAACTAACTTGATAAAACATAATCAAGAGCTAGTAGATATGAACCCTCAAGAAATGATTTCGTGGGGTTATGAGAAGTTTGATAATCAATTTGCTATTACAACAAGTTTTGGTATTCAGTCGTCAGTTCTATTAGATATGGTCAGTAAATTATATCTACACAAAAAAGTCAAAATATTTTGGATAGATACAGGTTATCTACCTCCAGAAACATACCATTACGCTGAAAAGCTTATTGATCATTTATCCTTAGAAGTTGAAGTTCTGCAAAGTGAATTTTCACCAGCAAGGATGGAGGCCAAATACGGAAAACTTTGGGAAACAAATAAAGAGAGTGATTTAGATAAGTATCATGAATTGAGAAAAATAAGACCTTTAGAAAATGGTCTAGAAAAATATAATATTTCCTGCTGGGCAAGCGGAGTTAGATCAAGTCAAACAGACAATAGAAACAAAATGAAATTACTAGACATAATTCGTCAAAGACTCTCTTTAAGACCTCTATTAAATTGGACAAATAAAGATATTTTTTATTATATGGAAGAGAATAATTTACCTACCCATCCTCTTTTTATCAAAGGTTATTCTTCTGTAGGGGATTGGCATTCAAGCAGTCCCGATGGTATCGAAACAAAAGGCAGAGATACAAGATTTGGAGGGATTAAACAAGAATGTGGAATACACACTAATAATTAAATTGATCATAGAACAATGGTCCTAGATATAAATTTTTTATTAGTAGGCAATAGTAGGCTTCATTGGGCAAAATATTCTAAAAATCAATCTAAATTCTTTCATACCAAAAAAGAGGAAAAAGTTCCAGATAATATAGATCTTGATCAATTAATTTGGGCTTCTGTAGGAAAACTACCAAATTTTTTGCTTAACAAAGAAAATGAAATAAAAACTAAAGATATTCAGCTATCAAATCTTCCTGATTATTTTGGTATAGATAGAGCTCTCGCTTGTCTATCAGCTCTAAAAATTATTGAAAACCCTTTTAAAAAAGATTTACTAATCGCAGATTTTGGAACAATATTATCCATAACAAAATTAAATTCAAATGGATCTATTATTGGCGGGCAACTTATTCCAGGTTTTTTAACACAATTAAAATCAATGGAACAAAATACAAAAAATCTGAAAGTTCCAAAAAAATATGAAATCCCTACAAAAGATTTTTTGATTAACACAGAAGAGGCAATTTTAAAAGGAGTAATCAATTCTCTTACTAGTGTTATTAAGAATTCATTTAATCCAAAAAAGGATATATTGATAACATGTGGAGGAGACTCTCAATTCCTAACAAAATCTCTAGAAGCGAACAAAAAAAATATAATAAATGCTCCAAATTTAGTTATGGAAGGAATGATAATTCACCACCTATCTCTCAAACAGTTAATTTAATCCAAGATCTGCAATTATATGATCTGCCATTATTGCTGCTTTTACCTTTAGGTAAATTTTTTCGATATTACCATCAGTATCAATTAAAAATGTATTTCTCATCATTCCCATATATTCTTTTCCCATAAATTTCTTTAGTCCATAACTATCATAATCAGAAGATACTTTATAGGGTTCAGGATCAGTTAAAAGAATAAAAGGTAAATTAAATTTTTCTATAAACTTCTGATGAGAAGCGGCATTATCTTTACTAATACCAAGCACAACAATATTATTTTTTTGGAGTAAATCCCAATTCTCTTTAAAATTACAGGCTTCTTTAGTACATCCTGGAGTATTATCTTTTGGATAAAAATATAGTATTATTCTTTTACCTTTAAAGTCACTAAGAGAAACTTCTTTCTCAAAAGAATCTTTTAATTTAAATTCTGGTGCTTTGTCGCCAACCTTAAGAGCCATTGAAATTATTAAATGAGTATGAATATAAAATACCAAAAATTTGGTTTTATGAGATTAAAGGTGTGCAAGATATCGCAACGGTAGAAGAAATTAAAACTGCAAATAAGCTAACAAATTCAAGATCAAAGATTTTTTTAGAAACAAGAGCTTATTTGAGACAATCACTTTCAACACTTTTTGATTTAGATCCCCTAGAAATTCAAATTAATGCTCAGCCTGGAGAGCCTCCAAGCTTACCCTCTGGCATGGGAAATATAAGTTTAAGTCATTGTAAAGATGCCATAACTATAGTTTGGCATCAAAGTAAAATAGGGATTGATATTGAGAGAACAGATAGAAATTTTAACCATATAAAATTTGCAGAAAAATATTTTTTTCATACCAATAAATCAAACCACAATAATTATTTAACAAAAAATATGATATTAAATCAATGGTGTGCTGTTGAAGCGGCTATAAAATGGGATCATGGGAAATTAGCAAAAGACATTAACCATTGGCAATTTTTTGAAAAGCCAAAAGAATTAATTCATAAGAAAAAAAACATACATTTAAATTATTCACAGCTTAACTTCCATAATTGGACTATCTCTTTAGCATACGAAGAAAAAACTTCTTTTAATCCCGAGATTATTTGTAGTTCGAAAAATTTTTAATTTTCTTTTCTTCTAAGCAGTTTCTCATATTGAGTTTTTTCCCAACCATTATTATTTGGTTCCCATATTTTTAAACCTCTTAAAGATTGAGGCAGATATTCTTGTGCGATCCAATTACCTGGACAATTATGAGGATTGACATAACTATTGGAATTATTTTTTAAATGAAGTGGAACATCAAAAGCATTGGTAGATTTGATTGTTTCAATTGCTTTAAAAATACTTTTCGTACTATTACTTTTTGGAGAAATAGCTAAATATAAAGAAGCCTGCGTTAAAAAATATAATCCTTCTGGAAAACCAACTCTATCAAAAGCATTACAACAGGATTGTACAACTACTATCGCATTAGGATCAGCTATTCCAATATCTTCACTGGCAGATATAAGTAGTCTTCTAAAAATAAAATTAGGATCTTCACCAGCCTCCAGCATATTCGCAAGCCAGAATAAAGTTGCATCTGGATCAGAACCTCTTATGGACTTGATAAAAGCACTTATTACATCATAATGATTTTGACCATTTTTATCGTAAACAATATTTTTCTTTTGAAGTGCATCCTCTGCTATTGAGAGATTAATGTTGATTTCTTTAGTATCATTTTCAACAGTTGTTTCTATTGCCATCTCTAGTGCATTGATTAATGTTCTTGCATCTCCGCCAGAAAATTTAATTAAATGACTTATAGCATCTTGAGTTAAATAAACCTTTTTTGAATCTTTTTGTTTTGCATAGTGAGTAATGACTTTTTGTATTATTTTCTGCAAATCATTTTCTGCCAAAGGAAGTAATGTAAAAATACGAGACCTGCTAACAAGCGCTTTATTTACAGCAAAGAAAGGGTTTTCAGTTGTAGCACCAATAAAAGTTATAGTTCCATTTTCTATTGAAGGTAATAAAGCATCTTGCTGAACAGCTGTAAATCTATGAACCTCGTCGATAAATAAAATTGTTTTTCTTTTTGAATTGATTAATCTATCTTTTGCATTAGCGATTTCCTTTCTTAATTCTTTAACGCTTGATAATACTGCATTTAACTTAATTAATTTTGACCGCGTATTAAAGGAAATAATTTCAATTAGAGTGGTTTTTCCAACGCCAGGAGGGCCAGAAAAAATAAAATTACTAATCTTATCACTTAATATTGCACTTCTTAAAAGCGAGTTCTCATTTAGGATTGGTTGTTGACCAAAAAAATCTTCCAAATTCTTTGGTCTTAATTTATCTGCCAAAGGAGCATTATTTTCTATTTGAGAATAATTAGTAAATAAATTTTCTGAATGCATATAAATAAAATCAAAAAATATTTACTTTCAATTCTATGTAATTACTGTAGGAGTTTCCATTTGAGTAAGTTTTGAAATGTTTAATAAAGCATCTAAATCATTTATTAGAGGTTTCAAAGCGATCTGAGGATTTAACGAAAGATTCTGTTGAGGATCGAAAAATTTCTCAAAGTAAAGTCTTAATGTTGCACCCTTAGTTCCAGTTCCAGAAAGGCGTACAATTACTCGAGAATTATCATCAAGCACCAATCTTAAACCTTGATTTTCACTTATGGAATTATCAACAGGATCTAAATATGAAAAGTTATCTGCAACTTTAACTAAATGGCCAGCGAAACTATTTCCTTTTAAATTTTCAAGCATAGAAGTTAGATTACCAAAGATTTGATTAGCAATATTTGCGGGAATTGCCTCATAATCATGTCTTGAATAATAATTCCTACCAAATTGTTTCCAATGATTTTGCATCAAATCGCTTACCGAACATTTTTTTTCAGCTAAGACTTGTAACCAATACAAAACTGCCCAAAGTCCATCTTTCTCTCTCACATGATTACTACCTGTTCCAAAACTTTCTTCTCCACATAAAGTAATTAAATTAGAATCTAAAAGATTTCCAAAAAACTTCCAGCCGGTAGGTGTCTCGAAACAAGGTATATTTAATGCTCGAGCAACATTATCAACCGCTGAGCTAGTTGGCATGGATCGAGCCACACCTGTAATACCATCTTTATAACCAGGGACACATTTTGTGTTAGCAGTGATAACTGCAAGACTATCACTAGGATTTACAAAACATCCACTTCCTAAAATCATATTCCTATCTCCATCTCCATCGCATGCCGCACCAAAACTATATGATTTTTTATTTAATAACAAATCAGCCAAGTGGGATGCATAAGTAAGATTAGGATCAGGATGTAAACCTCCAAAATCTTTTAACGGGTTACCATTCATGACACAATTATGTGCAAGACCCATTTTTTCAACAAAAATATTTTTTGCATATGGGCCTGTAACTGCATTCATTGCATCAAAGATTAGCGAAAAGTCTTTTTTTAAAAAATCACTAATTTGATCAAAATCAAAAATTTTCTCCATCAAATTAGAATAATCTTTTAATCCATCAATAATTTCTAAAGTAGTTTCACTGTAAGAATAAGTTCCATATTCACTAAAATCAGGTAATTGAATCTCACAAATTTTATAACTAGTTAGTAATTGTGAAGCTTTAAAAATCTTATTAGTAATTATCTCAGGAGCTGGACCACCATTAGAAATATTCAATTTCACTCCAAAGTCACCATCAATCCCACCAGGATTATGGCTTGCAGAAAGAATAATTCCACCAATAGCGTTTTCTTTTCTAATTAAATTTGATGTCGCAGGAGTAGATAATAAACCGTATTTTGGAACAATAATCTTTTGAACCTTATGAGCAATGCATATTTGGACAATTTTTTTTATTGCTTCAATATTGCCATATCTGCCATCACCGCCAACTACTAATGTTGAACCTTTTAAATCTTCCAATGATTGTAAGATTGATTCAATAAAAATTTCTAAATAATGTTCTTCCTGAAACTTTAAAGTACTTTTTCTTAAACCAGAAGTGCCTGGCTTTTGATCTAGGAAAGGAGAATTAATATTAATTACATTAACTTGAGACATATTTTTAAAAAACTTCTAAAAATCTAACTAAATTAATGAGGCATTTCGGATGTTCTTAACATAGCGATAAACCATAATGAAGAAATTAATAGTGCACTAAGAATTCCATAGCCAACACCAAATTTGGAAATTGTAATTGGAACTACTAATGGAAACGTTAATGCCCCAAACAATGGAGTAAACGCCACAATTTTTTTCAGCATTAATTTAATTTATTAAAACCATTCAGTCTCAGCATTATCTTTTTCATTAGTATCGTCAATTGGTGTGGTTCTATCAAATTTCATTGATATACTTTTTTCTTGCTCACCAGATACGTCAACAGCTTTAATATCATATTTTTGAGTCCCGTCTCTAAATGGAACTTGAATTCTAAAAGTACCATCCGCAGCAAGGGGTACATCTTCTCCACCTATTGTAAGTTTTGCAGAAGGCTCTGTAGCTCCATAAACAATTAATTCTGCATCAGCAACGAGCCAAAAAGATCTATTTTTAACAATTCCGCTTCCAGAATCATTTAAACCCGATGACCATTTACCAGCACCTGAATCTGTAACATTATCATTAAGGCTTGTTGAATTTACATTTTCCATAAATTCTTCAGAACCAACTTTTCTTCTGAGAGGAATATTAGTTGCTGCTTGGTATAACCTTTCATGCATGCCATTTTGTTCTGGAACAGCAGGGTTTGAAATATCTGGGATTGACTCAGAAGTAGCATCCAAATTAAAAGGTACAAATTTGTCAAGAATTTGATCAGAAGGATGAGAGCCAGGAACATGGCTTATAGAAGAAAATGCCAATGACATCCAGTTAAAACCATATTTATAACCTAATTCAACCTTATAGTCTCTGTCTGCAAGTGGGATTGGCAAGTACCACTCAGTACTGTAACTATCAACAGCTATCTCCCTTAGTGTTCCTTGATTCAAGTTACTACCTTCAGAACCAGATGCATCCAATAATCGTAAGCATAATTTATTGGCTCCCAAAGATTGTGCTTTTTCTCGGTCTGCATCAGAAATTTGCCAAAAAACATAAGCCCAATCTGGATCTCGGGGAAGAAATACTACATTTGTTTTAACTTCTTCACTACTACTTGAAACATTGGACTCAAAAGTTTCTTCAGATTTTGACTGAGGTGAAGTAATGAATGTTTTTTTTGTAGATTTTTCTTGATATTTGAGTATTAAATCAACTAAAACAACTTTTGTTTTGCGGCTGTACAGCGGAACTGATAATTTACTTGCTTCTTGACGTAATTGTCTGAGGGTAAGTGAGAGTAATTGATCTTTATTCATGATCCCATCAGCCACTTTAAAATCTCCGTTTTTGTTTGGGATCAGTATGTTCTTTTTTTTAGGTAATTGTGTGTCTTTTTGCTCTGTCGTCAGGATCCTCTGACTACTAAAAAATTCTCAAAATTAATATTTATCTTCAAAACAGTTGGTATCAAAGCGATTAATTAATTTTCAGATCTTTTTTAAATGTAAATTAATTTTCTTTTTTTTTAAATTTTATTACCTGAATTTGTTAACGACTCAACAAAAATATATTTTTTCTTCGGGATCAATTAAAAGGTACTTCAGCGCTGTTCAACTAGAAGTACTAAATCATCTAACTCTAAATCCTCAATATTTTTACCAATTTTTTTTGAAAAAGTACTTAATTTTTTCGAAGTTGATTCTAATTGTTCATAAAAAAGATCACTAAATTTTTTATCATCAAATTTTTTGGATTGGTTATCACACCATTCTCTCAGGGAATTTTTATTTTTATATTCAAAACTATTCTCTGCATTGATATTTTTTAAAATTTGGAGGCAATGAGTGAGTATTCTTAAATGATGTTTCTGCATTATTGGTAAATCTAGATTGTCTATTTCTTTAATTGTTTGTATGTTTAAAGGGTTTGACAAGGGATCAAGATAATTAGACATTAATTTTTAGTTTTAATAAAGAAAAAAAACTCAATATTGGGGGTATCTTTCGTTAGAGTATATAAAGCTAATTGTAATAGGTAATTTTTGGATAACATGGTTAACGAAAATTTGGTTAAAGATGTAGTAAAGGAGCCCTACAAGTATGGTTTCGTTACAGATATTGAAACTGAAAAAATTGCAAAGGGGTTGAATGAAGACATAATTAGACTCATTTCACAAAAGAAAGAAGAACCAAAATACCTCCTTGATTTTAGATTAAAAGCTTTTAAAAAATGGCAAAAGATGGAAGAACCTGACTGGGCAGGTTTGGGATATAAAAAAATCGATTATCAAGATATCATTTATTATTCTGCTCCCAAACAAAAAAAGAAAATTTCTAGTTTAGAAGAAGTTGACCCCAAACTTCTAGAGACTTTCGACAAATTAGGGATACCTCTTACTGAGCAAAAAAAACTCACAAATGTAGCAGTAGATGCCGTCTTTGACAGTGTTTCTATAGCTACAACATTTAGAGAGGAACTTGCTATACATGGGGTTATATTTTGCTCAATCAGTGAAGCAGTAAAAAATCACTCTGATTTAATTGAGAAATATTTAGGTACAGTTGTCCCAGCTAGTGACAATTATTTTGCAGCACTTAATTCTGCTGTTTTTAGTGATGGTTCTTTTGTTTATATACCAAAAGGTGTCACTTGTCCTATGGACTTATCTTCATATTTCAGAATTAATAGTGGAGATTCTGGACAATTCGAAAGAACACTAATCATTGCTGAAGAATCTAGTTCTGTAAGTTATCTAGAAGGCTGTACAGCTCCAATGTTTGATACAAACACCCTACATGCTGCAGTTGTAGAACTCATAGCCCTGGACGATGCCTCAATAAAATATTCAACAGTGCAAAATTGGTACGCTGGTGATGAAGAAGGTGTTGGCGGAATTTTTAATTTTGTCACCAAGAGGGGAAAATGTTTAGGTAAGAGAAGTAAAATTAGCTGGTCTCAAGTTGAAACAGGGTCTGCAATTACATGGAAATATCCTAGCTGTCTCCTTTTAGGGGAAGAATCCGTAGGAGAATTTTATTCAGTAGCACTCACAAATAATCTTCAGCAAGCTGATACCGGCACAAAAATGATTCATATTGGCCCCAAAACCAAATCAACTATTGTTAGTAAAGGTATAAGTGCAGGTAATTCAATCAATAGCTATAGAGGCCTTGTCAAAATGGGAACTAAAGCTGCAGGATCAAGAAATTACAGTCAATGTGATTCAATGTTAATAGGGGATCAAGCTTCTGCAAATACATTCCCTTATATCAAATCTCAACAACCCAATTCTGAAATTGAGCATGAAGCAAGCACATGTAGAATCTCTGAAGATCAACTTTTTTATCTGCAAAGTAGAGGTATAGAATTTGAGGAGGCTGTATCAATGATGGTTAGCGGTTTCTGCAGAGATGTATTTAATCAATTACCTATGGAATTTGCTGCTGAAGCTGATAAGTTACTTGCACTTAAACTCGAAGGATCAGTAGGTTAATTAATCAATTTCTCAAATGAAATGCAAAGTCAAATGAAAGAATCAGATCCAATATTACAGGTTGAAAATCTCTTTGCATCTACTGATAATCTTCCAATTTTGAAGGGGGTTTCACTTACTGTTTATCCTGGAGAAATCCATGCCATCATGGGAAGAAATGGATGTGGCAAAAGTACACTTTCGAAAATCATTGCAGGCCACCCCTCGTATAATATTACGAATGGCGACATAAAATTTTCAGGAGAGAATATCAATTCTTTAGAACCTGAAGAAAGAGCTCAATCAGGAATTTTTCTTGGTTTCCAATATCCAATAGAAATTCCCGGAGTTAGTAATCTCGAGTTTCTTAGAGTTTCAACGAATGCCAGAAGAAAATTTCTTAACAAAGAAGAATTAGATACTTTTGATTTTGAGGAATTAGTTAAAGAAAAGTTAGAACTTGTGAAAATGGATCATGCCTTTCTATCAAGAAGTGTAAATCAAGGATTTTCTGGAGGTGAAAAGAAAAGAAATGAAATTCTGCAAATGGCTTTACTTGAACCCAAGATAGCAATATTAGATGAGACCGATTCTGGACTAGATATTGATGCTCTTAGAATAGTAGCATCAGGAATTAAAAAAATATCTAATTCACAAACTGGAATTATATTAATTACTCACTATCAAAGATTACTTGATGAAATTGAACCAAATTATGTCCACGTTATGGCAGACGGACAAATAATAAAAACTGGTGGGAGTGATCTTGCATTAGAACTTGAGAAAAAGGGTTATGAATGGACTGATAACTTGGTAAAAGAGTCTTAAATAAATGGAAATTATTGAAAAAATAAAAACCTTTAAATCAATTGACGTACAAACAGAAATACAAAAAATCTGTCTTCATAAATTAAAATTAGGCCCTCTTCCTAATCCTAAAAGTGAACTATGGAGACTTTCAAATAAATCAAAATTTTTAAACTTTTTAGACTACTCAGTTAATAAAAAAGATTCAAAATTTGATATACAATATCCAAAAAAATCTCAAAGCACTATTAGATTAATAATTGGTGAAAATTGCCAAATTAAATTTATAGAGAAAAACTATTCAATACAGCAATTAAGTGAAGACGAATTACATAAATATTTAAAGGAACAGATATCTAGTTTCAATCAAAACGAAAATTGGAGTGATCTGTTTAATCTATCTTTAAGTTGTAAAAATAATATTTTGGGATTAAAAATAAATGGATCAAAAATTCCTCCTATTGAAATTTTTAGTCATGCATTAAGTAATTCTTTAAACGCAAAAACCCTCGTCATATTTTTAGAAAAGAATTGTGATGTTGAATTATTACAAATAAATCTTGGTAAAGAAAACTCTTCATTATCTCAATCAACTTTCTTTTGCTTAAAAGAAAATAGTTCCCTAAATCATGGTGTTGTCTCTTTCGGTGAAAACAAATCAAATCTTCTAAATTCTCTCAATGTAATTCAACAAAAAAATAGCGAATACAACCTAGGATCTCTACATTTCAAATTCAACTACGCAAGATTTGAAATTAGTATTAAACAATCTGCGGGAAACGCTAAAACAAATATCAAAGGTATGCAAATAACAAAAAAAGATCAGCAAATTTCAACCTACACAAAAATAGATTTTAATGGCCCAAATGGATTTCTAGATCAAATTAATAAATCACTTGCTGATGATAAATCACATGCAATATTTGAAGGTTCAATAATAGTTCCGAAAATTGCTCAGAGAACTGATGCTTCTCAATTAAGCAGAAATTTACTTTTATCAAATCTTGCAAAAATAGATACCAAACCTCAATTAGAAATAATTGCTGATGATGTCAAGTGCAAACATGGGGCCACAATTTCTCAATTAAATGAAGAAGAACTTTTTTATATGAGAACAAGAGGGATCACATTAACAGAAGCAAGTAAACTACAATTAAGTTCTTACTTTCAAGAAATCATTTCATTTATTCCCGTTTCAAAAGATAGGTGGGATTTGCTTGATAAACTTTTAAATGAGAATTAATGGAAACAATTCAAAATTTCCCTGAAATAACTAAGAAAGACTTTCCTCTTTTAAATAAGAACTTAAAAAGTAATGAGCAAATTATTTATTTAGACCATGCAGCAACAACTCAAAAACCCATACAAGTTTTAAAAAAAATTGATGAATACTATAGAAACTTTAATGCCAACGTACACAGAGGGGCTCATCAATTAAGTGCTAAAGCAACAGAAGAATTTGAAAATGCAAGATACTTAGTTAGTAAATACATTAAAGCGAATTCAACAAAAGAAATTATTTTCACAAGAAATGCTACTGAAGCAATCAATCTCGCGGCTAGATCATGGGGTGAATCTTCATTAAAAGAAAACGATGAAATTCTTCTATCAATAATGGAGCATCATAGTAATATTGTTCCATGGCAAATGGTTGCAGCAAAAAAGAAATGCAAATTAATATTTATAGGTATAGATAAAAATGGAAAACTAGATATAGACGATTTTAAATCAAAATTAACATCTAGAACAAAGCTTGTTAGCCTCGTTCATGTTAGTAATACTTTAGGTTGCTGTAATCCAATCAAAGAGATAACTAAATTAGCTAAACAAAAAGGAGCTTTAGTGTTAATAGACGCATGTCAAAGTTTAGCGCATCAAAAACTGGATGTGATTGATCTTGATATAGATTTTTTAGCAGGATCAGGACATAAACTTTGCGGTCCTACAGGTATTGGTTTCCTCTGGTCAAGAAGAGAAATTCTAGAAAAAATTCCTCCTCTCTTTGGAGGTGGTGAAATGATTGAAGATGTATTTGAAGAGACAAGTACTTGGGCAGAGCTTCCACATAAATTTGAAGCTGGTACTCCAGCTATTGCAGAGGCAATAGGTCTTGCGGAAGCAATAAATTATATAAACAACATTGGATTGAATGAAATTCATAAATATGAAAAGACTATTACTAAATATTTATTTGAACAATTAAATCAAATAGAAAATATTGAAATTATAGGTCCATCCCCGGAGATGGATCCAGACAGAGCATCACTTGCCACCTTTTATATAAAAAATATTCATTCAAATGATATTGCTGAAATTCTTGATTTAAAAGGAATTTGCATAAGAAGTGGGCATCATTGCTGTCAACCTCTTCACAGATACATCGGAATTAAATCAACAGCAAGAATTAGCATGAATTTCACAACCAATAAAGAAGAAATTGACATATTTATAGAAAAGTTAAAAGACACTATTAATTTCCTAAAAATCAATTCTTAAATATTCAAAGCATTTTTTAAAAATTCCTCAGATTTTTGCATTACTAATTTTTTGTTTACAGTATTTTTGAACCCATGCCCTTCATTTTCAAAAAAGATAAGTTCTGAATATTTATTATTCTGCATCAAAATTTCCTGAATTTTTAAAGTCTGTTTATATGGAATAACTCTATCTTTTTTCCCATGAAACAACAAGATAGGTTTTTTTATCATATTAACTTGATTTATTGGAGATCTATTTATGTAATCATCAATATTTTCTTCATAATTTCCTACTAAAGAATTTAAATAATCTTTTTCAAACCTATGAGTGTTGTAATACATATCCTTCAAATCGATAACAGGATATTTACAAATTGCAGCTTTAAAAGTAGACCCATATAACAAACAATTCAAAGCAGTTAACCCACCTGCGCTATTACCAAAAATTACTACTTTATCACTATCAACCAGATTTAATTTAATTAATTCAAGAGCAAGTGCATGACAATCATGAGAATCAAGAATACCCCACTTATGATTCAATCTTTCTCTATATACTTTCCCAAATCCTGATGATCCTCCATAATTAACTTCAGCAACAAAATATCCCTTCGACGTCCAATATTGAACTTCAGAATTAAATGATCCATCAAAACATGAAGTTGGTCCACTATGTGCTCTAACAAGGAGCGGTGGCTTTCTAAAATTTTCAATAAGCGGCCTATAAAGAAAAGAATGAGTAGATTGATTTTCAAAACCTTTGAACCAAAATGTTTCAGGTTTTGAACAATCTTTTATATGATCAAAAAATATGTGCTCAAAAAGATTTGATAAAACTTTTTCTGCAAAATCAATTTCAAATACAATTCCCAAAAAATCAGATCCGTAACCTTTTAAAAGAATTTTTTTTCGAAAAACACAGAAATCACTTATTGAGGTAAAAGGAGTAGAAAATTCTTTAAAGAATTCAAGATCTTTATATTGTTCCACTATGAAATTGTTTTGTTTTTTTGCTATACAAAATAAATTTTTTATAGTACCTGAAAAAAATGTTATTCCGGAGACCCATTGTGGTACTCCATATTCAATCAAATCTCTCTCTACTTTTTTCTTAATATATATATTCTCAATTTCACTAACATCTAAAAACAATAAGTTCCACCATCCAGAACTATCTTCAGAACATACTAAAATTGTTTCGCTTATCCAATAGGGTTGAAAAAAAGAAACGTTTTTTTTGGTATTAATCAGCTTGTTTGAGAATTTTTTTATTTTTTGTATCTCCCCGTCTGTATCTATTTGAGCAAAAAAAAGATCATTTCTTTCCCAGGGCATATAAGGGGAATCCCACTCTATCCAAGAAAGTAAATTGGCAGAAGTATTAGAAGATAATTCGCCAGCAAAATTTTTAAATTTTTTTATTCGATGAATATCTTGTTTAGTTTTCTTTAAGTTTAAAGAAAATAAATAATCTCTATTATTTATTTCGCAAATACCATATAAAAAATTTTTTTCAGAAATAACAAATGAAGAATCGAAATTTCCATCAATTGATTTCGATAGTTGTCTAGGTTCTTGAACTGAATCAAGATATTTATTTTGACTTTTATAATTTGATACTGCCTCTTTAAAAATTTGAAACCATACTGCCTTTGTAATCTGATCTATCCAAAACAAATAAAAATTATTTTTAAAATTGATACATTTATAAGATTTACCACCATATCCATGAAAATTATTTTTGATATTATATTTTTTACTTGTTAATTTCTGAGGAAACGCTTCTTTTTGATTAAATGGTCTTACAAAAATAGCATTCTCATTTTGACCTTCACCAACAACATCAATCCAAAAAATGGTATCCCTAACAATTGTTAATTCCTTCAAAACTTGTTTTATAGATTCAGTTTTCCTAACTTTTAACTTATCATCATTACTCATTTAAAAAAAATATAAAGAAAGTAAATAAAGGTGCTAGTATTTTTATAGCTAAACTCTTAATCAAAAACTTTTTTTAACGTGGCAAACCATTTTTCACAACTTGCAAGAAAGTCAAGAACAAATGGAAGCTCAGAAAAAATTGCAAAAGAGCAAACTGGTAAGCCATCTCTAGACATTTATAAACTTGGTGATGATGTATTAAGAAAAAATTCCAAAAGAATAACGAAAGTTGACGAATCGATTAGAAAACTTGCTAGAGAAATGCTACAAAGCATGTATGCTGCCAAAGGAATTGGACTTGCGGCACCTCAAATAGGTATCAACAAAGAGCTTCTTGTTATAGATGTAAATTTTGAAGATTCAGCAGCAGAGCCTCTAATATTAATCAATCCAGAAATTACAGACTTTGGGACAACCCTTAATTCATATGAAGAAGGCTGCTTGAGTATACCTGGGGTCTATTTGAATGTAGTAAGACCATCCACTATCAAATTAAAATTTAGAGATGAAATGGGAAGACCACGCAAAATGAAAGCAGATGGACTTTTGGCGAGGTGTATTCAACACGAAATGGATCACTTAAACGGAATATTATTTGTTGATAGAGTTACTTCAAAAGACGATTTGAACAAAGAACTGATAAAAGAAGGGTTTAACGAGAAAGACGTAATTTCCATTAATTAATCTAATGACTGAAACTACAATATTTCAAAAAATAATTAATGAAGAAATACCCTGCGATAAGCTTTATGAAGATGAGTTTTGTATTGCATTTAATGATATCCAAGCCCAAGCACCAGTTCATTTTTTAGTGATTCCAAAAAAGCCAATTATTAGTTTATTAGATTGTATAGAAGAAGATGTAAATTTATTAGGACATTTACTTTTTATTGGTAGTAAAATAGCTAAATCAAAAAATTTAACTAATTGGAGAACAGTAATTAATACTGGATCCGAATCGGGACAAACAGTTTTTCATTTACATATTCATATTTTATCTGGAAGAAAAATGAATTGGCCCCCAGGTTAAAACTCTCGAAAGAAATGTTTATGGGTTATAAATAAGTAAAAACAAAATGAATACTCCAGATTCCTTAGATACAGAACCCAAAAATTTAATCAATTTAATTTCAAAAAATTGGGAAGAACTAGATGATTCACTCAAAACCAAGTTATTAAAAATCTGGAGAGTTTTAACTTATAAATGGCAATTACAAATTTTATTTAATCTACCTTTTCTTTTATGGTGGGTATTAGATAAATCTTTTCCAAAAGTTCATAAATTTGATATGACAATCTTGAATTACTTAAATTTACCAGACTGGGCACTTTCATTTATTGGCTTTGGTCAATAGACTTCTAAAAGTTATAATTTACCTTATAAAACTTGTAGAGCAATGAATAAAGCAGTTAATAATAAATCCAAAATACTGTACCAATTACAAAAATTAAGGAAGCTATCTCAGCCGTTTTTTCTTCCCATAGATCAATGTAATGGATTTCAATTTATATGGCTTTTGATATCTCTTTTATTTTGTGTTGGTGGAGTGGTACTTGTTGGTCTTACAGGAATAATCAGTTTTTTTGAAAGCTTTCAACCAATTTTTCTTGAAAAGTATTTCGGAGGCGTAGTAAGTACTGTCAATTCAATTTGGGCTGGAAGCTGGGGATTGCTTTTTTCTGCCTTATTTCTAATTGGGTCAGGTAGTTTTTTTAGCTTAAGACGTCAATTAAAAAACCGTAGATGGTTACATTGGTTATTCCTTGCGATAATTGTATTAATGCTCTTAGCTGTAAACGGAATAAACGCAGGAATTGGATTCATTGCAAGAGATTTAACTAATGCTTTAGTAGAAAAACAAGAAGATGGTTTTTATCGGATACTGGGGATTTACGCTTGTTGTTTCGCTGTGGCTCTACCAATACGTGTTTCCCAAATATTTTTCACATATAAGTTAGGAATAATTTGGAGAGAATGGCTTTCAAAAAGTTTAGTCAAAGATTATATGACTAATAAAGCTTATTACCAATTAAATCCCAATGATGAAGAACAAACAGATGTAGATAATCCTGATCAAAGAATCACAGATGATACTCGAGCTTTTACCGGGCAAAGTCTCTCTTTCACATTAGGTATTTTTGATGCCTTATTAACATTTTCACTTAATATTCTTATTTTATGGAGTATTAGTACAACACTTACTTTTTCTTTATTTGGTTACGCTGCATTTGCAACTTCTATCCTTTTAATTGCTGGAAAAAATCTTGTGAAGATTGACTTTGATCAACTCAGATATGAGGCAGATTTTCGATATGGCCTAGTACATATTAGAGATAATGCTGAATCAATAGCCTTTTACTCTGGGGAGAATCCTGAGAGAAGTGAAACTGAAAGACGTTTAGGAGAAGTTGTGAGAAACTTTAATTTACTGATTATATGGAGAGTAATAATAGACGTCATGAGAAGATCAATTAATTATGCTGGAAATTTCTTTCCATATTTAATAATGGCAATCCCTTACTTTAAAGGTGATATTGATTATGGACGCTTTATTCAGGCCAGCTTTGCATTTGGAATGGTTGAAGGTTCATTATTTTTCATTGTTAATCAAATCGAAGAACTTGCAAAATTTACTGCTGGTATTGGTAGATTAGAAGGATTCCAATCAAAAGTTGAATCCATTAGTCAAACCAGCCCAACAAGCAATCAAAATGTTATTTCGGATTACCCCTCAATTCTTATTAACAATGCTGACCTTTGCCCACCAGGATCAAATAAAACAATAATTAAAAATTTAAATTTGAGCATCGACAATAATCAATCACTTTTGGTTGTAGGACCATCTGGGTGCGGGAAAACATCTTTACTAAGAATGATTAGTGGTTTATGGGAACCCGATCAAGGAGTAATTAAAAAACCAAAAATTGGGGAATTATTATTCATACCTCAAAAACCATATATGTTACTTGGTTCTTTAAGAGAACAATTATGTTATCCCACAGAAGTAAAGAAATTTAGTGATGAACATCTTACTTCTGTACTTCATGAAGTAAATTTAACAACCTTAGTAAATCGGTATCCTAATCTTGATATCAAACAAGATTGGCCACGAATTCTTTCCCTAGGCGAGCAACAAAGATTGGCTTTTGCAAGACTCCTACTAAATTCTCCAAGATTTGCAGTACTGGATGAAGCAACAAGCGCTTTAGATATTAATACTGAAAAAAAACTATATAGTTTACTTAAGGAACGAGAACTTTCTCTTATTAGTGTTGGACATAGACCTAGCTTAAAAGATTTCCATGAGAATATTTTAGAATTAAATGGACAAGGAGACTGGAAATTATTGACTTCTGATAAGTATAATTTTAAGGATTAACAAAAAAATGAATTCTAAAGAAGAGCAAACTAACTCAGATGCCTCTAATCTAGAGAATGAGACTTTTATAGAAAAGGAGAAAGATCCAAATTATATTAATGGACAAATTGGAGATAATAAAATAGATGAAAAATCTCCAGAAATTAAAGATGAATATAAATTTGGATGGAGTAGTTATTCTGAAACAACTAATGGAAGATTCGCAATGATTGGATTCCTTGCAATAATATTGATTGAATTATTTAGTAAAGAATCGTTTTTAAAATGGGCAGGAATCTTATGATTAATCATCAAATCTAGAACTGTTATCTCTAGGTTTCTTATTTTTTGTTCCAACGTTATATCTACTATTTTGATTTTTTGAACCTGCTCTAGCTGATGAGCTTACTCTACGAGTTTCACGTGTTTTTTTAGCTTGATTAACATCTTTAAATGAAGCATCTTCTACTTGAGCTGCAGAAGTTTGCTGTCTAATAGGGGATCTAGTAGGTTTCTTTCTTAATGGAGAAGGATCGCTAGGGGTAGAGGTATTATCTCGTCGAGAAACTGTACGATTCATTCTGGGTCTTGAACCTGTTTTAACCTCATCGCGAGACAAATTTCTTCTTTCACCAAAGTTATTTGTTTCTGATTGTTTCCTATTTCTATCTTCAGAAGTCTGTCTTCTCCTTCTTAAAGGCTCGTCATTTTCAAACTGACTTATTTCCCTTGTAGATGGCCTACTTCTACTTGCTGCAGTAGAGGGTATGGCTCTTGAAACATTCCTCCTACGAGATCTACCCTCCGTATAGTCTTCTTCAAATTCATCTTCTTGAGGTTTAAATCTTCTAGATGGTCTTTCAGATTCTTCAAACCTATCATAATCGTCATTGAATCGACTTCTAGAATTTCTTGGAACATCAGAAATAGGATCATCATCAAAATAAGATGACCTTCTAGCTTGATCAGTAGCAACTCCCCTCAATCGCACACTTTCATATGCGAAAAAAACTGTAGTTCCTGCTAATAAAAACTGACCAAACTGAAGGATAGGATCTAACCTCCAGCCTTGAAAAAATAATATTCCTCCGCACAAAAGTCCAATTGCTGCGAAGAAGACATCATAATCCCGCGCCAAGGCAGGCTTAAAAGACCTCAAAAAATAAAGGCCTCCTCCACATACCGCGAGAACTATACCAACAATACTGGCCCAATTGAGACTAGCATTGACCACATTCTTTCTCCAAAAATTTATTTTTTAAAGGGTTACTTATATCCCCTATATATATAGTGTACTTAAAACTTCTACAAAAACTAGCGTCTTCCAGTAGAAGTACGATCGAGGGAATCTTTCTGGCTGACAAAAATCAAAAATGCAGTGGCAGGAATAACGATAAGTAAGGCAGCAGCAATAAAACTACCTATCATTCCCACAGCGGAATTATTTGCAACTTCAGCAGAAAAATCTGCGGCTAGTAATAAATTTGAAATTTGAAACACTTTTTAAATATTAAATTCTCAATTTATAATACGAATTAAATACGTTTCAATGGGTTATTTATTAAGATGAATTAAATAATTGTGATTTCCTTGCTTGTAAACTCTCTTCAAATTTTAGATATTAGTTTAGGAATTTCTCTTTCATATCTAACTATAGTTTTTCTAATAAGATTAATACTTACTTGGTACCCAAAAATTGATTTAAGTAAAGGTTTATGGTTATTAGTTTCAATACCATCAAGCTCTATTCTTAATTTAACAAGAAAACTAATTCCTCCTATTGGAGGCGTTGATGTCGGACCCGTAATTTGGATAGGATTTATAAGCTTTTTAAGAGAAATATTAGTCGGTCAGCAAGGACTTATAAAACTTGCATTGCATACACATATTTCATAGAAATCATTTAATTATTTCTCAGTAATTTGGCAATAATTCTTCTTCTACATATTTAGTATGTATCTTACCCTGCTTAAATTTAGATTTATTCAGTAAGGTTAGATGAAAGTTAATTGTTGTAGGAATACCAGTTACTGCACATTCATTTAAAGCCCTATTCATACGTTTAATTGCAGTATTACGATCCTTACCCCAGACTATTAATTTACCAATTAATGAGTCATAGAAAGGAGGGATTTCATAGCCTGTATAGACATGACTATCCACCCTTACACCAGGACCACCAGGAGGAAGCCACCCAGTTATTTTTCCGGGTGATGGTCGGAAATTGTGAGAAGGATCTTCAGCATTGATTCTACATTCAATGGCATGACCGTTTAAATGGATATCATCCTGATTAAATTCCAAGTTTGCTCCGCTTGCGATTTTTATTTGCTCAGCTATTAAATCAACTCCTGTAACCATTTCAGTAACAGGATGTTCAACTTGAATCCTAGTATTCATCTCCATAAAATAAAAATTATTATCATCATCAACTAAAAATTCAACTGTCCCCGCCCCTTCGTAGCCGATACTTTTTGCAGCAGCAATAGCTGCATTCCCCATTTTTTTTCTTAGCTCAGTATTAATTGCAGGACTAGGAGACTCCTCTAGTAACTTCTGATGTCGTCTTTGAACTGAACAATCTCGCTCTCCTAAATGAACAACATTTCCCGACCTGTCCGCCAAAATTTGAATTTCTACATGTCTTGGCTTCTTTATAAATTTCTCCATATATAAACCATCATTACCAAAAGCTGCTTCTGCTTCGCCTTGAGCTGCTTTAAACATTTTTTCTAGATTATCAGAGTTTTCAACCAACCTCATACCTCTTCCTCCTCCTCCAGCAGTGGCTTTAATAATTACCGGATAGCCAATATCATCTGCCAATTTATAAGCCTCATCAACATTTGATAACAAGCCTTTACTACCAGGTACTGTTGGAACTCCAACTGCTTCCATAGTTTCTTTAGCTGTAGATTTATCTCCCATAGATCTAATAGCTTTAGGAGATGGGCCAATAAAAACTATGCCATGATCATTACACATCTCAGCAAATTTATCATTTTCCGCAAGAAATCCATAACCAGGATGAATAGCATCAACCCCTCTCGATGTAGCAGCAGCAAGTATATTTGGAATATTTAAATAACTCTTATTACTTAATGAATCTCCTACGCAAACCGCCTCATCAGCAAGCTGAACATGCAATGCTTTTTTATCTACAGTGCTAAAAACTGCAACGGTTGCAATACCTAGTTCTCTACAACTTCTGACAATTCGTAAAGCTATTTCTCCACGATTAGCAATTAAAACTTTTTCAACCATTATGAAAATAAAATTGAAGAAATGAAATGACTTAAAATAAAAAATTATTTGCCAAAGTATTCAACAAAATTTTTTAGTGATCAGAGGACATTTTTTACAATACAACCTAAAACGTTATATATGTATAAATATTTGTTTTATGCAATAGAAAAATTATTCATCATATTCAAAAAAACTCTTTTCGAACTACATGCTTAATTCAGCCAATAATGTATGATATTTTTAAGGTTTAAGCATCCCCCGGCTGCTGAAAACCCTTTGCGGACGTGGCGGAATTGGTAGACGCGCACGTCTAAGGAGCGTGTGGCTTCGGCCTTGCGAGTTCAAGTCTCGCCGTCCGCATTTAATGTATTCTGGTTTAACTGCAATGAAAAAAGAATCAGTTGCAGTAGTTATAATTTCCAATGGTCCTGGTGAATTAACTACATGGGTAAATCCTGTAGTGGATGAGCTAAACAAAATAAATAAATCACTATGTGATGAAGATAAACAAGATTTCACTCTTAGGTTAGTCCTTGTTCCTTGCCCAAATGCCACTGGTAAAGAATTTTTAGTTGCAAATTCATGGAATAAATTCGAATTAATTACAAAATCCAAAAGTTTTTGGAAATTATTGATAAAGCCACATTCTTTTGCTGATTGGCCAAAAAAAGGGATAGTTATTTTCCTTGGTGGGGATCAATTTTGGAGCATTTTATTAGCTAAAAGATTAGGTTATTTAAATATCACATATGCTGAATGGGTTTCACGATGGCCTAAATGGACCAATGAAATTGCTGCTATGAATGTAAAAGTAAAAGAGTTAATACCTAAAAGATATAAATATAAATGTAAAGTAATTGGCGATTTGATGGCAGATATCAAACTTAATAGCGAAATATCACTAAGAAATAAAGAAAAACACTACATTGCATTATTGCCTGGTTCTAAGAAAGCAAAGCTTTCTGTTGGAATTCCTTTCTTCTTAGAAGTTGCAGATCATATCGCTAAAGAAAATCAAAATATAAATTTTATAATCCCCATTGCACCAACTACTGATAAAAGTGAATATTTATATTTTCAAAGCAACAAAAATCCAATTGCTAAATATTACTCATCAAAAATCAAAACAATTAAAAACTTCAAAGACTCTAGTTTTGATTATGTAATTGAAACATCAAAAAAAACAAAGATTTATCTAATCAAGAAACATCCTTGCTATGAAATATTAAAAGAATGTGATCTTGCAATTACAACAGTAGGAGCAAATACTGCAGAATTAGCAGCAATTAGTCTTCCAATGTTAGTTGTTCTGCCAACTCAACATTTAAATATGATGAACGCTTGGGATGGTATTTTTGGAGTAGTTGGAAAAATTTCATTCATAAATAGATTCCTAACTTTTATAATTAAAAAATTTTATTTTAAAAAAAAGAAGTTTTTTGCTTGGCCAAATATTAAAGCTAAAAGAATGATTGTCCCTGAAAGGATAGGTAATATTTCGACAATAAAAATTGCAAGAGAAGTATTGTTTCTTATTAAAAATAAAGATCAATTAAAAAGTATTAGGGATAATCTTAACAAAGAAAGAGGTGATAAAGGTGCTGCAAAAAAACTTGCTTCAATAATTGTTAATTCAATGAAGAAACTTTAAAAATTACCAGGGATCATCAATTTCAAACTTTTCTGATTTTTTATTATCTTGAACTAAATTTTGTTCCTTTATTGGTTCAATATCTAAAGTTTCAGTTGCATTTTGAATTGGTCTTTTCGAAGCTAAATTAGTAGTTGATTGTTTTTTTTGCTTTAAATAAATATTGTTTTTTTCATCTATTTGATTAACAATATTTTGATTCTGGATCTGATCAGAATCATCATTATCCATGTATAGCTTTTTTCTATTATTTAATTCTTCTTCAGAGCCCTTTATTTCTACATATTCAAGTTCATCTTCATAATCATCTTCATAATCATCTTCATAATCATCTTGTTCAACAACTTCTTCATATTCCTCGACCAAATTGTTTTGCTGTTCTGATTCAGAACCTGAAAGTAACTGATTCTCAACAGGTACAAGATTTGCTGAGTATCCATTTACTTCCCTTTCATCCCATGAAGAACCGCCGACTCCAAGTTTCTCAAGTAGTCCACTACTTAGTTGCTTCAGTTTTTCTTCCGCACCTTCATAAACAATAATCCTGTCAGTACCACTACTTACAATTTCCTCAACAGATATTTCCCAAGTACTTAAAACTCCCTCGCCTAAAAGCGGCACACCAACCGCACCCATAACAAGAGATATCAAATCCCCAGTCTCAATATCAAAAGAAAAGCCAAGAACTCTTCCCAGAAGTTGTCCAGATTCTGTAATCACTTGACAATTAATTACCTTCCCATACCTTTCTGGAGAAAAACTTTCACTCAAAGAATCTAGGGAGTCAACTAATATGACATCTCCAACTTGCTTAATACTTTCTAAAGGCATCCATTTTGGCAAACCTGGTAAAAATCTTGTCAGTGGATTATCTCTTAGTCCCAAAGCGACCACCTCCCTTCTATCAATATCAACAACAACTTCGCCAACTACGCCTAGCCGTCTTCCAGTATCAGTAGTTATCACTTGTGTTCCCATTAATTCTGACCTTAACCATAAACGTTCACTAGGAACCGAGTTAGGTAGATTCTTATTAGCAGATGTGTTAGACAAGCTCATAAATTTCTTTTTGTCATTCTGACGTATAAATTTAAAAAAGTGTGTTTATGCAGCATTTGGTAACCCAAGAACTTGAGTATTAGCACCTCTTGCTTGCGCAACCCCAATTGTTCGTTCAGATGCACTAATCATAGGCCTTCTATGACTTACGACTATAAATTGAGCATTTGATGACTGATTTGATATTAGTTTTGACAACCTTTCAACATTAATACCATCTAAAAAACTATCAACCTCGTCTAATGCATAAAAAGGTGAAGGCTTATACTTTTGCAAAGCAAATAAAAAACTTAAAGCAGTTAACGATTTTTCACCACCTGACATAGACGCTAATCTTCTGACATTTTTTCCCTTGGGATGAGCCACTAAAGTTAATCCTCCTTCTAAAGGAGAATTAGGATTTTCAAGTTGAAGAAATCCATCTCCATCAGATAAATTTGCAAAAATTTCTCTAAAATGTCTATCAACTTCTGTAAAAGCTTGCATAAAAGCTTCTTGACGCATCGTAGATACAGTTTCTATTCTCAGCAATAATTCAGATCTTTCATTAGATAGAATTTCTAATTTTTCTCGCAAACCATTTAATCTCTCAATTAATTCTTCTAGTTCATCAAGAGCTAACATATTGACAGGTTCTAAGCTTTCTAGTTTTGCATTTATAATCGAAATTTCTGATTGCAAAGATTCAAGACTCTTCCCTTCATATTCTCCAAACTCCGGGGAAGGATTGGGTAGATCTTTTCTAAAATTTTCTAATTTTATTTTCTCGCTCCTCATCTCTTCTTTAAGGGAATGCATATCCCTTTCAAGATATTCAAGCTTTAACAGATAGTTATTATATTCTTGCCTTTTATTTGAAATTGAAGAGTTTAATTCATCTCTTTTCCTTCTCAATAAACCTAAATTCTTCTCTAGAGAATTTTTTTGATTATCGAGATCTGAAAGCTCTTTTTTAAATTGATCCCTTTTTTCTATCCATTCACTATGAGCAATTGCGAGTTGTTTAATAGATTCCTGCAAGTTTTTTTCTTGTAGTAAAGTAATTTTTAATGAATTATTGATACGCTCTTTATTTAAAGCAAATTGATTCTTTTTATCTAGTAATGTATTTCTCTCTTTAATAAGTAATTCAAGTTTTTTATCAAGATTATTAAAATCGTCATTAAAAGCAATTAATGATGATTTTTGATTTTTTTCATAATTTGCCTTTTGAATTATTTGTAGTTGATCAAACTTATCGTGATAAGGCTTCAATTGATTTTTTAAGTGACCTAACTCGTTAACTAATAAATTATTTGCAGTATCAAGTTTATTTACTCTCGATTTACAATCCTCAATTCTTTGCGAGACAGCTTTAAGAGAATCTTGATTTACTTCAATTTCTTTATTAAATGAGGCACAATCCTCAATAATTTGACTGCGGTTAGAATTTAATATACTAAGTCTATTATTTTTTAGTATCAAATCATTATTTGACTTTTTTAAAGCTTCTTCGATAACTAATAATCTTTCTTTCATAGGACTGGAATCATCGTTATCATTATTAATTCCAAACCTATAAGCCAAATCTTTATTTAACTTACTGCCTCCTGTAATAGCACCACTTGCTTCTAACAATTCACCACTTAAGGTAACCAACCTATTTTTTTGTGTAGATAACCTAGCTGAGGATAAGTCTGAAAAAACCAAAGTATCTCCAAAAACATATCGGAAGACATCTGAATAAACTTCATCAAAAGTAATTAGATTAATAGCTTTATCAATAAATCCATTCTCCCTGTTATTTTCAAATCTTGAAATTGCATAATTCTTTTTTTGACTTTTAATTCTATTTAAAGGTAAAAAAGTTAATCTTCCCGCTTTCTTCTTTTTAAGAATTTCAATTGCTTTCGCAGCAATATGATCATTATCAACAACAATTTGTCCTAACCTATTTCCAGCAGCAATTTCTAATGCATATCTATTTTTCTCACTGACCTCTCCAAGTTGAGCAACATAACCATGTATACCCTCTAACCCTGCCTCTAAGAGAATTCTGAGAGCATATGAACCTCTAGATTCGTTTAAAGCTTCCTTTCTACTTTCAAATCTAGATAAATCCTTTTCAAGCCTTAATTGCTCGTTATTTAGCCTTGATTTAGTTTTAATTAATAAATCGATTTCATTTTTTAAAGAATTAATTTCTGCGCTATTAATTGCCAAGTTATTATTCTTTGTATCGGATGTCTCTTTTTTTCTTTGATTTCCCTGAAAAAGTTTCTGCTTTTCTAAGTCTAAGGATTCGATCTGTGACAATATCTCATCTTTTTGAATATTATTTTGAATAGTTTCTTCTTCAATTTTCCTTTTTTTTATTTCCAAAGGATTAATTTGATTTTTTATACTTTCAAGTTCAGCATTTAATTTGATACTTTGTTTTGAGAATTCTCCAGATTCTCCAGCCGCATCAGAAAGTTTTTTTCTTGATAGTTTGTGTTTTAAAGTGAGATCATCAATTTGCAAGTTCAATTGATTTAAAAAATTTTCATCGAAATTTTCTTGTCTCATCTTTTCTGACTCGATATTCCTCTTAGAAATTGCAATTTCATCTCTCTGTTTTTGTAATTTAATACCTTCTTCTTTATTCAGACTTGATATCCTATCAAGTTCTCTCAAGCTAGAATTAATACTTCCAATATCAGAATTAACTTTTATCAAAGTATCCTCTCCTTTCTCCTTAAGCTCATCAACAAGTATTTTCAAAGCATCTTCTAGAACTGATATTTCTTTACTAATAGATTCTTTTTCTTTATTAAACAAGATTTTATTTTTTTCAATTTCACTTTCTTTTTTTTCTATAGATTCAACATGCTTAACTTGTTTTTCAAAAATAAGAACTTTCTCTAATTCTATTATTTGTAATAGTTTTGCCTTTAACTCTTTATATCGCTTTGCTTTTTCACATTCTTTTTCAAGCTTATTTTTACTAGATTGCAATTCATTTTCTAAAATTTCACATCTTTCTTGTCTTTCAAAAACGTCATTTAATTTTGCATTAGTTTGTTCTATTCTTGTATCAAAAAGTGCCACTCCTGCTAATTCATCAATAAGATTTCTCCTCTCCTTATTATTCATTGATACTATTCTTGTTACATCACCCTGCATAACAACATTGCTGCCCTCAGGATCAACACTAATATCTCTTAATATTCGCTGTATTTGTTGCAAGGTACATTGTTTGCCATCAGAAGTATAAGTAGAAGCATAAGAACCGCCTGGCATAAGCCTTAATTTTCTAGAAACTACCCATTCTTTTTGACCTTTATTAAGAGCAATTTGTTCTTCTTCTAGTTCCAAAGGCGGAAGATCCTCTCTGGGAGACCAATCTTGAATGTTAAATTTTACTGATACAGATGTTTCTGATGACTTACCTTCTTTAACTTTGGAGTTATTTATTAGATCTGGTAATCTTTCAGCCCTCATCCCTCTACTATTAGCTAGACCTAAACAGAATAAAATTCCATCTAAAATATTACTTTTCCCAGAACCGTTAGGTCCCGTAACCACTGTGAAGCCTTCTTCAAGAGGAATTTTTACATTTCCCCCAAAAGATTTAAAATTTTCAAACTCGACCTGATTGATATGTACCAAGTTCAAGTCTCAATAGCTAAGTAAGAATAACTAATTTGCAAAAATTCTCAATAGAAATATTACGTTTATTTATAAATGAATATTAATAATTTTTGCTCAATCTACAAGAATTAGCCGAAATTTCAAACAAACCACAAAGAAGTTCACCATCCAAAATGAATCGATAATTTTCAGAGTCCAAGTCTATAGAAACGTTTTTAAATATTCCATGATCAATTCTTTTTACAAAACCTCTATTATTAGAAAGTTCATGTTCTATCCTTGATAGCCATATCAGTCTATGATTTGGCTGCTTAGAAATTTCTATAGAAGCTTGATTTAGTAAAGGTAGTTTTAAAAATTTCCAAGTTAAGCAATCTATTCCATTTTCAACAAGAAAATCATAATGAATATCTTTAGACTTAGCATTATAAACTTCATGTTCTAGCAAAACCCATTTATCCATGATTTAGTTGATAAATAAATTAAATCTTTTTGCAAAACAAAGTTTAGATAAAGATATTTTTCTTAAAGATGGTCCCTTTTATTTAATTACCTGCATCAGGAACAAATCTTAAAGCGATGAATAGCAAACTTCCAGCTCCAGCAATAGCTGCAGCTACTAATCCAAAATCTGTAGGGATTGTGCGAGATGCAAAAATTAATGATGCAAATGTAATATCCATGATGAAATTTAAACTCATTTAATAATTCCAGTAATAGCTTAACAAAAGCTTCTTGCAGAACAGAGTAGATAAATAAAATGTAAATAAACTTTTATATGTTTTTATTCTATATAAATCCCACAATTATTTAGATAAGGGTTCCAAATTAAGAAAATGGGTCTAATCTTAAAATAAATAAGTTTGAATAATGGAGACTTACCATCCTCCCAAAGAAGTAGAAGATAAAGAAGATAACTCTAATCTTCCTGAAAGAGAGGTTCTCTCGGAAAAATGGTTACTCGAAAAAATTGACAGTTTAATACCTTTAATAAAAGAAAAATGGCCTAACATTGCACAACAAACCCTTGAGGCCACAAAAGGGAGTATTGACGATTTAGTTGAAGTAATAGCAAGCCATAGTGGAACCTCAGCAATTAGAATAAAAAGCCAACTATTTGAAATAATTGATTCAATAAGAGAAAACAATTGGGAAATATCAGAAAAAATTGAGCCTATAGAAAGTCAATTAGAAGAATTATTAGAAGAACTTAACGATACACTTAGACCAAAAATAGAAAGTCCTATAAGAAAAAAACCATTATTATCTATTGCTATTGCGGCTGGTATTGGTTTACTAATAGGAACGCTCCTAAACAGTGGTAGAAAATAATATGGAAAAACCAAAAAATAAAAACTTTGCAAATACCGCCTCCAGAATTTCAGCCATTGCAAGTTCAGTTATGGATTTGCATGTAAGAATAGCTCTTCAAGAAGTAGATAGAGAAAAAAGAAGATTAATTAGTGGTGGAATATTTTTGGCAATTGGCAGCACATTATTATTATTAGTACTAATTTGCATCCATATTATTTTCTACCTTTTTCTAACAAAATATAATAACTGGAATATTGAATATAATTTATTACTCATAATATTTATCGATTTAGTTCTTGCAGGCTTAAGTTTAAAACTTGGAGGAAAATTAGCCAAAGGACCTTATCTTCCCCAAACATTAGAGGGTTTAGGCAAGACAACAAAAGCCGTTTTAGGCAAAAAATAAATTACCTTATTAAATACTTTATCCATCTACAGTCTATTCCTCCATTACTAACAGGAATTTTCAATGAAGATTTCATTTTCAAATATTTTGTTAGTTTTGGATTTCCACTTAGCAGCCAAAATTCCCAACCTGAAAAATTATTCTTTAGGAAGATTCCCATTTGTTCATATAAATAAATCAATTCATTTTCATCGCCTAATTTTTTGCCGTATGGAGGATTACATATGATTATCCCAGGGGTGCAACTTAATTGGAGTGCTAAAAAATCATTATTTATAAGCTCAATATAATTTTCTAGTCCAGCTAATGATATGTTTACATTCGCCTGCTCAAAAACCTTTTTATTAATTTCACATCCTATTATTGTTGGCAATTTTTCATAATTTATAATTTTATTTTTTGCCTTATTTTTTTCATTAAGATAAATATCTTTCCTAAAGTCCAACCAATTCTCAAAAAGATATACTTGATCAATATTTATGGGAACTCCAAGGTATTGGTTGACTGCCTCAATTAAAAAAGTTCCCGAGCCGCACATAAAATCTATTAATGGAACTTTGCCATTCCATTGAGTCATATTTATCAATCCAGAAGCTAAATTTTCTTTTAATGGAGCATTTCCAATTGCGGGTCTATAGCCTCTTTTGTGCAAGCTTTCAACGCTGCTTTGAAGACTGAGAATTGCTTTATTATTATTTAAATGCAGATGAATTATAAAATCAGGATTATCTAGAGAAATATTTGATCTTTTATTCCAAACTGCCTGTTGCAAATCAGTTATAGAATTTTTTACTTCAAGAGCAGTGAAATGAGTATGACTTAAAGAAGATGTTCTCCCAGTCACTTGAACATTAAACGTTTTATCAAAGTGCAACCAATTTAACCAATCAAATGAATCTCTAACCCCCGCATATAAAGATTGCTTATCATAGCAATTAAAAATTGCAATTTCTCTATAAAAACGAAAAGCTAATCTGGAATAGAAATGAACCCTATAAAAAGTTTCAAAATCACATTCAAAATTAATAAATCTTTTATAAGTATTAATATTAAAGCCGCCTAAATTTGAAATTTCTTCTGCTAAAGGTTTCTCTAGTCCCTCCGGGGATGATGCCACTACATTCATATACGATAAAACTTAGTAAAAAAACTATTCAATAACCATTTTGCCTGTCAGAATATAAATGTCCAATTGGACTAGGTGATCTCAACCGATGTTTCGGACAGCGGTTCGATTCCGCTCAACTCCACTATTTGGGGTTGTAATGGTTTCGACGGGGCATAAGGAAGGTGACTGAAGCCGGCTCGGTTAGAGCAAAAACACAAATGCTAACAAAATCGTTAGTTTCTCCCGTCAAACAGCACCAGTTGCTGCTTGATCCTTAAGGAGATGGGGTTATATCAGCCTTATCAACCAAATGATACGAGGAGTCTGGAAGGACTCCACTTTTTTAAATAACTAAGAAGTTGTAGTAGATAATTTATGAGTGTGTAAATATTGCTGCAATTACTTGTATTAAAAAGAATTTTTTTAATTTTATAAGTATAAATACTGAGAAGATAAGTTTTAAATTAATTTATCTTATTAAGAAATCCAATCTTGAAAAATGGAATCTAATAGAAAACTAAATGACTTGATAATAAATCTCAAACCAAAAGTTATTAGATTCACTGGTGAAAAATTTCCCAATGAACTATGGAATAGTGGTTGTCAAATCAAAAAAAATAAGAAAATATCTAGCTAAAAATTTAATTAATTACTCGAAAAAGGATTTTTCGGCATTTTTTTTAAACATTTTTTTGAAACTTCCTGAAGTACTTTAAATTCATTTTTTTTTAAATTCCAATTAAATACATTAGATACATCTATAACTTGAGATTTTTTTCGCATTCCAACTAGTGGAATAGTTCCTTGATAACAACACCAATTAATTGCTACTTGCGCTTGGGAAACTGATCTTTGATGCGCAATTCTTTTTAGACACCTCCGCAATTCATATGTTGGTTTTTTATAGTTTTCAAATAAGGAATTACGAATAAAACTTTTTTCTTTATTTTCTTCTTTATCTGGATCAATACAAAGTATTCCAAAGGACAAAGGACTATAAGCAAAGAAATCAATACTATTTTCGTCGCAAATTTTTTTTACCTGATATTGTTTTCCTAAATCGGGAGCAAGCAAAGAAAACTGTATTTGGACACTCTTTAGGTGCTGATCTCTTTTTGCTAAGAAATTAATTAATTTCATCAATCTTTTAGGGCCTATATTTGATAAACCTATTTGAAAATCAAAGCCTTCATCTTTTAAATCGCAAAGATTATTCAACAGCCCTAATTCCTGCCAAGGATTATATTTTGCAGTTGACCAATGTAATTGCACTATATCTAATTTGTTATTAAGTCTCTCTAAACTTTTCAAAAAAGGTTTATTGAAGCCTCTGTTACCTATTCTCCAGGGATAAGGTGCAAGTTTAGTTGCTACTTGAATTCTTTTTTTCTTTGCTGAAGGAGTATTTAGTAAAAATTTTCCTATCAACAATTCACTTCTACCCTGAAGATTCCCAGTACCGTAAGAATCTGCAGTATCAATTAGATCGAAACCTCTTCGTACCGCTTCATCATATGTCTCACGTAAATCATCGTCGTTTGTAGATTGATAATTCCAAAAAAGCTTATTCCCCCAAGACCACGTACCTAATCCAATTCTTTTCTTCACTAGCCAATTTAAATAAGGAACTTTATAAGGTTATCTAAAAATATTAACTTCTTTAAAATATTTCAAAAAATAAGTATTAAAGGATTAAAAATCGATTTCTCTTGACATTAAGAAATTATTCTCCAAAGTAAGAGAAATAAAAAAAACAATTGTTCATTACCGTTTGCGGACAAAAAGGGGGGGTGGCCAAGACCTGCACAAGTATTCACCTTGCAAGTGTTTGGCATTCTGAAGGTAAAAAAGTTTGCATAGTCGATGCCGACAAGAATAGATCTGCTTTAGCATACGCATCAAGAGGCAATCTTCCATTTCCAGTTTTCCCCGTCAATTCAGCTGCTAAAGCATCAAGATCATCAGAAATTGTAATAACTGATGGCCAAGCTAGCAGTGATCAAGAAGAACTTAAACACTTAGCATATGGTTCAGATTTAGTTATCTTACCTACAACTGCAAAAGCAAGATCAGTAGAATTAACTGTTGAACTAGCTAACTTATTAAGCAACTTAAAAGTTAACCATGCTGTAGTAATAGTAAAAGTTGATTTTAGACAGCAAAAAGCAGCGCAACAAGCCAAAGCAGCTCTAGAAAATTTTGGTTTATATGTTTTTGATACATTTATAACCTTACTCTCAGCATTTGATAAAGCAGAAGCCTCTGGCAATGCTGTATTTGAAGCTGTAGACGATTTAGGCAGATCAGATCCTCGTCGAATGACGGGCTGGTCTGCTTATTGTTCAATTGCCTCACAAATTCCATGCCTGATTTCGAAGCCCTCATCCGACACCAACAACTTAAACAACCAAAAACTAATCAGCGCTTAAAAGTTGTTGATTCTCCAAATTTTGAAGAAGAAAAATACGAAGAAACAATAATTAAACAATCTGGATTATTAGTAAATTTTTTTGGAGGTTTTATAGGTTCTGTAATTGGAACTTTAACAATACTGTTTCTTTATATAAATGAGTACCTACCAATAGATTTATTAAAACTTAAATAGTATATTCGCTATTAATTTCTATATATTCCCAAAAACATCTCTATCACAAGGTTTTACCTCTTAAAAATGATGGTCCCTAAGTGGCACTCAACATGTAGCACTATTTCAAACCACAGGGTTGGATAGGATTTGCGGTTGGGTCGTATATTCCGAGTTGATGAACACTATTTGTGTCATTATGCACCTACCTCTAATTAACTGCTATGGCTGACTCCAAACTATCCTCTTCAAATCACACTAAGATTACACATTTAGGATCTGAACTCTGACATATTTAGTGATGTCAATGATATTATGTTGTGCATCAGCACTTCAGACACAAAGTCATCTAACTCCACTAATTGCTAAAAAATTAGCCACTATCAGATTAGTAAGTATTATTTATTAAAAATATAAAAAAATTTTTTCTGAAAATAACTAGTGGTATAAAATTATTTAAAAATTCTTAATTCCAATATATATTTCAGCAATATCTATATTTAGAAATTATTTAAGTAAAATAGGATCTAATTTTTCTAAAAACAATTAACTTAAAATGATTAAACTCTCTAAGAATCTTTTTAGTTCTCTCTTTAGCACAACATTATTTTTATCACCGTTATCATCTTTAGCAGGAGAAATATCAACCGCTACTACAGACTTGGGCTACTTCGTTTCATCAGAATTGACTGGTAGTGTAAATCAGACACACCTCTATAAATTAGAATCTGATGGTACGGCAAACATAATCATTTCAAATATTTTTCCAGACTCTACAACGGGCACATTCTCGGCGACTGACTACACTGTTGATCAACAAAAAGGAAAAATTTATTTTTTAGAACCGCCCAGAAGTGGAATTGCACAAAGAAGAATTAGAGTTTTTGATATGGAAACTAATGCATTCGAAGGATATCAAAACATCTCTGGTCTTCCAAGTTCAGGCAGTCCAATGTTCATTGATATTCCTGTTAAAATGGAAAACTTAGTTGACAAAAAATGTAACACAACTAGTGCCTCTTGCGGTGCTACTGACAATAAATTCATGTCATTAGGTGGTTCTGGATCAGATGAATTAATAAGGATAGAAGATGGCGTCATTAGTACAGGAGGTTCAAACAGTGCGACCTTGGTAAAGAATAATAATGATGGTTCAGTTCAGATTGGTGCAGATGGTAATGATATTGATGTTGTAGAAGATGGATTAAATATAAACGGTGCAGCTGTCATAACTAAGAATGCTGATGGTTCAATTCAAATTGGTGCAGATGGTAATGATATTGATATAACCTCAGAAGGTTTAACAGTTGATGGAGACTCACTTATCACTAAGAAAAATTCAGGTGAAATTCATATTGGTAAAAATTCATTAATTACTAAAGAAGAAGATGGAGTGCAAAAACTTTATGCAAAAGATGAGAATGGAAATGCTATAGATATAAATATTACCAATGATTCAAAACTATTAATTAACGGTAAAGAAGTTCAGGCTACCAATGAGCAAGTCACAACTAATAAAAACAATATTTCTACCAATACTTCTAAAATCTCCACTAATAAATCTAATATTTCTACCAATACTTCTAATATCGCCACTAACAAGTCAAATATTTCTTCAAACGCAGCAGACATTATCACACTTAATGGTATCCTTGGAAATCAAAAAGGATCAGCAACTACTACAAGAATTGGTAATGAAACAAAGAATACTTTAGAAATTGGTGGAGATACTAATCCAACAACTATTACTCAAGAAGGTATATCTGTTGGCGGAAACAATCTCATCAAAAAAAAATCAAATGGTGATATTCATATTGGTAAAAACTCATTTGTTATTGGAAATGATGTTTTAAATGGAGCTCATCCTATTTGGGCAGAAGATGAAAATGGAACAAAGATTCCGCTTAATATCTATGGTTCAGATCTTCAAATAAATGGAGTAAGTGTTCAAGGGCAGATTGATACCAATAAAACAAATATCAAAAATCTTGGATCAGGCGTAGCAGGATCCACTGCTCTAACAGCAGCACTATCTGCCTTACCTCAAACATCAAAAGAATCAAAATTAAGTTGTGGCGTTGGAACTGGTACTTATAGCAGCAGATATGCCGTTGGTTTTGGTTGTGCTTCTAAAGTAAATGAAAGAGTTGATGTCAATGCTGGTGGGTCTTATGTTTTTGGTGGTTCTAAGTCTTATGGAGCTGGAACTCTAGATAGTGGAGTTGTTAAAGCAGGATTTGTTTTTAAGTTAGGTGAATTAAATAAAACCACTCAAATCAGCATGAAAGAAAAAAAAGAATTTAAAAAAGAAATTTCTGTTTTGAAAGAAAATAACAAAAATATCCTTTCAAAAAATCAAAAATTAGAAAATAAAGTATTTACCTTAATGGCAAGATTAGAAAGATTAGAGAAAATAGCTCTTAGCGAAACCACCTCTAAAGATGTTGTAGTTTATAAACTCAAGTAAAAGATTAATAATACATATGCAAGATCTTGCATATGTCTTTAAGTCCTATATATTTTTAGCTTATCTAGTCTGATTGAAGTGATTAAAGGTGCGCATCAAAATCACATTAAGGTCGCACTTTTAATGTTGCGCAGCAGTCTTTGCCATTTCAATCCTTAAAACCCAAGTATAGACTTGATAATTTTATATATTTGAGATCACACTTACTATGTTGTATATTCGCTATTTATTTCAATATACTTTTTAGAAAGATCGCACCCCCAAGCGGTGCCTTTCGATTCGCCAGAATTTAAATTAATCATAATTTTTACAATATCATCTACTAAATATCTACCTTTCATTCTGGACTTAATATAGTCTTTGACTTTTTGTGGATCATATTTATTTAACTTACCGTTTTTCAAAATCTGAGCGTTTCCTATATACAAGTCAACGTCATTAAAATTAAATTTCACTCCAGAATTGCCTGCAGCAGAAATGATTCGTCCCCAATTCGGATCACAACCATGTATCGCAGTTTTTACCAGGGCAGAATTACAAATATATTTCGCCATAACAACAGCATCATCAGTATTTTTTGCTCCTTGAACCAAAACTTCTAATAAACAATTTGCTCCCTCTCCATCCCTTGCAATATTTTTTGCCAAGTTCTGACATACAATATCAATCCCTTGTTGGATAATTGGAAAAAACCTTTTTTCAATTTTCTCTCCTGCATTTATGCCAACAAAAGAATCATTTGTGCTTGTCTCTCCATCAACTGATATTGCATTAAAAGATTTTTTAACCGCAATAGCAATCATTTTGTCCCATTCTTCTTTTTGAATACCCGCATCACAGGTTAGAAAAGCAAGCATTGTAGCCATATTGGGGTAAATCATTCCCGAACCTTTTGCGAATCCTGCTATTTTTATTTTTCTACCTTGAATAATCGTCTCTATTGACACTTTTTTCAAAGTCAAATCAGTAGTTAAAATTGCTTCTGCTGCATTTTGAAAATTATTGCTCTTTAAATCACTAACTAAATTCGGTAAATTTTTTACTAAATTATTTAATTGTATTGGAACACCAATTACACCAGTTGAGCACATTAAAACTTCTTCTTCTTTTATTCCTAAAAGTTCCGCAATCTTTCCTGTAGCAATTTGAAAATGTTGAATGCCAAGATTTCCTGTACATGCATTAGCTTGACCAGAATTAATTAGTATTGCCCTTACAAAACCTGAAGTTTTCTTAATCCTTTCCTCACAAATATCCACACAAGAAGCGCGAACTATTGATTGGGTAAACATCCCACTAAAAATACTTCCTTCAGGAGCGAGTATTAGTGCTAAATCTTTTTTATTAGAAGCTTTTAAACCAGCAGATATCCCAGCAAAAAGAAATCCCTTGGGTGTCACCTTACTGTCATCAACAAACGACCAATTGGAATTTAACTGGCTCAAACTTTTTGGTATTTTAATTCATACTAACTACTCTTTAATACTAAAGAAACTAAGTAATTAGATTATTATTAATTATATGGATATTCTTCAAAAATTAAAAAACAACCAAAGAAGGATTGGTTTAACAGGAGGTATTGCAAGTGGTAAGACAACCATAACTAATTACATAAGAAAACATAAAAACATACCAATATTAGATGCAGATCATTTTTCAAGAGAATTAATCAAACCAAACACATATGGATATAAGAAAATCTTAGATTATTTTGGAAATAAAATTATTGATAATAAAAGCAATTCAGAAAGGGAAATAAACAGAAAACTTTTAAGGAACATTATTTTTAAACATTCAGCAAGCAAGGAATGGATTGAAAAACTACTGCACCCCTTAATTAAAGAAAGAATGATAGAAGAATGCAGTCAATACAAAAATAATCAAACTATAATATTGGCTATTCCATTATTGTTTGAAGCAAAATTTGAAGATATTTGCACTGAAATATGGTTAGTTAATTGTCCTAAAGAAATACAAAAAAACAGACTTATCACAAGAGACAAAATTAGCGAAAAAGAAGCATATGAATTGATAAATTTTCAATTAAGTTTTGAAGAAAAAAGAAAATTCTCAGATATTATTTTAGAGAATTCAGATGATCAAAATAAATGGATCAATACGATAAAAGAGCTTCTTTAAGCTTTAGCTATTTAATTTTTCCATAAGAAGTTTATTTGCAAGTTTAGGGTCAGCTTTACCTTTTGTTCTTTTCATAAGTTGCCCAACAAAAAAACCAAGTAACTTAGTTTTGCCATTTTTAAATGCTTGAACTTCATTTGGATGTTCATTTATAAGTTCATCAATTATTGGTGAAATACTTGAAGAATCAGATATCATTGCCAACCCTTTTTCTTCAACTAATTTTTTTGGGGAAGTATTTTTTTGAATAAGTTCAGGTAAAATTTCTTTTGCAATTTTTCCACTAATTATATTTTTTGAAATCATGTTAATCATTTCAGCAAGATTTTTAGGACTAAGCTTTAATTCACTAAAACTTAGTTTGTTTGATTTTAAATAGCCCACAATATCACTTGTTACCCAATTTGAAGCTAATTTAGCCTCAGCACCATTTGCTACTGTTTGTTCAAAAAAGTTTGCCATGCTTATTTCATCAGAAATTACCCTTGCATCATATGCAGACAACCCAAATTGACTTATGTATTTATATCTTTTCTTTGAAGGTAATTCTGGTAGTTCTTTAAACCATATTTCTTGTTGGGCTTTTGTTATTTCAATTGGACCTAAGTCAGGATCAGGAAAATATCTATAGTCACTGCTACCTTCTTTTAATCTCATACTTTTCGTTAATTGCTTAGCTTCATCCCATAACCTAGTTTCTTGGAAAATTTTTCCTCCATTTTCATAAACTTCTATTTGTCTGGCTATTTCATAATCACAAGCCTTTTGAATTGCAGAAAATGAATTCATATTTTTTATTTCCACTTTGGTGCCAAAAGGAGCATTGGGTCCTTTTCTAACTGAAATATTGACATCGCAACGTAATGAACCCTCTTGCATATTTCCGTCTGATACCCCTAGATATCTAACTGTTCTTCTAATCTCTGAAGCATATTCAGATGCCTCTTTACCTGATCTAATGTCTGGTTTACTTACAATCTCACAAAGTGCTATTCCGGCACGATTATAGTCAACTAAAGAATACTTAGAGCCAGCTAATCTATCACTTCCTGAATGAACTAGTTTTCCTGCGTCTTCTTCCATATGTAGCCTTTCTATACCAATTTTTTTGATATAAGGTTCTTTGTCCTTTTCAATTATTTCAACTTCTAACCAACCATTTTCAGCTAGTGGCTCATCAAATTGTGAAATTTGATAATTTTTAGGAAGATCAGGATAAAAATATTGTTTTCTATCAAATTTACAATGTTCTGCAACGTTTAAATTTAATGCTAACGAAGTTTTTACAGCATACTCAAGAACAGTCTCATTCAGAACTGGAAGAGTTCCTGGCAACCCACAAACTACAGGATCTATATGGGTATTAGGTGCATCACCAAAAGCTGTTGACGCAGATGTGAATATTTTGCTTTTCGTATTAAGCTGTACATGAGTTTCCAAACCAATCACAGCTTCCCAAGATTCCAAATTGTTCATTATTAAAAGTCTCTTTATTAATATTATTGGATATAAAGGAAAAGAGGACCAAAACACAAATAAAAATATTAATTTTTAAATGGCACAAGAAACCAAAAATTCAATATTAATAATTGGAGGTGGACTTTTAGGTTTATCTATTGCTTATGAATTTTCTAGAAATAATTTCAAAGTTTTAGTTTTAAGCAAAAACAGAAATGAATCAGCTGGATTTGTTGCTGCAGGAATGTTAGCTACTCATGCCGAAGGGCTCGAAGATGAATTACTAAAATTTGGCCAAGAAAGTCAAAATCTAATTCCAAAGTGGATACGAAGTATTGAACAAGATAGTAATATTAAATGCGGTTTAAAAAAATGTGGAATAGTAGTTCCTTTTAAAAACAAAGAAGATCTTGAAGAGTTTCCCACTTATAAATATGGAAAATATTTAAATCACAAAGATCTTCAAACAGAAATCAATGGAATGAATTCTATTTGGAAACATGGTTTACTTTTTGAACAGGATGGTCAAATAGATAACCGAAGAAAACTGATGCGTGCTCTTGAGAGAGCATGCTCCTTGAATGGAGTCGAATTTCAAGAGGGATCAGAAGTAGAGGATTTGACATTCGAAAAAAACAAAATTACAGGTGCAACAGTTTTATGTGCCACTGGGGAAATAAAAAAAATTAACTGCGAAAAAGCAATTATATGCAGCGGTGCGTGGAGTAAAAAAATTTTTAATAAGATTCCAGTCTTTCCTGTAAAGGGACAAATGCTATCAATACAAGGTCCAACAAATTTTTTGAAAAGGGTTATTTTTGGTCCAAAAACTTATCTAGTTCCCCGTGATGATGGACTTATTATAGTTGGAGCTACAGTTGAAAAAGATTCAAAATTTAATCAAGGTAATACTCCTAATGGAATAAAACAACTGCAAGAAGGCATTCGCTCTTTATTGCCAGAAGCTATTAATTGGCCACAAATGGAACATTGGTGGGGCTTTAGACCTTGCACACCAGATCTAAAACCAATAATTGGAAAATCAAAAATTGAAAATCTTTATATAGCTACAGGACATTACAGAAATGGAGTTTTATTTTCTGCAATAACAAGTAATCTTCTTTTGAAAATAGTTCAAAATAAAAATCTCAAAGAAATAGAGAAAAGCTTTTTAGAAAAATTTAGTTTAGATAGATTTGCGATTTAAATTTTAATTTTCAGATCGCCATTTCGAATCAGAAGTTTCCCACTCACATAATTCCTCTTCGTTAAACCATAGATCAATTTCAAATTTTGCTGTATCTTCTCCATCAGAACCATGAATAATATTCCTTCCAATATCAATAGCTAAATCACCTCTAATTGTTCCAGGCTCTGCTTCCAGAGGTTTTGTTGCACCTATTAGTTTTCTAGCACTCAAAATAACTCCTTCGCCTTCCCACACCATTGCTACAACAGGACCACTTGAAATGAAGTCTACTAAATCACCAAAAAAGGGTCTTTCTCTATGTACTCCATAATGATTTTGAGCAAGTTCTTTTGAAGGAATTAATTGCTTTAATCCAACCAATTTAAATCCTTTTTTTTCAAATCTGCCAATAATCTCAGAAACATATCCTCTTTGAACTCCATCTGGTTTAATTGCAATAAAGGTTCTCTCTTTAGTCATTTAGTTAATAATCACTCTATGTATATTCAACTTTTGGGTGGTAACTTGGCAAGTAATCATTAAAATAAAAGATATTGTTTTAATTTATTTTCAAAAACATTTATTAATCACTAAGACATAAATTGACCAATTTTGAGCCGAAAAAATTAAAGAATATTTGGACTATTGAAGATAGTATTGCGACTTATAACATAGACAAATGGGGAGATAAATATTTTTCTATAAATTCCAAAGGAAATATATCAGTAACTAAAGATATAAACTCTGAAAATAAGATTGATCTTTTTAAGCTTGTCAAAGAACTTAAGAGTAGAGAAATAAATCCTCCATTAATCATAAGATTTAATGATATCTTGAAGGATCGAATAAATACATTACATGACTCTTTTTTAAAAGCAATAAAAACCTATAAATATAAGAACATTTATCAAGGCGTTTTTCCTATCAAATGTAATCAACAGAAAAATGTCCTAGAAAAGATAATAGAGTTTGGTAGCCAATGGAATTTTGGTTTAGAAGTAGGAAGTAAATCAGAACTATTAATTGGCCTTGCACTTCTTGAAAACCAAAATTCATTATTAATATGCAACGGATATAAAGATAAAAAATATATTGAGATTGCTACTTTGGCCAGAAAACTCGGCAAAAAACCAATAATAGTTATTGAACAACGAGACGAGGTAAAAAGAATTATTCAAGCAGTTCAAGAACTTAACGCGACTCCATTGATAGGAATTAGAGCAAAGTTATCAAGTAAAAGTAGTGGTAGGTGGGGTAAATCTATTGGAGATAATTCCAAATTTGGATTATCAATCCCAGAAATTATGTTGACAATAAAAGAACTAAAAGAAGCAAATCTTATCAACGAAATGAAATTGCTCCATTTTCATATAGGCAGTCAAATAAGTGATATTGCTGTGATCAAAGACGCATTACAAGAAGCGAGTCAAATATATGTTGAACTATGCAAACTAGGAGCCCCAATGCAATATATCGACGTTGGAGGTGGATTAGGAATAGATTTTGATGGAACTAAAACCTCCTCCAACACTTCTACTAATTATTCTCTCCAAAATTATGCTAACGATGTAATTGCAACTATTAAGGATTCATGTGAATTAAATAATATCAAGCATCCAACCATAATCTCAGAAAGTGGAAGAGCAATAATTAGTCATTGTTCAGTTTTAATTTTTAATGTCTTAGGAACAAGTCATGTAAGTTCCAAACTACAAATTTTTGATAAAAAAAATCAACAATTAATAATTTCAAATTTACTTGATACTTTCTATGAATTAAAAAAACTTAAAAATAAAAAAATAAATTTATCTCAAATAATTGAACTATGGAATGATGCAAAAAAGTTTAAAGAAGATTGCTTAGTCGCTTTTAGATTAGGATTTTTAAGTTTGGCAGAAAGAGCTTATGCCGAAGAACTTACTTGGGCTTGTGCAAAAGAAATTTCTAATAACCTGAATAATGATGAAATCAATCACCCTGATTTATCTGAAATTACAGAAACTCTTGCATCAACTTATTATGCAAATTTATCTATCTTTAAATCTATTCCTGATAGCTGGGCAATAAATCAGATTTTTCCAATAGTACCAATACATAGGCACTTAGAGGAGCCGTTCTGCAAAGGCAACTTTGCAGATTTAACTTGTGATTCAGATGGGAAACTAAATAATTTTATTTATGATGGAAAAATTAAATCACTACTAAATTTGCATAAGCCAGAAGAAGATAAAGATTACCTAATTGGAATTTTTATGACTGGAGCCTATCAAGAAGCATTAGGAAACTTGCACAATTTATTTGGCAATACCAACGTTGTTCATATAGACATAAATCAAGATAATTCATATAAGGTCAGAAATATTATTAAAGAGGACAGTAAATCTGAAATTTTACAATTATTAGATTACAGTTCAGCTTCTTTGGTTGAATCTATAAGAATTAATACTGAATCAGCAATTGATCAAAAAAAATTAACTATTGAAGAAGCAAGGAAATTAATGGATCAAATCGAAATTAGTCTCAGAAAAAGTAGTTATTTATCAGAATGATTAGCTAATGTTTTTTGCAAATAATTTTTAGCATAATCTAAAGCAT
>CACASR010000014.1 GCA_902535175.1 uncultured Prochlorococcus sp.
AATTATATGTAAAAGACGGTAGAAGATCCAAAGATCATCCGATGTATGGATTCTTTACTGGACTAGCAGAAAAGGATGTCTAGATTTCTATCAACTATTCCTACCAATCATGGTTTTGTAAATCTTGGTAACGTACAAGCATATCCAACAGGAGGTAGTGGACCAACAGCTTTTGGTCCTACCTCTTATTTTGGTTCTGATCCTAGACCACCAGAGGTAGGAGATAACTTAAATAACCCCATTGACTTAGGAGATTTTAATCCTTTATTTAGCTCTAAACCTATAACTGGAACTCATGGAGGAATAACTCGTAGACAGTCAACTTTTTATACATTTAAATTATTTAAACCAAGATCTATACAAGTAGTACAAAACTTCAGTACTACTGCATACACAAGACAAACAAACAGAAATACTTTAATAGCATTTTATAAAATAGAAGAAGCCAGATTTAGAAGAGAATTACCAATTAATGATAATGGTTTTGTAGTTAATGAAGCTAGTGTTGATATAGAAGAATATGACAAAAAACAAAGAGATTATCCTACTCAACTACTACAAAATGGAGAATATTTATTTGTAATAACAAATGATATTAGGTATCAGGACACAGAATTTTCCATAAGTATCGCTGGATTCAATATTGATTGGAGATTTATAAATGAAACAGCTGACGAATTAACAGACTTTGAAGGAAATGGACTTGGAGGAGCTGTTTTAACTGAAATTGATTTTGGATCAATAGTGACTGCATAGAATTGTACTGTTAGTCTTAAAATATATACAATTTTTCCATGAAAGTCATTACTCTTGGTCAGTTTGAAAGAGATTTAGACAGAATTTTAGATGATGTTACCGATGAAAATGAACACTATTGTGTAAAAACACCAGTGATTAGTGACTTAAAAGATAAAGGTGGTCTGGTATGGGAAGACAAAGCAGTGATGATCTTACCAATAGAAGACTATGATTTATTAAAAGAGACTTATGATATGTGGCTTGCTAACTGTAAAGAAGAAGTTATGGTTTAACTGAAGTTTTAGGTAAGGAAGCTTTATATGCATCTTGTTCAGCTTGTAAATATGACTTCTGACGTGCAGCCATATCTGCTGCTCCAAAACCTTGAGTTTTTAATTCTTCTTTTTTCTTAGCTCTTTCTCCCTTTAGTTCATCTATATACGCTGCAGCACGATCATAATCTTCTTCAGGTACAATTGACTGATAGATTACCGGAGCTGTAGGTGTAGGTCTATATGTTACCGGAGCAGAGGGACGGGAACCCATTTACTTTTCAAATATTATTTCTATAGTAATTTTATCAGCTAGATACTCATAACCTTTAGTAATCCCAAAAATTGTACTGGGAACAATAATGATTAAAAGTAAAAACTCAGCCCAGGTAATTCCTCTTTTCATGAAATTTATTCACCTATATAGCTGACTCTAACAAAAATATAAAACTTTGCTACTGGTGGGATAAATATAATCACGTTAGTCTTTAGCCATAAGTAAGCACTGCATGGATTTTATTGATTGGATGCTGACGGAAGGTAAGGATAATCCTATAAAATTAGAGCCGGTTACAAAATACAAAAGTTACAGGTTCAGGGATTTAGATATATCAAAAGTTACTACTAAAAACTATAAAAAATTACTAGTAGATTCATTAGCTGAACAACTTGAAATGTTTATACCACCATCAGGTAGTTTTGATAATGCGTCTCTTAGACGCTATCTCACTATGGTCGAGAAGCATGAGACCTCAACCAATGACATGGTTCTTGGTCTATCTTTAGCTGATCAAATAAGAATAGCTTTTAGCGATATGCAGCCAGCTACTATATGTGACCGCTTTCCTGACATTGATCTTAACTCCAAACGACGTTATCGTTGTGTAGCAGAGTATCTGCTACGTCAAGAAGAACTAATTAAGGTCAGGGATAGAGAGGGTAAATTAGTAAAGAAGATAGGAAATGCAGGTAAACCTGTTGTTTTATATCGAGGTTTACCCAAACTACATCAGACTTTAAAAAATTCTGACCTACTCAAATATGTAAGACATGACAGATCGAAGACAACAACTGATAAAGAAACTACTGAAAGCAAATCCAAGTGAAAACGAGGAAAAGATGGTAACTCTCATAATTGAGAGAATCCTTGCAGACATGGCAGATTTCTATGAGAAGTTCTTTAATGCAGAAGGACCTGGAGTAATAGTATATGCTCCTGATAATACAGAAAATACTATGTATTATATGACCACAAAGGAGTTAATAACAGGCTTGGAAGATCTATCTAGTCGAGGTATAGATGGTGCTGCAGAGGTAATGAGAAAAGGAATTGCCAAAGCTGAATCAGTAGATCCAGAAAGAGAAGCTATATTTATTATCGAAGATAAAAAAGGATTAAAGCTATTTCATTTCAAGAGAGAAGAGATGATCAAGCTAGATAAAGAATGAAAAAGAGTTACGAAACCTTTCGTAGAAACTTTGAAAATGCAAAAAGAATATGGAACTTAGAAGAGGATTGGATAACTCCTGTCGAGTATCTTCCCTACATTGATGCTTTACTTGGAGATATAGATCTAGATCCCTGCAGTACAGAGAAAGCAAATAAAGATTTTATACACGCTAAAAATTTCTATACCAAAAAAGAAGATGGTTTAAATACAGAAATAGCCTGGACTGGTAAAGTATATTGCTTTCCTCCTACCTACGGACGCTGCTCATACAGCAAGAAGAGAGGCTCCTGGCGGTGGAGTCTACGTGGAGGTGCAGGAGCTATGAGTCCTTCTATCGCTTGGTTCAGACGCTTAGAGAAGGAATGGAAGCTACGTAACATCTATGAAGGTTTATTCTTCTCCTGTAATCATGAAATGATGCGAGCATATCCTGACATGTGGGACTATCCAATTTGTATTCCTACCAACAGAGCAAATCTGATAAAAGGGAATGATTACTATAGATTTGATAATCCTTTCACATGGGGATTCTTTATCTATTTACCACCACCCAGTCTGTCAGTAGAACCTGCAGAAAGATTCAGGGATATATTTTCAAATATTGGTAAGATAATTAATTGAGTTTCATCATCATCTTATCTTGTAACTCATGCACATGTTCTATAGCTTCTGCATAACCAGTGCAAAACTTACAGCTACCTAAGAAGCAGGCAAGGTAACGATCAAAAGAATGTTTACCACCTGCAATTGAATATTTATGGACTGTTCCACCATGTTCAGTTGAAGATATTAGTTCTGGTAAAGGCATAGTTAAGATTGAGATGCTCTAAATGCGTTTTTAAAAGTGCTCTTAGAATCAGTATTACTCAACTGAGACCCTAAGCCAAGTGCTCCTATTGAAACAGTTCCTCCTTGTCCTGCAAGAACAAATCTATCATCACTCTTTCTAGAGTCTCCTATAAAAGGAGTTCCTAAAGATTTATCTCTTGCTATAAATTCTTGAAGAAACTTTTTACCAGCTACGTTATCGGCAACACCTTTTGCTTCTCTGTATCTATTATCTACGTCGTAGAGTTGTGAGAGTTTTTGAGCCATGATAGTATTTTACTAAAACCAACTGCAAATGAGTTCTGGTAATGTAAATCTTTTAGTTCCTGATGATGAGAGAGGTCGGACGGAATCTCTAATCGCTGAGATTTGTAACGATATTCGAGATCTTCTATTAGCCAAGAATCGGGCTTATGGGAATTCTGCATTAAAACCTATTAGAATATTTAGTAAAGCTGATGCCAGAGAACAACTCTTAGTTCGGATTGACGATAAGTTAAACAGGATTAAGCAAGGTAATGATAGTTTAGAAAGTGATGAGGATGTAATCACAGACTTAATCGGATATTTAGTACTACTTAAAGTTTGGCAACATGGAAATGGAGGACCTGGATCTCGACTATGATGAATTAATGGAAGGTTATAGTGAAGAATTAGAATTAATTGATTTAATTGATTGGATAAAAAATTCTAAATGTTTTTCGGAGATCCCAAATTTCCGGGTTCTTGATTCCAGTAGCGGAAGAAACGTCGTAAAACTTCCCCTGAAGGATCGAGTTCTTGAATCTTTTTTTCTAGATAATTAATACCTTTGATTTGGTTTACGTTACCATTATATGTTTCATGTATGTTTAGTAAACAATATTTTAATTTACATTTATGAGGAAGAAAGGTAGGTACTTCTTTATCTGGTGCAAAGAATAAATTAAGTTCAGTTCTACGTTGGTCTATCACTAAATCAGACTTATTTAACCAGGCTTTATTAATAAAAGGAGACCACTCTCTAATCAATTTTTTCTTGTGACAGCCTGAGTTAATAAGTTCTAACAGCTGAGAATTCTTAAATGGAATAAATCCATTACTAAATGCATAACTAATGACAGCTGCTTTCTTTTTTGGGTTCAATGGCCAGAATATTATCTTGGAAAGTTTGTGAGATAATATCTGCAAATCTATATTTAATTGTTCATCAACTTCTTTTTCAGTTGCACGAGTTCTCTGTGTAACAACCTTTCCATGTATCTCCATACTTCCATATCCTATTCGCCATATTGATTCTCCATAGTCCTTATAAGAAGCAAAACGACCAGAACCCATAAGAGTTCTGGCCCGATTGAAATGTTTTATTAGTCTTAAAGAATCTTTGTTTAGATAAGAAGTATCTAATTTAAGGGACATCTACGGTGCCACCAAAGGTCACCTCAGAATAACCATCTGTTTTCAATATGACAAGATAATCTTTAGCAGCGTTGGAAACTGTCATAGCCACAGCACCTTTACCTTTACCATTCTGTTCTACATTACTAAATCCTTTGTATCCAGATGGGGCAGAAGAACCTGCATAAACATCTTCCTGGAAAATCTCTATTGATTTAACACCTGTGCTTCTATCAAGCTTTACGATTATGTCTCCTGTGCCACCTGGATTAACACGGAAACCACGGATGTTTTCACTGCGATCACAGGCAGCTGTTGATCCGACGTAGGTTATCTCAGAACCATCTGATTCGAGGGTGTCCAGAGTACCTGAAATTGTACGAGTAGCCATATTTATTAAGGGACTTGATTAGCGTTTAAGAAAGTAAGAGTAATCTCAGCATCGATGCCATGTTCTTTCATAATATTTATAAAAGTCTGACGTTCTACTGCTTTATTATATAGCATTTCAACAAAAGCTTCCTCCAACTCCTCTCGATCAAATTCTTTAATCGCTATGGCAGTTGCATGGATAGCAAACTGTTGATCTATATCTAGATCTAACATGATGTTTAATCATTATTCACTATCCTAACAGCAGAAACTATGGATGCCATACCTGTCAGTCTTCATAAACTTTATTTTTTCTGGAAGAAACTACATCACTCTTCTTCAATCCCTGATTTAGCATGTAAGAGCTACTGGCATTTATTGAATAAAAGATGATAATAAAGGTAAAGACAAAAGGTTCCACTCAAACATCCTTAAAGTTACTAACATTCTAGACTCTATGATCACTGAAGCAGCAAGCCAAGACTTTCTAATCTCTTGTATTAGTGGGGCAAGTAAGCCTCAAATCATGAGACATATGGAAGAGTATTATGACTGTGGTGAAGAAGAGATCAAAGAATTAATGGAGATACATAAGATCAAAAAGAAGCCAAGATTTATAAATTACAAAAAATTTTATGATTTAAAAATACCTGACACAGCAGAGAAACTTAAGTATCCATTTACTCAAATATATCTGCAAAAAAATTTTTTAAGTCAGGAAGAATGTGATAAAGCCATTGAACATATGGAGACTGAATTACATCCGTCAGCAGTATCAAATGAAGATGATTATATGATGATATCTGAATACAGGACATCTATGACTTGTAATTTCAGTCCTCACCTAACAAAAATAGGAGCTGATTTAACTTTAAAAATAGGTCGCTATCTAGATTTAGATCCTTTCTTAGGAGAATCTATACAAGGTCAAAAGTATGAAGAAGGTGAATTTTATAAAAGCCATTGGGATTATTATCATCCTCTATCTGCTGAATATAAAACTTACTGTGAATGGATGGGCCAAAGGACATGGACATTCATGATTTATCTTAATGATGTAGAGGAAGGTGGAGAAACATATTTCAAATTTCTTGATCTGAAAATTAAACCTGAACCTGGATTAGCTATATTCTGGAATAATCTATATAGTTTTGGCTGGCCAAACTTCAAGACTATGCATGAAGCATTACCTCCTACTAAAGGTAAAAAATATATTCTTACTAAATGGTATAGAGCCTGGTCTCTTATATAGATTTATCTTCTGGTGTTATTGATATATTTCCGGAGATACTAACTCTTTCCTCCTTACAGTTATAGAAAGGATAAACTGTATGTTTTAATCTGGCAGGAAAGAATAACATAGTTCCTTCCATTTTGGGAGACATATAGTAAGTGTGAGAAACAATTTTACCTATATGATCGGTATATAAGAACTGAAAGTTGGATACAGTTGAAGAAATAGAATTAATACAACGAGGAAGTAACTTCTGATCTCTCCAGTGTGTAGGTATCTTCATCCAAATTACAAAGCTGAAGAGTCCTCCATGATCATGTATGGGATTATAATCTCCTTCATGTTGAAAGTTAACCCACCAATCATTTAAGAAAGGTATCATCTCTGTCTCAGTTTTTCCAAATTGCAATTGATCCTGAAAGATTGATGATCCATAAGTATTCATCCAATGGAATAACAAAGGTTCAATAATTTTATTGTAGAAAATTTGATTATTATCTTTATTTTCTAGTGAGTAACTTCCAAATAGATTCCCAGCTAACTGTTTATAAGCTTCTTTTTTCCTCTTATCTATGCATTCCCAAAGAAAATTCATATGTTCCTCAGTGAGTTTTACTTCTAACCAACCGGGAGAAATATTATGAATTTCTAAATCTGTAGTCACTTTTCAGATATCACAGACAGGTATATCATCAGGTTCAACAGAGCATGGAGCAGTATCTATAGGTTCTTCTTTATTAGTCTTTATCATTTCATCAGCAAAATCAGGTCTGTATTCATCTTTTGGTAAATAAACCTCTACATATGATCCACATTTAGGACAAGAAAGATTACTAACTATAGAAATTTCATCATTACAATAGTCTTCCCCACTAAAGTCTGCTCCCCAAATTAGTTGAACATTTGGTCCACAGTGCCAACAGTTCATCATTTCATGCGACCTCCTGTAATTCCTCTAAAACTGTGGATTTACTTATGGCTGCTATATCTTTAAGACCATAAGCATCAAACCAGGGAGCATCAGCCCAGTCAAATCCTTCACCGAATGTGTTGTCTGGTGCAGCAACATACCAATGACAAGCAGCATCAGGTACATCCACAGCACATTTAGACCAGTCATCACTCCACTGTGGAACTTGTACCCAAAGCACAACTGATAATAAAAAATTAACTAGCATCTTTTTCTCTTACTGTATGTAATTTAGATATAACATGTATAGGTCTTCTGTATGTCTCTACTGTGGCTCCACATCTAGGACATTTTAAATATGTAACCATGTCATAAATATCTCTATACTCGTCATCATTATCGAGACGATTATCACCTTTGTGTATTAATTCTGTACCGCAGTAATAACAATTCATGACACTAAACTATCGTGAAATTTATTTTTAGCAACTACCAGTTGTAATTACATGCCCACCATCCAGGTGTCAGTTTATCTTTTTTCTCTGAGCATTTGTGACGAGCCTTAAAACTTGCTCTACGTTTTGGATCTTTATGCTGTAAGAAATCCTGCATACCTCTATAACCAAACCTTACTATCTTCTGTTTACCATCATCACAGGCTTTAACTATATATTTCTGTTTAGCACCTTTAGGAGCCCTTTGGGGCTTGTTACACTTCATCTTATCTTTTCTCATCTGGGCTTTACTCTTAGCCTCTTTACGACTAGACATTACATGTAATTACCTACTCTTTCTGGAGCATTAATTTCTCTTCCTATAGATCCTTTAAGAGCTCTATCACCAGTTTTAAGATTTCTCTCATCTTGAAGTTTTCTAATCTGTTCTGGAATATTACTCTCAGCAACATATTCATCTAAAAATTGTTTAGGATCTTTCATCAGATTTCTCCTCCCATAGCTTTACCAGTTTCAAGATTCTTCGTAAATTTTTTCAAAAAATCACCAGCCTCCACAGGTGCTCCTAATCTTCTTAGTGCAATATCATCATCTGGATCATACTTAGCATCTAATGCTGCTGCTCTATCATTACGCTGTCTTCCTCTAAAGTCTTCCATTAATTATTCAGGTGTTAAACTCAACAATACAAAGTGTTGATCTGTCCATTCTTTTATTTTACTTGCCTTTGCCTCTGAATAACACGGATGAGACTCATTAAAGTAATCAAATACCAACTGAGATCCTTTTCTGGAGTTACATTTACTACAGCAGGCACCCATGTTACTTCTGGTTGAGTGTCCACCTTTAAACTTTGGTTTTATATGATCAATGGTTGCAGTCTGTTCGGTAAGCTCGGTGTCGCAATACATACATTTCCATCCCCACGATTCAAAAATACTTTCTCTAAATTTTTTTCTCGCACTCTTTGGACTGGTAACAATAAGGTTTTGTAATAGTTCATTTTCCGTATGGAACATGGGCACTCATGCTTCATTAGGTCAACCCTAATGTGCATACATTTTCCTTATCTAGTTATTACTGGATTCTTTAGAATGCTTTATTTTTTCTTCAACATCCTCTAACAATCGAAGAGTGTAGTAATGGAAACGATCTGTTACCCAACGGAGATCTTCTTCCTTTATATCTTTGTAGATTGATTCAAGAAGTAATTCACGAGAAGGACATTTAAGAAACTGAGACACTAATGCCAGAGCTTTAAAACGTCCTTTTGTGAATTCATCAGTCATCAGCTACTACCCACCACTTCTGCAACAGCTTCATCTTTAGCCTGTTCTGCTATCTTGGCTTCAATAATACCAATAAGTTCAAGAGCACCTTCAACTTTTAAGTAAGATTCCTTTGTACGAATTAAGTTTTCTTCACCGTTCTTAATATTTGTACCAAGTTCTACTCGTTGATCTTGTAGTTGTTTTTTAAAATCTGCGATTAAATTTTCCATAATTAAAAGTAGTTAAACAAATAGTAATACTATTTATCACTGGTAACAATCTTTATTGGTGCTTGTTCTACCCTTATTATTTGAGTTGGTATTGATGATGAGCTATCTCCATCTTTACTCTTACCTCTTTTCTTGGCAGCCTCTACGCCATAGGTACTAAGAGTTCCCGTAAAGACGCTGGCGATGAAAGTCGGATCAATCTTACTTTGTTCCCAGCCTGGAATAGTTATGTAGTTAAGAGTGAGGATAAATCCACTCCAAATCAACACACCCAATCTGACAAAGTTACTGACAATAGCTAGTTGATCTTCTTTATCATCAATACTTTCTTTGAGTCTACTGAATGGACCTTTCTTTTTAGGATCTTCTCCTTCTTTGTGATCTTTTGTACAAGACATATCTAAATTTGTATATAAAAATAGTCTACAAGCATCAATTTTTGATATGTAATTCTTGTTTATATAGATGATAGACTTATGAATATTTATACTTAGACATCATGTGGAAGATAATACCTTTTCTTCTATTGTTTGCAGCCCCAGTAAAGGCAGATATCACTCATAAATTAACTAGTAGTGTTCAGCTCCAGGTCAATGCTGCTGCAACAAATGTAGAAAGAATAGGAAGCTCTTATAGCGTTTCCGGTAATAATGTAACAACTCAATATACACCTGACGGTGGATCAGCTACTAACTCTGTTGGTTCTATGACTATTGCATCAGGAGTAGGTTCAATACCAACCTTATCCGCTGTTCAGGCAACTGCAGGAGAATCCTTCAGCTTCACTCAAAGTTTTACTCAAGGAGACGCAATAGTAAGTAGTGCTCCAACAGTAGGTGCTGTAAGTCCATTATCCAGTCAAACCTCAACTTCAGCAGGCACTGCAGGGTCATTGGCAGGTACAATCGATTCAAGTTCAACAATTACACTAACAGGGGGCGGTGCAGGAACAAGTGCAACAGGTCAATTTGTAAGTGAGATCAGTATCAAATGAAGTTAAGAGATCATGCTTTTGCAATCAAAGAAAAAGAAGATGATAAAGATTTTGAGAAGTGTGATACCTGTGGTCGTACTAAGCTCATTGAATGTATCTGTAGAAGCCGTTCCTCTGGTTCCCAACTTTCAGAGTGGTAGTCTTACCAGTCACACTGAGACATCCAGTACGGTAACGGAGACAATAAATGTAATTGAATACCAAACGGGCTGGCAATATACAGTTACAGGTAATAATATAAGCACAGATAGTAACAGCTTGGTACCTCCTACTACGAGTACAACCCAAGCAGTAAATGGAATTAATTCTACGTGGACAAGCCTAGATGCTACAAATATGCCGAACTTCTCTGTAACAGATTCAAGCAAACCTTGGCAACTGACTACAACTTTGAGTCAACCAGGGCTAAAATCTCAGACCATAATCCAGAGGACCACCGAGGTAACCTCAGTCACAGACACGGTTTCCACGTTCAGTCAGTAAAGTATTTACTAGTTGCATTAAATATATTCAGTACTCCCATCTATGCCAATGAAGTAGGTGGTGTCAGTGCTACTGCCAACCCAGTGGCCAACTCCAGTGGGTCGGTGACCAATCAGGCAATACAGGTTTTACAAGGACCATATATAACTAACACTTATGGCAATGGAGTTCAGTGTCAGGGCTCTACCTTAAACATCACACCGTTTGTAACTCTGAGTGATTCATGGAAAGAACCATATGAAAGCTCTTGGCTTGATCCAGTGTATGACAACAGTGATACCAACAATGATGGTGTGTTAGACAATCCAGGATCTATTCTCTATTACAAACCCACCAGAACAGGTCAGAAATCTAATCATAATGTTGGATGGGGTATCTCAGCTACAATATCCATACCACTTGATAAACGTCATAATGAGGGCTGCCTGAAGGCTGCTGACATACAGAATCAATATCATGCCCAGCTGGTTGCTAATAAAAGATTAGACTTTGAAATATCGAGATTAAAGCACTGTGCCGAGCAAAAAAAATTGGGAGTATCATTCCATCCTAAGAGTCCTGCCTATCAAATCTGTGCAGATATCGTAGTTGCAAATCCACATGGTGTTATTCCTAATCATCAACACGAGATTCCAAAATAAGTTTTATTTTTTCTTCAGAGGTGGTAGTCCTTTCTTCTCACGATATTGATTAGTTTTTATTTCTGCACGAGAAGGTTTATCTATTTTTTTACCTAATAAACCCTTAATTTTCTTAGTAGCTTGCTTTAATAAAGGCTTTATTAACCTTAATAATAGGGGTGTAGAAGCTGCAGCTGCTGTTGCTACCACTGCGATTGCAGCTGTCGTAGTAACTTGAGGTACAGTTGGTAATATTTTTTCGATAGTTGATGTCACTTCATAGTTTGTTATACAGGTCTGACCATCTTCTGAGAGCGTATGAGATACAACTTTTTCTCTGGAATCAGCATTACGCATGTCACCTACCCTCTGATCTGTAGGTCCAGGGCAGGGTACATCCTCTTTAGGAACATCTGGTATATCTAAATTAGGTTGAGGTGTTTCTAATTCTGGAGGTGGAGCTACAGGAGGGACTGACTGTTCCTGTACATATACCAGATTCTCTGGTTCATAATCCATAGGTTCGAACCAAGGCACAGAGCCATCACACATGACACGAGATCCTCGTTCATCTTGATTTACAAGTTCTATAGAATTTTTATTAGCAGGATTATATTTAACACAACCTGGAACATCAACTATTGGAGAACCAATTTGTAATGTTACAGGTGGAGTTTGAGGTATTGAAAAATTTATATTAGGCAGAGGGATTGAATTAATCCCTATGTAATTTATTCCAATAGTTTGTATCTCAGGCACTAGCAGTCTTGGAAGTCTCTAGCCATCTGACCACCTATCTCTGCACCTTGTTTCTGACCAAACATATTAAAGAACCCAGCTACTAACCATCCAACATAAGGTATCTCTGTAAGAGTAGGAGTTATAGGAGCAGTAATACTTGCTGCTGCAAGCTTCCCTGTAGCCTCTCCAGAGCCTTCTGCCTTGATACATGCAATCTGCTTGGCAGTTAGTTCAGAGCTCTCTGAGACGCTTCCAGAGCCTCCTCCTGCTACTGACTGTTCATATGTCTTTAGTTCTGACTTACCTAGACCAAGAAAACCTGCTGGTCTATCAACATGCTTTTCAGTTTCAATTATCTTTGGTGAATGAGATTTATATCTGATGGTATATCCTTTCTCTGTAACACTTGCTATATAGCTTGTGTAAGGTCCTACAGGAAGATTAATTAATGGCAGATTACTCTTTCTATTAATCGTTGATTGTATTAAAGCAAGATGGGATAGCCCGAATACTATCCCTAAAGAACCTACAATTATTCTATTTATTTTAGATGGTTTTTGACTGTACATTATTCATAACTCTATACCTTTATTGTACAGTGATTATGAATATGGACTAGTACCTAAGATATCTGTTTTCCATTGTGCTTTTAAAGCTGCTGTATCAGAGGCAGAATCTATACCAGAATCAGCAGGAGCATCTCTAAGTGCTTGCTTTTTAGCAACAATATCTGTTGTACTGTTACCAGCTTCTAGTGCTCTTTGAAATTCAATATCAAGTTCTTGCAGTTTTGGTTCTCTTGCAAGTCTGATATTTGCTTTATGAATTTCTTTGGCTTTCGCCATGTTAATACCAAATCCCATAGTTTACTCCGTGTAAGTCCAAGCATCTCTGAAATCCCTATCTTCAGGAAGTTCAGATTTATTAACAGTATGAATTGCTCTATCACTAGGACAATCTTTTGCTTTTATTTGCTCCAAAGTTAATTCACAATTATCTGCTGGGCAAACAATAGAGATACCTCCGTCATCTCTAGTATAGATAAATCTTTTGTCAGAATTAGCCATAAAGTTTTTCTTTTATTATATAGTAACTGTTATGTATCGCCAACGAAGTGCATCTCAACTCTTCCGCAGTCTCTTGGAGAAGCAGTCCCGTTTGTTGTTTGCGAAAATATCCTACATTGACCAACAGTATGTGGTAATCTATCGCCAGCAACAACGACTTCTCCTCTACTTCCAGAGTTGGTCAAATCTTCTGTGGCTGTTCCTGTCATGCAATAATTAATATTTGCAAAATTTGATGAAAAATTTATAAAGTAATGTCCAGTTCCATTATCTGTAATACTTGAAACACCAAGACTATCATTGATGCCAGTTGTATTACCATTTCCACCTCTAAAATTAACCCAACATTTTATTAGTCCATCACCAACTGATGATGGTGTAAATCCACTTCCACCACTAGTATCTTGAATTGTATTGACTTTAAGTGTTGACATTACTGTGTACCTATACAAACGACCCAGATTTGGTCGTTACGAGATGCAGCAGATGTTGTTCCTGTTCTTAATCTAATAGACCCTGCTGCTGTGTAAGATAAAGTTCTTGGATAATAAGTATTATGATCTCCAGCTCCACCATTATTATCTTCCCTACTTTGAGAGACACAAGCATAAGACCCTGCACTAGCAAAAGATGTTGTAAAATTCACAGTAAATTCTGCACTATCATTATCAGTTACAGAACTTACACCAGTACTAGCTCTTATACCAAAAGCGGTAAGACCTGATTTACCCCCAGCCAAATTGACCCATACTTGAGTCAATTGTCCAACTACATTATCGCTGCTGTCCCTAAAAGTAGGTTGACCCGAACCTGTGTTTTTAATTGTGGCTACATTTAATGTACTCATGGTTTTGGATTAGCGTCTTTAACTGCTTTTACATGGGTTGCCCATGTGCCTGTTGTATCTAGTTTACCAGCAACCATATCGTCATATAACATTGCTAATTGATTTCTCCAAGAATCATAAGTAACTGAACCATGTTCTGTTCTGTCTGTTTGATAATTTAATTTGTTTAACTCTACTCTTGCAGCATCAACTTTAACTTGATCTATAGAAACTATATTCCCACTTGCATCTCTAGCTCCAATAGAATCATCTATTTGTGTTACTACTCCTTTGTAAGCTGTATAAATAGCTTCGTGATCTAGTGCCATAACTTAAGCTCCTAACTCCATTAAAGTAATGCTACTAATACCACAATGGTAAGTATCTGAAGTATTGTTTCCTTTAGTTCTATTTATGAAAATAGTACCAGCAGAAGATTCTCCATTTCCTTGCACATTATAAGTATGTGTGGCAGCAGATCCGGGGGCATCTAAAATCATCATTGATATTGGAATACTCCTTGAATCATTATCTCCAGGGCAGATACTAGGACAGATTCCTCTTATAACACTACTGCTTGCATCTCCAACACTAAGAACAGTGCTTCCTCTTAAGATTCTAAAGGTGCATCTTTGACCACTTGATGTACTTAAGTTTGTATGTAAAACAATTAAGACCTGACTGCTAGAACTCTGGGTTGTAATTGTTTCGGTAAGTCCAGAAATGTTACTGCTGAAATTACCAGTGCTTCCGTCAAAAGAAGAAGTATCAGTTTTTATGTTTTGCTTAACTTGAATAATTCCACCTTTAGCTCCAGAAGGTAAACCCCCAACAGGAACGATAGAATTTACTTTTAATTGGCTCATAATAATATTTTATCAGTGTTATTTTTTACCTAAACAATAGTTAAGGTCTCTCCTGAACCGACTGTGACGGTCACTCCACTTGCAATAGTAATCGGTCCAAAGCTACCAGCGTTCTTACCATTTGGTATGGTGAAATCTGATGTCACGGTTTGACCATTTAAATAGAAGATTTCATCACTTCCACCCCCAGTTGCTCCAGCAGCAATATTAGTAAGATTTGATCCATCAACCGCTGGAAGTGTTGCTGGAAAACGTGCATCAGGTATTGTTCCTGAAGATAAGTTACTTGCTGATAAGTTTGTTAAACTTGCTCCACTTCCAGAAAATGTAGTTGCAGCTAGTGTTCCATTTGATGCATTAAATGTTAAACTACTTACTGTTTTAGGAGATAAACTACCTGTTGCACCTGTAGTAAATACAGGAAAACAAGTAGTATCAGATGACTCATTACCAACTGATATACTTGTCGCTACCGCTGCAGTTCCAGAAGTATTTTGATTTCCTGCAGTATTAACACCTGGAAGATCTATATTTCCAGATCCATCAAAACTGACACCACCAATAGTTCTGGCTGTTGTTAATGTTGCAGCTGATCCTGTGGTATTTTGATTGAGAGTAGCTACCCTCGCTGCAGCTATAGTTCCTGAAGATATATTTGATGCATTTAGAGAAGTTAAAGAAGCACCTGATCCACTAAAACCTGTGGCTGTAAGTAATCCAGATGAAGCATTAAATGATAAATTAGTTCCAGTTTTAGGAGGTAAAGTGCCTGTTGCTAGTGTGGTAAATAAAGGAAAACAAGTGCTATCAGATGACTCATCAGTAACTACAAGATTGGTGGCTGTTGATACTGTTCCAAATGAAAGCACTCCAGCACCATCTGTGACAAGAGCTTGTCCACTACTCCCTTGATTTGAAGGGAAAGTTGCAACTTTAGTTCCGTTAGAAACAACAGAAACCAATCCACTACCACTTCTGAAAATTCCTGTGTCAGTATCATCGGTAAATGTGATAGAAGGAACTGCAGTTGATCCGTCTGGAAATGACCCACCAGCATTAACATAATCTGCACCTGCATAGATTACACCGAAAAATGCATGTCCACCGGTAGGAGCAGAACTAAATACAATATTGGTTCCAGATATTTTAAATCCAGCAGAACCTGAAGGATCTGGTTCCTGGACAACTCCATTTATTGATATTAATAACTGTTGTGCAAATTTTGGAAAAGGAACAGGTGCTGATCCTAAAACTTGCAAAGCAAACGAAGTTTCACTACCATTAAAACCACTCGATATATCATCTATGATTTTATAATCTTCGTTACTTCTTATATCATTTCCTATATAAGGCATAGGTAATCAACTACAATATTCTTTTTTCTCTCCTTATTTTAAGGTCAGTAATCTTTAGAATTACTAAGTATTAGGTCCTGCAGTAGATGGCTGTGTCGGCCATATAACATCATCAGAAGTCTTATCTTTATAAGTCTGAGGAAGATCTCTAAGAATCTGTCTATATGCAGCCCATTGAGCCTGATCTATTGTTGTATCTGGATTCATAGTCCAATCACTGGACTTTAATAAATAATCTCTTTTCTTCCTGACATTTTCCCAGGTATCATCTTCTAGTTCTAATACTTTATGTTCATTTAGTTTTTCATCTAAAGAAGCAACTTCAGCCTTAAGAATCTCAAACTTAATAAGTAAATTAGAGAGATCAATATTTTGTGTTAAAGCCATCTTATGTTTGTTCTAAATAACTTACTGCAGCATCCAAAGCACTGGCTGTGTTTGAAGTTATTTGTAAGACATCACTTGATTCTAAAATTATTTTCGATCCACTAATTATTTCTAGTGATGATCCACCTGGAATTGGAGCATTTTTAACTAAAAATACATCGTCTCCACTGTTTTTGTTTATAAAAACATCGGCCTGAGCACTTGCTGCTGTTTTATTCGCAATTAAAATACTTAAAATAACTAAGGTTGAAGAACCTCCTGCAGTGACTACGTTGTTTCCTGAAGTGCTTACTGAAGATTTAGTATCAATCTTAAAGGTGTTTGCCATATTATCCTAAAGCCAATATAAGAGCGATTTGTGACGAGCTATCTAGTTCTCCAGTAACAACCAGATTTCCTGCAAGAATCATATTTCCACTGGGAACTGAAACTGTTCCTGATGAATCTATTGTAAGCCTTGCAACTCCTCCGGTTACTAGCTGTATTTGATCCTGTCCAGTACTCATTATCCCAGTATCTGGATCGTTTGCAAATTTCAATGCACAGCTGGATAATGATCCTAATGCAAGATTGGAATTACTAAAATCTTCTCTTAATAAAGGAAAGCCACCTGCTGTAGTTGCATCATGAATACAAACTACTTTCTTCTCGGTATCTACAGTTACTTCACCAACTGCTCCTGTAAAAGCAGAGTGTTCACCAGTTGTTCCTCTTCTAAATTGTACTTGGGTTGCCATAATATTATTTTAAATTAAACAATCGTAAGAGTTTCACCAGAACCTACAGTGACAGTCACACCACTATTAATAGTGATGGGACCAGCAGCCATAGCATTTTTGCCATTAGTTATGGTGTAATTTGTTGTTACAGTCTGACCATTCTCATAAAACACTTCATCTGATCCACCACCTGTAGCTCCAGCTGATATTCCTGTAAGGTTAGAACCATCAACAGCAGGAAGTGTAGAAGGGAAACGTGCATCTGGTATTGTTCCAGAAGAAAGATTACTTGCACTTAATGAGTTAATGATAGATGATGTTACATATGAAGCACCATTTGTAAGCTGATTATTATTAGTGACATTAGTAGCAGAAGCAGCAATTCCATCTAATTTGTTTTTAAGAGTTGTTGTAAAATCATTCTCAGTTTGTGAAGCAACAACAAAATCAATAGTGCCATCACCATCCTGGTAAGTAACAGTAATACCTGTTTCTGTATTACCAGTAAGCATGCCTCCAACAATATCCTGTACTTGCTCATTGGTTAAAGTTGCAGTTATGTAACCAGCACCATTAGTGATTGCATTATTATTCAAAGAAATATTTGCCGTTCCATCAAAACTAACTCCTGCAATAGTTCTTGCTGTTTCTAAAGCTGTTGCTGTAGCAGCGTTTCCTGTGCAAGATCCTGACGATCCAGAAGCATTACCTGTTACGTTACCTGTTAACGCACCAGCAAATCCTGTGGCTGTTAAAACTCCTGATGAAGAATTAAAAGTTAAATTAGTTCCTGATTTTGGTGCAAGATTACCTGTCGCAGCAGTTGCAAATAAGACATTACATGAAGTATCTGACGATTCATCTGCAACTGTAACTGTTGTTGCTATCGCTGCTGTTCCAGAAGTATTCTGGTTTCCAGAGGTGTTAACACCAGGGAGATTTATGTTTCCTGTTCCATCGAATGATACTCCACCAATATTTCTTGCAGTCTCAAGGGCTGTTGCTGTAGCTGCGTTTCCAGTACAAGATCCTGACGATCCAGAAGCATTACCAGTTACGTTTCCAACAAATCCATTAGAAGCATGAACAGCACCACTAAAAGTAGCTTTTCCAGTATCACTTACATCAAAATTTAAAACATTTATTTGGCTTCCACCATCACTTCCAGAAATATTTATATCTCCATCACTTATCTCATTTACAAAACTAAGTGTGTTTCCAGTTCCTCCATAACCAACATATGCTTTTCTTGATCCACCTCTTTTATAAGCTAAATAAACAGCATTGCTATCACTTGAATTTAAATTTAAAATCTGATCAGAAGATGTACTTGCATTTATAACTCCTGTATTAACTGTTCCTGTTGTAGTTACAGTTTGTGATCCAAAGTCAGGACTAATTTTAGTTCCAGCTATCGCTGCATCTGAAGCTACTTGTGCGTTAGCAAGTCCACTTACATTCAAAGTGACTGTTCCAGATGATCCACCACCTGATAGAGCATCACCTGCAGTAACTCCTGTTACACCAGCAGCTTGAGATTCTACAAAAGCTTTAATTGATTGCTGAGTACAAAGATGACTGGCTGAATCACTAGCCATGTTATCTTCATCTTTTATTGATGTACCTGATATAGTCCCATTTAAAACAGCACTGGTTAATGTTTTATTTGTAAGAGTTTGAGATCCAGTGAGAGTGGCTACAGTTGAATCTATCGCAAAGGTAGCTGTAGTTCCTGATCCACTTGTATCTATTCCAGTTCCACCAGTAAGTATTAAAGCTTCCGAGTCTAAATCAACATCAAAATTACCTGAATCAGTCTGTACATCTAAATCTTCAGCAGTAACTTGAGCATTTACATATGCCTGAGTTGCTATAGTTCCACTCGCATCTGGAGCAGTTAATGTCCTTGTAGTGCTTCCAGATATTCCTGAGCACTCAAAAGCAAGTTGTTTTGTATTATCTGAATTATCTCTAATTCTGAATCCACTGTCATCAGTTATTACCGCAGTGGAAGTTACAGAACTTAAGCCAGCAAGTGTCGTGCTACTATTGCCCAGGGCAATAGCAGTGCTACCAACAGTAACAGAACTGTTTGCAAGTTGGGCGTTAGGGATAGCATTGGTTGAAAATTCTCCTGTACCTGAGTTATAAGTCAATCCTGATCCGGAAGCAATACTTAATGTGTTTAACAACGCAACAGTTCCTGTTGCATTTGGTAAAGTTATTGTTTTATCTGAACCAGAAGCGTCAGCTGCTGTAAGTATTATCTCATTACCATCAGCTGTAGAGCCTTCAAATGTAATATTTCCACTTGCAAGTGTTATAGAATTAGCCCCATCGACTGTACCAGAAACTAATGTGGTGGATTGTAAAGAGCTAAAACCTGTAAATGTTGTTGCACCTCCTCCTAGAGCGACTGTTGTACCACCAATAAGGAATGTGCTATTAGCTAAATTACTGTTAGCAATTGAAGTTCCAGTTGTTAATACAGTTCCTGTTTCGTCAGGTAAAGTTATAGTGCGAGTTGCAGTTGGGTCAGTAACTGTTAGGGTTGTTCCATTAGCATCACCTGTAGCTCCACTGAATAAAAGATTTCCACTAGCAATTGTTATTACATTCGAAGAACCACTACCACTTTTTAATGTATCGGAAGTTAAAGAACTTAACCCAACTATAGTTGTAGCTGTAGCTCCAAGTGCAATTGCAGTACTTCCAACAGTTACATCATCATTTGCTAATTGAGCATTAGGTATCGCACTGGTTCCAAACTCTCCTGTTGAACTGTTATATGTCAGTCCTGATCCAGAAGCTATACTTAGTAAACCTCTTATATCTGAGTTAGAGGGACCTGTATAAGTTATTACTCCAGTTGAACTATTATATGCAAGACTTCCTAGACCTCCTGCATCTGTTACTGATACAGCTGATCTAGCTCTGGTATTTGTAAAATATAGATTAGTATTTTCTGCGAGGTCGGCTGTAGTATTACCAGCGAAGTCTAATTTATCTGTAGGAGTATTTACTTCCTGGAATAAACCACTTACCAGCGTAATAGCCTTACGTGTTGCCATCTTTTAATTACTACTTTTAGTTCCTTATTTAATAAAAAACTTTTATTATTCTTCTATTTTATCTTTAACAATTTTAGCGAAGCTGAATAGGACGCTTTATTTTCAAAACTAGTTGGTTACTGGTGCCTGCTTCTCCTACTAAAGTTATATAGTGTCCAGCTGTTGTTGGAGGTGTTTTAGTAAGAGAACCTGGTGATGATGCCGATAAAAAATACGTATCACCTGCATCGATTGATGTTGATACAGCAACCTGTCCAGTTACTATCACACGTACTTCACTACCTGCAGTGACTGTGGTTTCTGCAATTCCAGCTACTACTGCTTTATCTAAAGTATCATTAGCAACTGCTTTTCCAACCTGACCATCAGAAGTTCTGGAGTAAAGTACATCTCCTTGAGTAACATTTTCAAATGCATTTACTATATAACCAGTTACCTTAGAAACGACAGGCTCAGGCATTGTTGAAAGAAGATCTGTTAGTACAGCAGTTAATCCTTCAGCATTAGCTGCATAAGGTTGTAAAGCTTTAGACTCTGGAGCTGGCATTATCTTAGAAGTACTGGTGGTTCAATATGAATAGCAAGATCAGTCGCAGTTGATGCCTCTCCTACACGAGTAACTGCTTTTCCTGCACCAGTAGGAGCTGAGGTACTGATGGCTCCTGCAGTTGAATCTGATAAGAAGAATAAGTCACCTGCATTCAAAGAGCTAAGTGTTTTAAGTCCTGCGACTACAACTCTTACAGTGCCATTAGCACTGACAGTTGAATTAGCAAAACCTACGACTGTAGCATTTTCTAATGTTCCATCAGCTGCACTTGCTTTACCTACCTGACCATCAGAGGTACGCATAAATAATGCATCTCCATCAGTAACATCCTGAAATGCAGTAGCATTAAATCCTACTTGTAATGCAACAAAGTTTGGAAAGCCTTCTTTTAAATCTAGTAATGCATCTACCAAACCACGAAAATTATTCGCATACGGTGAACGAGTCATTGTAAAACTATTGGCAGTCAACAGATCTACAAGAACTTTTATTGCACCTTCTAAATTTGGTTCTCCTTGTGCCATATAATCTTAAGTTTTGTATGAGACTATTCTAAGTTGTTAAATCCCTTAGAATATAAGTAAAGAGAAACAAAAGATTTAATGGACCCAGAAGTTATTGCCATTGCCATAACCAGTGGACTAGCAGCTTTCACTGGTGTTATAAAATCTTTGAATGGTTTCAATGAAAAAATTCAGAGAAGATTTAATAAATTACAGGATGAGATCAATCGTGTAGAAGACGATATGGTTCGTGGTTATGTATTAAAGCAGGATTTTATACGTGAGATGGATGTAGTCCATCAAAAGCTGGATAGAATATTAGAGTTGATGATCAAACAAAACTCTAAGTAATGTATTTTAAAAAGTTAGACCTTGAAGTAGATATACCTTCTTATGAAATTGGTGAAAGAGCAATAGAGTATGGAATAGATATAGATAATAAATTTACTGGATTATGGTATAGCAATTTAAATATAAAAGATAAAGTAAATCTTATTCCAAAAAAATATGAATCTGACTTTTACTTACATTTTTTAGAAGCTAATTCATATATTCTTCCTCATTCTGATAGTGGACCTACTGCAGTTATAAACTTTTACATTGAAACAAATAATTGTGTAACCCAATTTTATGAGATAAAAAAGAATGCTAAACCATATCAGATAGGCAATCAAACTGATGGATATGTATATAATTTAGATGATTTAATTGAGACAGATTCTTTTATTGCACAGCCAAGAGATGTTTATATTTTAAATGTAAACAAAGTTCATAGTGTAATTCCTTTAAATAATACAGAGATAAATCGAAAAGCTATATGTTTTTCTACAAGTTCATTAAGTTTTAACGAAGTAGAAATGATGTTTACTTAACCTTAGAAAGTATTTTTATAGCTTTCTTACGTGTCTTACATTGTTCTGCTTTGAGATTAAGTTTAATTAGTCTCCAGTGATCACCTGCCTGTTTTATTTGTCTTTTTTTATTCATACAATGTTCACAATTACACTCTTCTTTTAGTTGATTGCTGTCCATCCACCTATACTTGTTCTATAGATATGTAAAGTAGTAGTTGATTCTATATAATGCAATTGACCATTAACTGGATTAGAAGGAAATCCCGTGCTAGTTGTAGAAGCTACTGCCTTTGAATATTGCCAATCAGTTCCATCATGAACTCTAAATAACTCTGTGCTTGCTGTATCTAACCAAGATTCACCTTTAGAAAAACTAGTAAAACCAGTTGGTGAATTATTAGGTTGAGTTGATCCTACATGAATAGGTCCTACTTTAATTAATCCTGTACTTGGAGAAGCAACATTATCTGCAAAGAATAGTCCTGGATCTCCTGAATTTATGTTCACACAAAGTTCACCTTCACCTATTCTGGTCGGTACTGGTCTGTCATTTAATAAACTTGATCTTCTACTTTGAATCTGTATTGTCATATCTAATTAAGATAAGCTCCTGCATCTACATTTATAGACTGTTCCACTCCTGGATTATAAGTTGAGCAATCCATAGAACTTACTCCTGCTCCTGTTTCCGGTTCTCCATTTAAATATACTCCTCCCTCTACTTCACCAAACTGAAAGTCAGGAGTGAAATCTGTAAGTGGTTGATTAACTAATCCGATACGAACATCTTCTATTAATTTAAAATCTAAATTTAAAACTTTCTGCATAGACATCAATGTAGTAGCTGCATTATTTAACAACTGTCCATCACGACTTAACTCACCATTATCTCGTCTGATAGTGTCGGTAAGTTTCATAGTTACAAGAGTAGGATCAAACTGTGCTATCTCTTCTGGTGCATTTCTCTGTCCAAATTCAATATCTTTATTTCCTGTCCAAGGTAATCCATAACCTAGAAGTGACATCCTCTCTGCAGCTTTTCTAGTGCGTTCCTGTTCTTTCTCAAAGTTTTTATAAAATTTATCTAGAGCATTACCAGCTGGTTGATCATTAGGTTCAAGTAACCAGGTATTTACATATTCATGTATCTTTAAATTACTTACCGTACAGTCACCCTGTGTAGTACCAGAAAAAGGATATACAATTACAATTGTATTTTCATCTGGAACAGAGCTAACTATATATTGACCATCTAATAAATCGCCACTAGTAAAATCAATAGCTACTCTTTTATCTGGAAGTAAACCATGATTAACAATAGTTATTGATACATTCGGTCCATCTTGTTGATATCTTCCTTCAAAACTAAATTGATCATTACCCTCATCATGTTTCATGGACCATAGAGCTGCATAGATATGTTTACACCAGCGAGTCTGATAATATAAAAGACCACCAAAAGATCCTTCTGGATCATCATTATATTCAGGTACCTGATAGAAATTACCTGTAGGTGCATATCCAAAATCATTAAAGACTCCAGGATTATCTCTGGAATCAATTACATTACCTTCTCTGTCCTGTCTTGTTCCAGGAATTACACTCTCAATACCTGTATTGGGAAACCTATCATCAGTTGTATCTTTATACAAATTATATTTTCTACGACGCATGAAGTCTGGACAGTTACATTGATATCTAATCTCTGTAGTAAGAAATCTATCTTGTTCAGCAAGAAAACCTCTATGAGCAGGAGTTACTGTCTTAGGTTTATTATTTACAAGTTGTACACCATAACTTTCATCACGCTTAAATAATATTTCATCAGTAGTTAGATCAACTCCAGTTACTGTATTACCTACATAATTATTAAAATCAAATCCTTTTATTCTTCTTTGAACTTTCACATTACCACTGGCTGTGGCACTAATAATAGATTCAGCTGTAAATTCAGTTGTACTTGTAACTATTATTTTATATAAACCAGTTTTTGTATTACCTGATGTCACCTTTAAAAAAACTTGATTACCTGTAGATAATCCATGAGCAGAACTACAGGTTACTGTTACTGTATTACCTGATTGAGAATAAGTAGAGTTAACTCCTGAATCACGTTCTACTACACGATCAACAAGTCTTTCACCAGCTAATAATGTAACTGGTGTTGGCATGCTTCTTATCTTTACTCTTTGCTCTGTCCATCTTGTATCAGCAAATCCTTCTGTAGTATCAGCAAATTCTTGTCTTACATTTACAGTTCCAGCTGTTGTTACTGACGCTGAACTTGTGCAGGTAAAAGTGTCATCAGTTACAGAGTCTATAGTCAGTGTTTCATCAACTGCAGTTCCAGATGTGTAGTCAAGAAAAGCACTCTCTCCTACACGCAGTCCATGATTGACTAGTGTTACAACAACAGTGGTACCAGACTTGTTATAAGTTCCTGCAGTTGCTGCAGTGACATATCTAACAGAATCAATGGGTAAACCAAGATCATAAAGATTAAGGCTATTGGCATCACGAATACCAACTGTATGTTCTCCTTCTTCATTACCAGCACTAGGAAAAGTAAATATTCTTACAGGTACAAAAAGACCTGGAAAATATTGGAATGTAAAGAACATTCTAAAATCTCCCCTAGTGTTTCTGCCTGTAGCGGATGATCCTAAATATTGTTGAGTTATAACATACAGTTCATATCCTCTTCTCCATCTACACCATGTACTATCAAAATCATAAAATCTTATTTCACTATAATCATCTTCTCTACCTATAGGAACAAACTGATATGGTATCTCAGTATAATCACCTTGATTTGATTTCTCTTTCTTTAATACTGCATCTGAGAAACCTTTGAAAGAATTATCAAAAGAAGTACCAAAACTAGATCTTCTTCTTGGCATTCTTTTTAATAATATCCACCTTGAACATTTACATAGAATCCATTTGTTAATGAACCTATGCCACTAATACCTACATGTAATCCTGATCCACGAGGTAACATTAATCCTCTCAATTTAGGAGCAAGTGTACTGTTAGCACTAGTAAAGTTACTTCCTGCATGAGGAACAGGTGAATTTATAAGTGGGAGTATTAATTTTTCAGTTAAACTAAAACTTTGATCTGCAGGAACAGATTCAACACTGGCAGTAAATAAAGGTAAGAACTGTGTAGTTCCTGTAACTGTAGTTACACTAGTTAGATAGAATACAAAATCAACAGGCTTTTGAATATTGACATTACTACTGGTTATAGTTCCTGAGCTAGAAGAGTTTGCAGTAAAAGTATTTGTACCAGTTACAGCTGTTACTGTTACTTCTTCAGTATCTGCTCCACCACTCTGTACATCAAAAAATAACTTCTGTCCTACTTTAAAATTATGATTAGCTAGAGTAATAGTTAAAACTGCAGCAGCTCTTGTGTATGTAGCTGCACTTGCTGTTACAGAATCAATAACTCTATTAACATCCTTCGTATATCTAATGAATATCTCATCTATATATGCACCACTAATTTGAGTATCTGTTAATGCCTGATCAACATCAAATACTTTAGTTACATTACCAATTGATGTAGGTAACAAACTAGTAGCAAATGTCTGTCCTGTTTGTGTTCTTACAAGAGTGCTGGTAGATGCTGGTCTATCCAACATCATTGGTTGTTTATTTGTTGAGGTAGATGCCAATTTACTGTCCTTCTTTTAAGTTTATTTTAGCGTGAGTACTATTTGTCCTCTTTTTTCTTTTTAGCTTCTCTAGCTTTATCTAGAGCTTCTTTACGCTTTTCCTTATCAGACATCTCTTCACCATCTTCTTTCTTCTTATTTTTATTTTTAAAATATTCAAGAAGCTGTGGAGGCATCTTTCCTTTTTTGTCAGCCATAATAATTAAGTAAGTGCTATCTAAGTTCTGTAGCAAACATGAGTCTGGTTCCAACTGCTACATCAGCTGGTCCAGGAAGTGCTTGTATGAACTCAGCACCCTCACGATTAAATCGATATCTAGCTTGTTCAGGATTACGATAATTAGGTACGTAAAGATGTTGAGCTAAACGATCCGTCTCATATAAGTATATACCAGTCCATGTTTTGAGAGTGTCAGTATAGTCAGTGGTACTGATGGTTCTATCCACGTCACCAGCTATGTTTTCACGTCTTCCAGCTGGTGTAATATTATTATTTAAAATTCCTGTCATATCCGTTCTTTTCTCTGCTTCATCACATCTTCCCACCTGTTCGATTATTTTACTGACCCAGAAAGAATCCTGAACATTATCCAAGGCTTCTTCTATTCTGGCTAAATCACCGGCTGGTATAGATGTTTGATTATATCCCAAATGCCATTTACATTTTGATTTAATAAATTCATCAAGTTGCATTATTCAACACGAATAAGATTATCTTTTATTAGTTCATCCCAGTCGATACGCTTAATAGATTTAAGTTGATCTAACTTAATGAACTTCTCACCTAACATGGAAGATTGTAAATCTTTTATCTCCCTAGCTGTCTTTAATCCTACACCAGGCAACGCATCAGCAAGTTGTCTAGCACTGGCAGTATTGATGTTTACTCTGGTATCTACAGGAAAGATTTCTTTCTTTGTAGGGGTTGCAGGTTTAACACCTTCTGATGCTAGTTGAGCAGTCAGACGTTCTTCAGTTTTAATTTTTTCTGTGGTCTCCTGTAATTGAGGAATTAGATCTGACTCATCTACATAATGAACTTCATCTTGTGCATCTGTACACATGACAATTCCATCACCATGAACTGATACTTTTTCAAGTAATGCACCTGTTGGTTTGTATCTGTATAACATTTGATTAATTAATTATCTATATAAATAGAATAACAACCCATACTTTTAGTGCAAATAAAAAAGCCGAGCGATAAGCCCGGCTCCTTTATAAACACACAGATTATTATGCGTCTCCGCCACCTACTTGAGATGGGAAATCAACGAACCCTTGAATGTCATTCCAAGATACACCCTTTGCAGGACGTAGATAGTTGACTCTACCAAGGATATAAGCTGCTCTACCTGCATCAGAATCATCCTGAGAGATAAATACACCATCACCATTAACTGATGTATCTGTAACTGCGTCGACGTTAAACACTTTAAATGTTGTGTCTGCTGTTACTTTATACATCATGGAGTTTGCTGCGTCTGCACGAGCAATTGTTGATGTAACAGATGTCCAGAAAGGAATGTCTGCTACTGTTGTGTCACCTGCTCCTTGAGCAAATAGTGAACTACCTGCTGTGATAGTACTAGTAGCTGCTGCTAAACCATTTAACTGAGTGGAAGGTACACCGAAAGGTGATCCACCATTGTTTGGACCTAGTAGTAACAATTCACCTGTTGTTCCACCTAAATCAGCAGTGACTGGTGAAGCAGGGAATGTTGCTAGACCGCCTGCAGGAAGATCCTGAGCAATACCAATGGAAGCTCCATAGATATAAGCAGGGCGATCACTAGATGCTTGAACTACCAAGCTTGTACGATCATCTCTTACACGATCATCTGGACGACGATCTGGAGAAGGAACTGTAAGGTCGAAGCTCTTGTAACTAGCTTTATCTGCTGAAAGGTTTGAGACCTTAGCAAAACCGATTAGTTCAAATGCTTCAATACCTGGCCAACCGAATACACCTTCGTCGTTATATCCGGATAAGCGATTAATCTGATTACCGGGCTGTAATACTGCTCCGGCTGATGATTTATATGTTGCCATAGTTAGTTATCCTCCTTAATCAGAAATTGTGAATGCGACTGTGATGAAGTCCTTATTCAAGTTTGCAAAACCAGCATATAGCTGCCATATAAGGATGATGAATCTTGAGAAGTCATCATTGTTATTAATTAAAACTTGAGCGTTAGGACCACCAACACCAACACCAATTGCTTGTGGACCGAAGAATATAGCTGGAGGAGTGTCGTGTGATACGGCACCTGCACCATCGTTTATATTCACAGTAATTGACTTGGAAGGCATGTTAGTTGTTTCGAAGAACCTTACACCTTCAAACACAAAGCCTGATGGCATAACAGGTTCACCAGCTACGAATTGAGCTTGTCCGAACTGTCCACCTTGGAAGATAGAAGCATTAGGAGCACCCATTCCCATAAGAGGGTTAGGCTGACCCATGCCTGGATATCTAGCAACCTCTCTGAAGCCTGCATCAGCTCTTAGATCTTTCATGAATGAAGGATCAGCTACACAACGGTAGTAGCCATCTGCAAAAACAGGAACATTACGCTTACGTAAGCCCTTTACAACTTCTAGAAGGTCTGATTTGACATTAAACTTATAACGCTCGGCTGCGTATTCCGAAGCGGTATATGTAGTTAAAGTTGTGGAGTTTGTCTTTACTTTACTATTTGGGTAGTAGTAACCACCTTGAGTATCACTTGACTCACCACGAGATTCAGACTTGAATAGTTCATCAAGGAATACTCTGTCTCTCCATCTTCTGTAGTCATCTAACAATGTTAGAGAACCAATTGATTGATGGAACATGTTGAGGTTACCTGTGTCTAACAGCAAACGCTGTGCAGTCATCAAGGTCTCACGAGCAATCTTGAATGTACTTGGAAGATTAGTATTAGCTGGATCTGCTGGTCCTGTGTACTCACGGAGTGAGACAAGAACTTTGTCTTTTACGATTGATCTGCTGTTTGCAGTACCAATTGTTTGATCCTGTGTACGCTCTCTAGATGTCTTTGTGCCTGGAGCACCGAAGAATCTATATCTATCTAACTGTACAGTCTGACCTGGTTGTTTTGTAAAATCGTGTACTACGACTGGCTCTGTGGCCATTTCCACGATGTAAGCTGGATGGGGACGGTATAATTCCGCACCAAGCAGCTTAGGAAAATCGTTATCTATAAACATATTTTAAGTTTCAGTTATTTGCTCTGCTATTTGTAAACAAATATACAGACAAAGCTGTGTTCACTCCTGGAACCAGAGTTCCATTAAGACTAATTATATCAGTACCTTATTTATGCTCATTAATAATATTTTAGATTAAATTGTGCTGAGTTGTTACTGTTAGACTGAATAGCGAATGTTTTAGTTTGAACACTTAAGACATTTTCTCCCCAAACCGAGACCTATAGGGAGAGTAAATTACGTCTCTCATATCCACCATTAAAGGGACTGGTGGAAATATTAATATCGCTCTACCCTTGAGCCCTATTAAATTTTTAACGTCCTAATGACAACTCTTTCAAGAAAAGAACAATTAGGCATCCTTACAGGATGGCCTGAGTTCTGCAAGTGGGTCACAAACACAAACAACCGCATCTATGTAGGTTGGTTTGGTGTTCTAATGATTCCTTGCTTATTAACAGCAGCAGCATGTTTCATAATTGCATTCATCGCTGCACCACCTGTCGACATCGACGGTATTCGTGAACCAGTAGCCGGTTCTTTCTTATATGGAAACAACATCATCTCAGGAGCAGTCGTTCCAAGTTCAAACGCAATCGGACTCCACTTCTACCCAATCTGGGAAGCAGCTACGATGGATGAGTGGTTGTACAACGGAGGACCCTACCAACTCGTTATATTCCACTTCCTTATCGGTATCTCAGCTTACATGGGACGACAATGGGAACTTAGTTATAGATTAGGAATGCGTCCTTGGATCTGTGTAGCTTATTCAGCTCCAGTATCTGCAGCTTTCGCAGTGTTCCTTGTATATCCATTCGGTCAGGGATCTTTCTCAGACGGAATGCCACTAGGTATCTCTGGTACATTTAATTTCATGTTTGTATTCCAGGCAGAGCACAACATTCTTATGCACCCATTCCATATGGCTGGTGTTGCTGGTATGTTCGGAGGAGCTTTATTCTCAGCAATGCATGGTTCACTTGTTACTTCATCTCTAATCAGAGAAACAACTGAGACAGAATCTCAGAACTATGGTTATAGATTTGGACAAGAAGAGGAAACATATAACATCGTTGCAGCTCATGGCTACTTCGGTAGATTAGTTTTCCAATATGCATCATTTAACAACAGCAGAAGTCTTCACTTCTTCCTAGCTGTATTCCCAGTTGTTTGTGTGTGGTTAACATCTATGGGTATTTGCACAATGGCATTTAACCTAAATGGTTTTAACTTCAACCAATCAGTTGTTGATGTAAACGGTAAGATCATTCCTACATGGGCAGATGTTCTTAACAGAGCAAACCTTGGTATGGAAGTAATGCACGAGCGTAATGCTCATAATTTCCCACTCGATTTAGCTTGTGCTGAGTCTACAACAGTAGCTCTTTCAGCCCCTGCAATCGGTTAATTCAATTCTATTCGGAGAAAAACAATGACACCTGAAGCAGAAAGATTTAATGGTTGGGCAGCTATGCTCGGCTTCGTAGCAGCACTTGGTGCTTACGCTACAACAGGACAAGTTATTCCTGGAATCTGGTAATCTTTACTACTGATTAATGTAAGCCTCTCCTAAAGAGGGGCTTTTTTTAATGATAACTATCTTTATAATTAAAAAAACTTCGTACTATGTCTCAACAAGAAATCCAAGATCTTATTGATCAATCTGTATCAATAGCAATTAACAGACATAATCGTAATGCATCTATGGTTAGTGCTGCATTAGGATTTGTTTTTATGGGAGCTTTTGCAGATGGTCTCTTCAGAGTCTTAGGATTCATACCACCATTCATGGGTATTGATGTAAATATAATTCCTGAAATTGCCAAGCAGTGGCAAGTTTAATTAATCTTCTTCTTTAATTTTAAATACTAACAATTCATCATTAGGTTTAATATCTCTCATTTCTGGATGTATCTTTTGTGGTGGTTTGTCTAATTCTTTAAACATCAGATCCATAGACTTCCACATAAAAGCAAAGGAAGCTCCAAGTATTATTGCAAATAAAAAGAAGTAGATAAAAACAAATGCGTCATTCATAATAAACCTTTTTTATATTTAGTTGCTTTATTTACAGCTTTAGATCTTTTATCTTCTGCTGTTAATATTCCTTTTGAAATATCAACAAAACGTGGTTGACCTTGCATAACATCTTCTGTAAGTAGTTCTGTATTTGGTCTAAGCATTTTTTTGTTTTGTTTTTCTTTTCTGCTCTTCTATGAATTTTCTGTAAACAGAAGCAGCTGCATCTTTACCTGCAACTTCTGCTCTTTGTTCCATAGCTATGGCAGCTTGTGTTTTGTGATTGTGAGGTCTATTACTTCTTTTAATTTTAGCAACACTTAAGGCAGCAGCTCTCTTGTTTTTAAACTGTAAACCTTGAATAGTTCCTTTTGGATCTTCATCTGTATAAAGATCACTATGCTTATCACTCTTAGCAGGTTGACCTTCTTTTCTAGGAATACGTTTATTCATCTATATCTCCTATAGATATTGACCAATCTTTATCTCCAAACTTTCCTACCTCTCTTATCTTAGGCTTTTCAGGTTCATCAAAACTGGCATGATATTTTTTAATCTCTGAATTTAAATTGTAGTGAGTTTTTATTTGTCTATACCAGCTGACAATCAAATCAATATAATATTGAATTAATTTCTTTATAAATTGTTTGATCACTTTTTAAAATACTTATTTATTATATCTATCTGATCCTGATACTTTGCAATCATATCTAACTCCTGTTCAATCGCTTCCACAATATTAGAATGTTCTCCAATACCTACAGGATTATTTAAATAGACTTCTACATTAGCAACATGTTTTTGAATGTCACCATGTGCATGAGCTATAAGTGCTTTGATTAATTGTTCTCTCATTGATCTAATCATTTTTCATGTTTCTTTTTGCTTTCTTACTTGCCATTCTACGTGCTCTCTTTGCTTTCTCGGTATTTTCTACAAACTGTTTTCCTTTCCTACTTTCTCTTTTCTTCTTATCATCAGTCTTCTTTCTTTCAGCTTTAGACATAGCTTTCCAAGCAGCTTCAGGTAAATACCTTTCAGTGCTTTTCTTGCCAGGTTCTATAGCTTTATCAGCCATCTTTATTAGCTCCTTTTAAAACAGATAATATTGTAGTCAATCTATCTGCCTGACCTTTATGAGTCTTGGAAGCTTTATTAAGCTCACCAATAATCTTAGTGATTTTACTTTCTGTTCCTTGTTCCATTAGTCTCTAATAGGTCCTCCATGCAACCAGGCATCACAAGTACGAGTAGCTGCACATTTAAATTTAAATAACTGACAGTATCCTAAGTTTGCTCTATCTAAAACATCCTGTGGATCTGCAGCCATAGTTTCATTGATACCTTTAATCATGCAATCCATAATCTTATCTGTCTGATCAAATGCAGCACAGTTACCACATCTAGCTGTCTTGACAGTTTCTATATCACTGTTCCAGAGTTCAGCTTTCTCTTCCCAGAATCCAGGATCTGGTGCATCAGGATTTAAAGGTCCATAACCGAACTTATCTATAGTCCAGTTTCTATTCTTGGCATTTTCCTCTATATCAACAGTTGCAGTAGGACAAGATTCACTCACCTCTGAAACTTTCTTATTTAATATGAGAATTACTTTTGGTTTCATTCTTTTATTTTAACTGCACTTCCCTTTTCAGCAGCATATAAAGCAAAAGATTTTGCAGCAATACTATTTAAAATTAATGTGATATTGTTTGAATCATTTTCATCACAACTGTCTGTATCAAAACATTTGATTACAGTACCACCAACTATAAGTAATTCAAAAATTACTACAGCAAATACTAATTTAAGTGCTAAAGATACAGTGTTCATTTCTTCTTACTCTCATATTCTTTCTTGGTCATCCACTTCTCTTTACCCCAGCGTTTCAGATCTTTTTGTTTCTTTCCTTTTCCACCTTTATATCCTCCACCTGCTTTCTTATATGCTTGTGCAACCATTTGAGCCTTTCTTGCACTCCATTGTCCAGGCTTTCCTCCTTTACTCCCTGCTGTGATCCGTTTTTTGATTCGTTCACGTAATCCAGGTTTGGTGTATTTTGAATCATCTTGTGCCATTAAAATCTATTTTGTATTGGCTCTTTATTAAGAATAACAGGGGGAATACTATCAGAATAAGATCTTGATACTTCCCTCATGTAATGTGGATTATTCATCTCAAACTTAGGTTCATTTCTACCTATATATGAAACTACAAAGTTACACTTATCAGATTCCTCTTTCTTCTGTGGTAAGAAAGGATCTGCCAGTCCAGCTGTTGTCATCGAATAGTCATTATACATATTCGAATACTTAACAGGAAAACTAGGGTAGTAACCAGGTATAGAAGCGAATCTCATACTTTCTAGTATAAGAGATATAATTAAATCAAATACCTTTTTAAAATGCGTAAAGTAATTGATGCGATAGCAATCGTTTCCTTTCTTCTATCTGGTACAGTTGTTGGACTAATTGGATATGCTTATCTGACTCTAACTAATGAAAAGAAACAGGAAGAAATAAAAGAATATATTATGGATCAAGCCAAAGATCTAATCCAAGATCAGATTAGTGGATTTATGCCTGATGTTCCTGGCGTAACAGGTGACGTAGTTCCTACTGCTCCTGTTGGTTTACCTAAATTCTAACCTTCTGCTGGGTCCATCATAGGATTCCATGTTGCAGCGAGTTTAGTGCTACCTGAAATACCTGGATATATATTTCCTGCTGAATAGATGTCAGCACCTATCACAGCCCCTTGTGGCTTAGGATTAGGAAGGATTGCAGGTTGCATTGATATTGAACCAGCTTGTACTTCAGGGACTGTTGGTTGCATCTGCTTTTCCATTTCAGCCTGAATCAACATCATTTGTTGTGCTTTCTTTGCTTTGTTTAAAGCTTCTTGACGATTATCTTCCATAATTACATCATTCCTCCGAATGGGATTCTAGACATCCCGATAGGATCTCTGTTTGCAACTTGCATGCGGTGTTGCATAACTAAGTTACCATCTTGAATATCCTGTGCCATTGTTGTTCTTCCTGGTGTAGCTAGACCATGTATTGGTAATGGTGATCCGAATCTATTCATATGCATATAACCAGATTGTAAATCTTGTGGCATCTTAACAAAATCAGCAGCTGTTGGAGCAGCCATTGGATTACCCATAACCATCTCTTCTGTTGGTGATCTCCTATCTGCCATATCTCCTGTTATTGCTCCTCCACCAAATGCAGTTCTCATTAATTCACCTGCCATTCTTTTCTCTCTCATTCCTCCTACTGCTTCTCCTGCTTTTTCTCCTATTGCACCTCCAATCAAACCTCCTGCAACACCACCAACAGCTGTTCCTACTGGTCCAGCTATAGCTGTTCCTGCTGCTGCTCCTGCTTTACTGCCAGCAATACTTCCTCCAACACCTCCAGCAAATTTAGTAAGTCCAGATCCTCTTACTGTATCCATAAATTGACCTGCTTTCTCTTTTATCTTTCCCTCCATCTCTTTCTTTCTTTCATAACCTTCTATCATCCGTTCTTGAGGAGTACGTGTAAAAGGTAAATTTAAACCAAATCCTGTACCCATAGTTTCTGGCATAGGTCTTTGCATGGGTCTTCCTGAAAATGTTCCAGTGCTTAACATGTATCTATCTAATAAAAAAGGGAGTATCAAACTACTCCCTCTATTTTATGTTGTCTAAATCTAAAGAATTATTCCATTACTAACATCTTGTTTCTGAAGATATCAGGTGTTTGCTGTGCCTGATTTAAGTATCTCCATGCATTAGCAGGGTCCTTATCAGCTAAACTTCCAAAGTTATTCCAGAAATCCCCAGTATTCTCTGGAGCTTGTGGCTGTGGAGGAACTGGCATTTGAGGACGTGCAAATCTCTGATCTGCCTGTGCTGCTGCAGCTTGCTGCTGTTGTAATGCAGCTGCTTGCTGTTGAGCTGTTATTCCTTGATTACCAACTACTTGTCCTACTTGATCTTCTTCTACTGGATATGGACCTTCTGGACCGAAGAACTCACAAGTGTAATCAGCTAATACATCTGGATCAGTTAAGATCTGCTCATATGCTTTATGCTCTTCATTAATTTCTTGTAAAAGAGATACAGCTTCATTAAGTTGCTGATTTGTTGTGACTAAACTATCCTCTACTCTGCAAGCATAATCATTAAGAACTGCAGGAGCATCTGCACCAAAATGACTAATTACTTCAAGACTTTCTGGACTTACCCCGTTTGCTAGGAGTTGCTGGTCGCTGATTGCCTGCGAAGTTTGGGAAGAGTTGTTGGAGTATGCCTGGTTGCTCCCGTTCAAAGGCTGCGATATCTGCTGACCCTGATTGTTGTATGAGGGAGCTTGAGGGGAACTGTAATTCGCCTGGCCGTACTCTTGTGTCGCTGGAGACTGTTGACCCAGGAAGGGGAGTTGGACTGGTGAACTCAGGAGACCTACCACCCGGTTGAATGCGTCCTTGTAAGGATTCTCCGCTGGTGCCGATGGGCTGACCTGGGGGCTTGACGGTGTAGGGCTGTATGGGACTTGTGTTGTACCCATCTGGGCTTGCACTTGTGGTGCTGGTGCCACCGCTGCCTGCTGAGGTGCTACCCACTGTGGAGTTGTCGCCACCGCTGGCTGCTGTGCTGCTGTCTGCACTGGTGCCCCGTAATTGGCTTGTGGGGTCACTGATGGTTGGGGTGCCGATTGGGTCGGCATTGCGGTATCTGCCTGCATAAGTTACTTCCTTCTGGAGTGATTCGAGTGTTCTATATAAGAAAGGGGTGAGATCAAGTCTCGGATCTGCAGCCATTGGAATATCCGGTTGCTGCGGATGTGGAGTTCTCATTTCTTGATTTATTAGATCAAGGAATTGAGAATAAGCCCTTTGTACTTGTCCTACCATTCTGAATGGAAATCCCGATAACATACCGGCAACTTCATCATCAGTTTTTGATGGAAATAAGTACTTCAGTGCTTCTATGCTATCAACACCTAATTCTTGTAGGTTTCTACAAAATATAGATTGCTGAACTTTATCCTGTGCAGTGTCTTCATACACAGGACCCATCCATCTCCACTCTACAGTTCTCTCACCATCTGGTACTAATCCATGAACACCTGGAGGAATCTCTTTTGTCTCTCTTGCAACATCAATTGCTTTCTGTAATTTCTTTTCATATGTAGCTTTCTGCTTCTCACTTTTTTCTAATGCTTCAGGACTATCATCTATAGGTGGTTGAGGGTATTTAATACCAGATGCTTCTGCTAATGTCTGACGGAATATCTGTTCTTCTTGGAAGATCATTAGCTCAAAACATTTACAAATTCCATACTCATATATTTGTAAACATTTCTTTCTGGCAGTAGCACTTACTCTTCCATATTGAGATTTAATCTCTGTAGCAGTTACATTACTAATTGATATATCATCAATACCACCTAAAGCTAATCTTATTTCATTTCTTAATTGTCCTACATATCTGGATTGATCTGTACTTACAGCATTAGGAGTAATAAATCCAACACGATCTGAAGGTTCTAAGTTAGCAATAACTCTAGGCACTCTCATACCTGATCCTGGACTACCAATATATCCAGCTGGATTTCTTGTTACAGGATCTTGTTTATATGTGGATGTAAGTGTACTTAGATCAGAAGTAAATCCAGATTGACTTGAAATGCTTGGTCTTTGTGGTGGAGCATCTTTACTACTTTCAACAATATCCTGTTTAGGACGTGAAGATAATAAAGTTGGATTACCAAAGAATGAAAGGTTAGCTCTAATATTTTTAACCATTTCATCATGAGCAACAATCTGATTAGATATCCAATCAAATTCACCACTACCATCAGTACCAAAAGCATCAGGATTATTGAATACCTCAACACAAGGAATAAATCTCATTGTGTTATCTAATGTCTTTTTATTTATAGTTGTAAATTCAGTGGGATTATCAAAACTTAATTCCTGTTCACTATGTGTTTCTTCAATAGTTTCTGCTGTAATGCGAAGACGCATATATCTCTTGTCAGTATTTAAACCAACTTGAGCTCCACCAAAACCTTTATTAGATTTAACTTTATATGGATAGATGACTATCACTTCTTCTAACTCTCCTTCTGGAGAATAAAAAGTTCTATAGGAATCTTTATCAAACCAATAAAGTCTGTATGTTTTTTGAGTAGGACGAATATAAAATAATCCTTTTCCTAAAGCTAAGAAGTGATCCCATATAGAATCTAACCTTGCATCAAGCTGATTAAACTTAATTACCTGTTGTATAAAATCATATCTTTGTGATCCGAAGTTATCCTGTCCGGGATAAAACTCAACACCCTGACGGATACCAAACATCTTCATCTGTGCTAGATGAGCATGGATAAGCATGGTATCAGTAGCACCACCAGTCGCATCACGACTTATGGCTGCTTTGAGCATTGCTTCAAAAGTAGAATTAGTTTTGTTCATCTAGTCACTTTTTATTATTTTATTACGCATCAATCTCATAGCCAGCTGCTATTCGTTTAAACGTGATGTTTTCATCGTCAGCTTCAATATCGAAGCGTTCTCCAGGTTGAAGACCTAGATCGTGACATACTTCATCAGGAAGGTTGAATATAGCAGAACCATAAGCGTCTTGCTCTAGTTCAATACCTTTATAGAAAAAATTGGCTACCATGTTAGATACTCTTAATAGTCTAATTCGTCAATACTCTAACTCTAGTTTTCCTCTGGACATTAATCCATTGCATAACCAGACCAGTGCATCAACACAATCATCATGGGAACTAACCCCGAAATTAACGATTTCATCTGTTAATGCTTGGAATTTACGATATTTATTAAATAATATCTTATGTTGCTCAAATAAGCCCATAATTCCTCTAAATCTAGCAACTTTATCTCCTCTGAATCCTTTTACCGGATGCCAGAGTAGATTATAAAGTCCCTGCTCTTCTAAACAAATGCGTTTAAAGTCAGCTTCTAATGATGCCTGATAAGCTACAGCTTCAGACCAGATGTCCACAGTACTACCAGTTGGAAAATATTTATCTTGATCTTTATGGACTATTCCCCATTCCATCATCATTTCCATAATCGCTTCTAGTTTCTCTACATTACCCATTATTCTTAGTCGTTTACAGTCAATAATATAGATTTTATCTCCTACTCGACCACCCATAACAAAAACTGTATAGTCATTACGTTCTCTAATACCAGCTGATAAATCAACTCCAACACCTAGACAATCAAACTGTGTTGGTATCTGACCTTTAATAATTAGATCAGGTGAGACAGACATATCACTTGTTCTTACTACCTGATTCTGATACTGGAAACTAAAACTTATTGGTGATTGTCTTCTACGATCATTAAGATATTCGAGTGACCACATCTCTGGCCAATAAGATTTTTCATCACCATGTTCATCAACAGTTACTGCTGATTGAATTATCTGTATCCAATCATTATCAGGGATAAAAGTAGTTTGATGTATATCATCATGTCTGAATCTTGTACCAAGACATATAGCTCTACCACCTTCAAACATAGTTGGAACAATAACTGAGTTCCAGTTATCTTCCATAGCTACACGAATGTCTCTGTTTTTAATATCATCAGCTGATTTTATAGCATCATCAATGATACATAAATGTGAACGCTTTGATGTAACAGCACCCTTTAATCCTGCACAACATAAACTAAATTCTTCTTCACCAGTTGATCTTATACCTGCAAACTTCCAATCAATACTCCAATACTCATTAGAGTTTATTCCTTTGGCAATTTTTACCATAGGAAATATTTCTCTATAAATTTTACTATCTTCAATAATTCTTTTTATTGCTGCACTCTTTGGTCTGGCAACATCAACAGTATATGAAATATATAAGATCTTTAGTGGTTTACGATTAAGTGCATGTACACCAATAGCCCAGGCTGTAAATAAACCTAACACTGTGGATTTAGCTGATCCTCTTGGTGCAAGTATATCTACATTTGGTCCAGCAATATTGATTAGACATTCACTATCTTGATGTGTATATAAATGTTCATGCCATAAATGCATATGTTCTGCAGGAGGTTTATCTCCTACAACATCACAGAAGTATGCAAAATCTGATCGAGCTTTATCAACATCAACTGAAGATGTTTTCTTTACAACTTGTTGTTTAGCAGCTGCACGGGCAGTTCTACGATAAACAGAATAGATACTTGTTCCAGCCATGTACTAAGACTAACCTGTTAAGACTTATGATTCTTCCTGAAGGATCTTTGTCCATACACCCATTGATGCTTCCTGTAGTGGACCTTCTATAGGATCATCTCTGAAGATTAAAAGTATTTCTCTTAATGCTCTATCAGCACCAGCTAATATCAAACCTTGTCTATCTGTAAGATGTTTTTCATCTGCAAGTTGTTTTATATGTGCTCGTAATTCTTTTTGAAGCATAGATATACGAGCAGCTCCCATATCTTGTTTTACTACTCCAAGATCTATAGCTTCTCTAAGCTTTGATATATCTACTTGCATAGAATCTATTTCTATCTCAAGTATTGTATTAAAGTTTCTTTTTTTAAATTCTTCTTTAGCCCAAAGATCACAATCAGTTATAGAACCTTTATACCCTAAAAAACGAGCATAAAGATACATCTGTATTGGAGAACTGGTTTTTTTGCAAAAAGCTAGATATGTTTCTCTTTCTTTATCAGATAAAGTATCTAACCATTCTGTTATGATCTGTAAGCTTGTCGTGACTGTCTGTAATCTCTATCCTCTTTATAGCGTCTAAACTGCTCTTGTTGCAAGGCAGATCTTCTAGCTTCTTCTCCAGACTTACCAATAGCAGCTCTTTGTTCTACACCTCTAGCTTGTGTAGTAAGTCTTTCCTGAGCACCTTCAGTCTCTCTTGTTCTTCTTGTCTGTTGACCTTCTGTTTCTCTAGTTCTTCTTGTTTCAGCACCTTCAGTTCTTCTGGTTGCTCTGGTTTCTTGTCCAGTAGTACCGATAGTTCTTCTTGTTTCAGTACCTTCAGTTCTTCTAGTTGCTCTTGTTTCTTGTCCTGTTTTACCGATAGCTCTTCTTTGTTCCCTACCTTCAGTTCTTCTGGTTGCTCTGGTCTGAGCTCCTTCAGTTTGTCTAGTTCTTCTTGTCTGGAAGCCTTCTTCAGCACGAGTTAAACGTGTTTCTCTTCCAGTAGTACCGATAGTTGCTCTCTCCTGTTCACCTGTAGTTTCTTTCAACAAGCGTTCTTCAGCACCTCTGGCTCTGTATCTTCTTAGATCCTGACCAGTGTAAAACTCTTCATTAATACGATCTAAGTTTGCACCAGTTTCCATATTTAATCTATTCTGCTCACCTGATACTTTTGTTAACTCTATTTGAGTTCTAAGAGACTGTGTTGGTGTAGCCACAGTAACTGGAGGTGGTGGAGCAGGTATATATTCAACTCGTGGTGCTGGTGGTCTTCCGCCCATATCAACAAATGTTTAAAGTCTTAATTTAATTTTAGTGCAAGAATACTTACACTGCACTTCTACCACCAAACCTTCTGGCGGTACCAAGTCCTCCTATATCAGCAGCAGCTGATGCCTGTTTTGCAACTGCTTCAGCAAGTAAAGCTTCTCCTTGCTTTGCTCTTAGTTGTCTCTCTTGTTGTTTGGTAGGTGAATCTCTGTCAAAAGCAAGAGTAGTTTCTAAGTTCTGACGATTTCTTTCAGCTGCAAATGCTGCTTCCTGATCTGCTAAAGCTTGATTATAACCAAGTAATTGATTTTGCTCGAATCGTTGACCTGCAAATCTTTCTAAGAAATCTCCTGCTCTTCTACCTGGACCATATTGAACTACATTTCTATTACTAGTTGGTTCTAAATTTATACCAGTTACACCTGTTCCTAAATCATCTCTACCTTTTTCCTTTCTGTTAAACATATCTGCCTTTCTAAACTGCTCTGCTTCTGTAGATTTATAATTAGATGGTAAAGAACCTGGCACTGTTACACGAGTATCAGGATTATATGCTGCCATATCTCTGACATTATCACTACCTCTTCTTCTATTTATAAACTTACCAAGATTGAATAGAGCTTGATCAACCCTACCTCTGCCTGAGACTTCTCTCTGTTTTTGGAACTCTTTTCCAAACATAATTAATTAGCTTAATACTGGAGCCTGTCCCATGACCTGCCCTCTGTTCATTCCTGCTTGTTGTGCTAGTTGCTGATTACCAAGTTGACCTTGCTGTATTAGAGCACCTCTTGTTGCAACTCTCTGACGTAAATCTACAATCTGACCTGTTCTCTGTAATCTATCTTTCTCTACTTGACTTAGGAATTTGTAGTCATCTTCAGATAATCTAGCTAACTTAGCACGTTCATCTGCTGCTTGTTGTAGACCTAATACACGTTGTGACTGTTCAAATCCACCTGGAGCTAATAGCATTTGACCTCTATTGACATCAATAAGCTGAGGAGTCGCTCCACCTGTAGTA
>CACASR010000015.1 GCA_902535175.1 uncultured Prochlorococcus sp.
TTTTCCTTTGAAACTAACTACAGCAATATCTCCTAATTTTGCTGCTCTATTGGTGACTGGAATAATGTTTGCAAACTGATTTCTAGATTTTTCTAGCGCTTCATCTATTGACTTTGGATCAAACTTTGTTTTTGATATTTCAACACTTAGTCCTTTTGATTTTTTTAATTTTAATTCTGGGGCAACATCAGTTTGAAGAGTAACCTTTAGTGATTTTTCAGGACTAAACTTTGCAAGTAAAGATTCAAATCCATCTACCAATTCTGGCTCACTTAGTGGCTCTATAGATTTTATTTTTAATGCTTCTTGCCATGATTTATCAATAATTTTTTCTAGAGCAGAAGCATGTAATTGTGTGATTCCAATTCTTTGGATTAAGACTTGTTTAGGAATTTTACCAAGTCTAAATCCTGGAATTTTAGCCGAACGACTAATAGAACTGATTGTCTCATTTACACATGTTTTGCATGTCTCAGATGGTATTTCTAATTCAAATGAGATTCTACTTTGAGGGAGAGGAGTTGTTTTGACTATTAATGCTTCTTTAGCCATTTTTTTATTTATTACTAAGAGCCGAATCTTAATTATTTCACATTATGTGATTTCCTTGAAAGTTATTTTTTTGATAAAGTAAAAAAAATAGTCAATCTATTTATAAAAATCATTTTAAAGTGTGAGACAATCTCCGTTTTTGCCTAGTAGGCCATTGAAAGTTGCTGTTTTAGGATCTTCAGGTGCTGTCGGATCTGAAATACTTAAAATTCTTGAACAACGTGATTTCCCAATATCAGAATTGCTTCTGCTTTCATCAGAGCGTTCAGAAGGAAAAAAAATTATTTGGAAAGGCGAAGAATTAGTTACAAAAAAAACAACTAAGAAAGAATTTCTTAATCTTGATTTAGTTTTAGCTTCAGCCGGTGGAAGTATTTCAAAAAAATGGTTATCTACCATTATTGAACAAAATGCTTTATTGATAGATAATTCAAGTGCTTTCCGATTAGAAAATGATGTACCTCTTATAGTTCCTGAAGTTAATGGTAGTGATGTAATTAATCATGATGGGGTAATAGCGAATCCAAACTGTACTACCATTTTGCTGACATTAGTTTTAGCTCCGCTAAATAAACTTTCGACTATTCAAAGAGTTGTTGTCTCAACATATCAATCTGTAAGTGGTGCAGGCCAATTGGCGATGGAAGAACTAAAACTTTTAACTGAAAAATATCTTCGGGGTAATCCTCAAAAAAGTGAAGTTTTGCCATACTCACTGGCTTTTAATTTGTTTTTGCATAATTCACCCATGCTTGCAAATAATTACTGCGAAGAAGAGATGAAAATGGTTAATGAGACTAGGAAAATATTAAATATTGCTGATTTAAAGCTCTCTGCTACATGTGTTCGAGTCCCAGTGCTGAGAGCACATTCTGAATCGATTAATATTGAATTTGCTGGTGTAGTTGAGCCTAAAGATGCTCTTGAAGAATTAAAAAAATCTCCTGGAATTGAAATTATTGAGGATTACAAAAATAATAGATTTCCTATGCCAAATGACGTTATGGGAAGGGATAATGTTGCTGTTGGAAGGCTAAGAACTGATATAAGTCAGCCTAATGGATTAGAATTATGGTTATGTGGAGATCAAATAAGAAAAGGAGCAGCTCTTAATGCTGTTCAAATAGCTGAATTATTAATTCCAAAAAAATGATTACAGACAAAACTGAGTGTAATAATCCACTATTTGGAAGAATATTGACTGCGATGGTTACTCCATTCACTGAGAATGGAGATGTAGATTATGAACTGGCGATAAAACTTTCAAATTATCTTTTTGAGCACGGTTCTGACGGAATTGTTTTATGCGGTACTACTGGAGAATCTCCGACTCTTTCATGGGCGGAACAGCATGATTTATTTATTGCGGTAAAAGGATCTTTGGATGCAAGCTGTAAAGTAATTGTTGGTACTGGTAGTAACTGTACAAGTGAAGCTGTAAAAGCTACAAAAACAGCCTATGACTCTGGAGCCGATGGTGCGTTGGTCGTTGTGCCTTATTACAATAAACCTCCTCAAGAAGGTCTTTATGAACATTTCAGTTCTGTTGCTAGTGCTGCAAAGGATTTACCTCTAATGCTTTACAACATACCTGGAAGGACAGGTTGCAATTTATTACCTGATACTGTGAAGAAACTTATGGATTTTTCAAATATTCTCAGTATTAAAGCAGCAAGCGGTAGAATAGAGGAAGTGACGGAGTTGAGGGCAGCTTGCGGCCCGAAACTTACTATATATAGTGGCGATGATTCTTTATTGCTTCCTATGATGTCTGTCGGTGCTGTTGGTGTAGTAAGTGTGGCTAGTCATTTGGTTGGCACACAATTAAAGGAAATGATTTCTTTCTTTCTTAATGGGGAGGTTTCTAATGCATTAGAGATTCACGAAAAACTTCAACCACTTTTTAAAGGACTCTTTGTAACAACAAACCCTATTCCAATTAAGGCTGCTTTAGAGCTTCTAGGTTGGAAAGTGGGTTCTCCAAGAAATCCATTGACATCACTCAATAAAGAACAAAAAGAAAATTTATCTAAGATAATTAAAAATTTGTCTTTGTAAATACTTCTTCAAAGCTTTGATAAGCTTAATTTAATCAAAATAACTAAATTTTGCATGCTCGCAAAAAATAATCATCATGAATACAAATCAAATCAAATCAAATAATAAACAAGCTCAAACGAAAACAAACAGTCCTTGCTTAAAGATCATTCCCTTAGGTGGACTTCACGAAATAGGAAAAAATACATGTGTTTTTGAATATGGAGACGATATTATTCTCATAGATGGTGGATTAGCCTTTCCAAGTGATGGCATGCATGGAGTAAATGTTGTCATGCCAGATACAACCTATTTGCAGGCTAACTTGCATAGATTTCGAGGAATGATAGTTACCCACGGTCATGAAGATCATATCGGAGGCATATCTCATCATTTAAAGAAATTTAGAATTCCTGTTATCTATGGCCCACCTTTAGCGATGTCAATGCTTAAAGGCAAAATGGAAGAAGCTGGCGTGGCAGATAGAACAACTATACAAACTATTGAACCAAGACAAGTTGTTAAACTTGGCCAAAATTTTTCAATAGAGTTTATTCGTAATACTCACTCTATTGGTGATAGTTTCTCCTTAGCTTTAACTACTCCAGTTGGAGTTGTCTTTTTTACTGGCGATTTTAAATTTGATCATTTGCCCCCAGATAATAAACATGCAGATATTGAAAGAATGGTCTACTACGGAGAAAAGGGTGTTCTCTGTTTACTTTCAGATTCAACTAATTCTGAAGTAAAAGGATTTGTTCCTTCTGAGATTTCAGTTTTTCCAAATCTAGATCGATTAATATCTGAAGCCCAAGGAAGAGTTATGCTAACTACTTTTGCAAGCTCTACACATAGAGTTGCCATGGTTATTCAGTTAGCAATGAAGCATGGAAGGAAAATTGGATTAATGGGCCGATCAATGTTAAATGTAGTCGGTAAATGTCGCGAATTGGGCTATATAAAATGTCCAGATGATCTTTTCTTCCCCATTAAAAGTATTCGAGACTTACCAGATAGAGAAACATTGCTTTTAATGACAGGTAGTCAAGGTGAAGTAATGGCAGCTTTAAGCAGAATTGGAAGAGATGAGCACCCTCATGTAAAACTTAAAACAACTGATACTGTTATATTCTCTTCTAGTCCTATTCCAGGAAATACTATTTCAGTTGTTCATAGTATTGATAAATTAATTAAACTAGGAGCCAATGTTATTTATGGAAAAGAACATGGTATTCATGTTTCTGGCCATGGATGCAGAGATGATCAAAGATTAATGCTCGCATTAATTAAGCCAAAGTTTTTTGTTCCTGTTCATGGAGAGTATCGAATGCAAGTTTTACATGGTAAAACTGCGGTTTCAATGGGAGTTGATCCAAACAATGTATTAATACTTGATAATGGTGACACTATCGAACTGAGAGCAGATTCTATGATTCAAGGAGAACCTGTTAAGTCTGGAATAGAAATGTTGGATAACACTAGAACATGTGTTGTAGATGCAAGAGCACTTAAAGAAAGACAGCAGTTAGCTGATGATGGGATAGTCACTGTTTTAGCACCTATAAGTACAGACGGTAATATGGTTGCTCCACCAAGGGTGAGTCTCAGAGGAGTCGTAATCTCTGCAGATCCTAGAAAAATGTCAATGTGGACTGAAAGAGAGATAAGTTGGGTTCTCGCAAATAGATGGAAACAACTATCAAGGCAAACCGGACCAAATAATTTTGAGGTTGATTGGATTGGTGTGCAAAGAGAAATTGAAAATGGGTTGTCCAGAAGAATGCGGAGAGAGTTACAAGTAGAGCCTTTAATTCTATGCTTGGCGCAGCCTGCGCCGAGTGGAACTCGTGCATATCAACCCAAATTAGATGATGAAGTAAAACATCAACCTAGACATAAACATTATCCTAATGTGAATAATCAACCCAAACAGCACAATCAAAATAACTTCAAAAATCAGCCATCTAAGAGTGATCAATCTCGAAATAATCTTATTAAAGAACCAGTAGAGAATAAAGAAGAAGTTTCTTCGGGGCGTACAAGAAGGAGAAGATCAGCCGTAGCTTCTTAAATTTTTTTAATATCAACATAATTCTTATTCCAAACAATTTTTAAAAAATCTTGCAAGTTCACTTGCCCTTGATTTTTTTCATAAATTGAAGTTGCTAATTTTTCTAAATTTTTAGAACTATATTGTTTTTTGCATGTATCCCTTAAAAATCTATTTAAAATTGTGCACCTCGCTTCAAGACACATACCATTTAGGAGATTCCTATCGATACCTTTTTCATCTTTACAATATAAATACGCTAGTTCACTAAGATCATTACGTTCATTATTGTATTTGCTCATTTTTTGGGAAAAATTATTTATCCTTTCAGAACAACCAGGATAGATGACTTCTAAGGTAGGAATAATTTTTTTTCTTACTAAATTTCTTTTTAATTTAAGATCTGAATTTGTAGGATCTTCCCAGACTGGGATCTTCATATTATTGCAAAATTGTTTTGTATCTTCCCTACTGAAAATTAATATTGGTCTTATTAAATAAATTTGATTTTCTATTAATCTTTTACTCTCAATATTACTAAGACCTGCAAAATTGCTTCCTCTAGACAAATTGAGGATAAATGTTTCTGCATTATCACTACTCGTGTGACCAGTTAACAAATAAATATTATGTTTTTGCTCGTTTTTATTTAATAAAGTTTTGGCTCTTTCACATAATTTTTTATATCTCCATTCTCGTGCTATTTCTTCTGAAGAAATACTTTCTTTATTTGCTTGATCAAAAGAGAATGAAATATTTTTATCTTCGCAATAATCTTTTAATTCAAGAGCATATAGTGATGATTTTTCGTGCCACTGATGATCACCATGCCAAACACTAATAGACCAATTATGTAGTTTTTTTAGGTCATTAATTAAGGTTAATAAGGCCATTGAGTCTTGCCCCCCCGAAACACTTATTAAAATATTGGATCCTTTGGGAATTAATATTTTTTTGGTAAGAATCTCCTTGTGAAGCTGATGATGCCATGATGACCAATTTTTCTGACTTAATTTTTTATCAGTCATTTTGTGTTGCTCAGATAATATTTTTTAAAAAATGCACTGTTTTACTAAAACAATGTCACAATCGGGTAATAAATTCATTAAGTAAATGAGTCTGATTAATCTTTTGCCACAAAAAATCAAAGAAGAGTTAAGAAGCAAATCCTTACTCAAAGTTATTTCAGGATTGAATAATTTCGATGTTCAGTCTGTGAAAATAATTGTTGAGGCTTCTTCATTAGGAGGTGCAGATCTTGTCGATATTGCTTGTAAACCTGAACTCGTTGATTTAGCACTTAAGAATTCAACACTACCCGTTTGTGTTAGTTCAGTAGTGCCTCGATCTTTTCAAGATTGTGTAAAAGCAGGAGCATCATTAATTGAGATAGGAAATTACGATACTTTTTATGAAAAAGGCATTCATTTTTCAGATAAAAAAGTTTTAAACATTACAAAAGAGACGAGGGATTTATTGCCTAATTTTCCTTTATCAGTAACTGTTCCTCATACTATGCCTATTGATAAACAAGTTGATCTTGCTGTAAAGCTAGTTGAAGAAGGCGTTGATATTATCCAAACAGAAGGTGGTACCAGTTCTACTCCTTACTCTCCAGGAATTCAAGGTTTTTTTGAAAAATCAGTACCAACTCTTGCAGCTACCTATGCTATTCATCAAGAATTTAAGAAACAATCTCTGAATATACCAATCATGAGTGCCTCTGGATTAAGCCCAGTAACTTGTCCGCTAGCAATATCCTCTGGAGCCTCAGCAGTTGGCGTTGGATCTGTGGTTAATAAATTAGATGATTTAATATCAATGATTGCGGTTGTCAGGGGCTTAAAAGAATCTTTGAAAAATTCAATAATTGGAGAAAAAATTTCTTAGTATAGCAACATCCTTTAGCTACTAGCTTGATGAACAACTATAAGCTTCAAGCTCCTTACGAACCAAATGGAGATCAACCAGAAGCTATTAAAAAATTAGTTAAAGGCGTAAATAATGGTAAACAGTTTCAGACTCTTTTAGGAGCTACTGGAACAGGTAAAACATTTACCATTGCCAATGTAATTCAACAAACAGGAAGACCAGCGCTTGTTTTAGCCCATAACAAAACGTTGGCTGCACAACTATGTAACGAATTAAGGGAATTTTTTCCAAAAAATGCTGTTGAGTACTTCATTTCTTACTACGATTATTATCAACCTGAAGCTTATGTACCTGTAAGTGATACTTACATAGCCAAAACTGCTTCAATTAATGAAGAAATAGATATGCTTAGGCATTCTGCAACACGTTCATTATTTGAAAGAAAAGATGTAATTGTTGTAGCCTCAATAAGTTGTATTTATGGTCTTGGTATACCGAGTGAGTATTTAAAAGCTGCAGTTAAATTTGAAGTGGGAAAATCAATAAATCTACGTTCTTCTTTGAGGTCTCTCGTTGAGAATCAATATACTAGAAATGATATTGAAATTACTAGAGGTAGATTCAGAATTAAAGGTGATGTTTTAGAAATCGGTCCAGCTTATGAAGATAGATTAATAAGAATTGAGTTATTTGGTGATGAAGTCGAGGCTATTAGATATGTTGACCCTACTACAGGAGAAATACTTGAAAGTTTGGAACAAGTTAGCGTTTACCCAGCAAAGCATTTTGTGACTCCAAAAGAAAGACTTGAGAGTGCAATAAGCGCAATTAGAAGTGAATTAAAAACTCAACTCGATAAATTTACATACGAAGGAAAATTATTAGAGGCTCAACGTCTAGAACAACGTACAAAATATGATTTAGAAATGCTTAAAGAGGTTGGTTATTGTAATGGAGTTGAGAATTATGCTCGTCATTTATCAGGTAGGGAGGAAGGTTCACCGCCAGAATGCTTAATAGATTACTTTCCCAAAGATTGGTTGTTGGTAGTTGATGAGAGTCATGTAACATGTCCTCAACTTCATGCGATGTACAACGGTGATCAATCTAGAAAAAAAGTTTTAATAGATCATGGTTTTAGATTGCCAAGTGCTGCAGATAATAGACCTTTAAAATGTGAAGAGTTTTGGGAAAAATCACAACAGACATTATTTATAAGTGCAACCCCCGGTCAATGGGAATTAGATCAATGTGATGGTGAATTTATTGAGCAAGTTATTAGACCAACTGGGGTATTAGACCCGGTAATTGATGTAAGACCTAGTGAAGGCCAAATAGAAGATCTGTTATCTGAAATAAGAACTCGAGCTGAAAAGAATCAAAGAGTGCTTGTGACAACACTTACTAAGAGAATGGCTGAAGATCTAACTGATTTTTTATCTGAAAATAAAGTAAGAGTTAGATATTTGCATTCCGAAATCCATTCAATTGAAAGAATTGAAATTATTCAAGACCTTAGAATGGGCGAATATGATGTTTTGGTAGGAGTTAATTTATTAAGAGAGGGACTAGATCTTCCAGAAGTATCCTTAGTCGCCATTTTAGATGCTGATAAAGAAGGTTTTCTGAGGGCAGAAAGGTCATTGATTCAAACAATAGGAAGAGCTGCCAGACATGTTGAAGGTGTTGCATTGCTTTATGCAGATAACTTCACAGATTCAATGAAAAGAGCAATATCTGAAACTGACAGAAGAAGAACTATTCAAAAAAAATATAACCAAGTCAATGGTATTACTCCAAAACCTGCAGGCAAAAAAAAAGAAAATTCAATATTATCTTTTCTAGAACTCTCCAGAAAACTAGATGCTGGTGGTTTATCTAAAGATTTAATAAATATAGTTAATAACAAAACTGACGCAATTCTCAGTTCCAGTGATAATCAATGTTTGCTCGAAGAATTGCCTGACTTAATAGAAAAGTTAGAAATTAAAATGAAAGATGCTGCAAAAGAGTTAAATTTTGAAGAAGCAGCAAATTTGAGGGATAGAATCAAAAAATTAAGACAAAAATTGGCAAGAAATAATTAAAAAGAACTTATTTTTCTAATTCGAAATGATTATGAATAGCATTAACTGCTTTGTCACAATCTTTTTCTAAGACAATACATGAAGTCCTAATTTCACTCGTGGCAATCATTTCAATATTGATATTTTGGTCAGCCAATGCTCTAAATATTTTTCCAGCCGTCCCAACCTTAAATGCCATTCCCGCTCCTACAGTACTTACTTTTGCTATCGCAGGGCCATCTTCAATGTATGATCCGGGTAATTTTTTTGTTATGGCATTAAAAACCAAGTTAGCTTTTTCTCTATCTTGTTTATTCATTGTAAGACTAATATCCTTAGTTTTTAAAGAGGAAATTCTTTCAGACTGAACGATAGTATCGATAAGTAAATTATTTTCAGCTAATGCTAAACATATCGATGCTGCTACACCTGGACGATCAGGCAGTTTTCGAAAACTTACTTGAACTTGGTTTTTATCTAATGCAATTCCTCTTACTTCAGGTTGATCTTGTTTTTTATTGATTGGATTAACAAATATTTGTGTATCGGATAACTTAAATTTCTCAGCAACAAATCTAATAGCTTTTGGTATATTATTGATTTCAATTACACAGCTGACTTTAATTTCACTAGTAGCTATTAACCTGACATTTATATTCGCTTGAGATAAAGTATCAAATAAATCAGCTGAAACACTAGGTCTGCCCATAATGCCTGCACCTTGAATACTTAATTTAGTCATGTTTGTTTTTAAGTTATATTCTCCTCCTAATTGACTAGTTATAAGTTCACATTGTTCTGAAGTCTTTTTAACTTCTAATTCACTAACAGTAAATGTAATATCGTTTTTATTTCCATCATTTGTCGCTTGTATTATTAAATCTACACTAATACTTGCTTCTGAAAGTTTTTCAAATATTTGTGCAGCAATCCCAGGCCTATCAGGAATATTTGAGAGACTGAATACTGCTTGGTTTTCTAATATCTCAAGACTATTGACTGTTTTTGTTAATTCTAAGCTTCCTCTTTTTAGCGGTAGAGGTTGGATTTGACTTTCTAGAAGAGTCCCGCTTGAGTCACTTTGGCTTGATTTGACACACAATTGAATTCCATAATTGCGAGCAATTTCTACTGCTCTTGGATGCAGAACTGAAGCACCGACACTTGCAAGTTCAAGCATTTCTTCGCAGCTAATTTCATCTAAGAGTTTTGCATTAGGAACAATCCTCGGATCAGTAGTAAGAACCCCTGGAACGTCCGTATAAATTTCGCAAGTCTCAGCTCCTAAAGCTGTTGATAAAGCTACTGCCGAAGTATCTGACCCACCTCTACCCAAAGTTGTAATTTCCATTGAACCCGTATGACTTAATGTTGTTCCTTGAAATCCAGCCACGACAACTACAAAACCCTGATTTAAATAATTTTGGATCCTTTCTGTTTTAATATCCAGAATTCGCGCTTTCCCATGAATTGATTCGGTAATAATTCCAACCTGGCTACCGGTCATTGAAATTGCAGGTATTCCATATTCGTTTAATGCCATTGAGAGAAGAGCTATGGTTACTTGCTCTCCGGTTGAGAGAAGCATATCCAATTCTCTTCGATTAGGATTTTTACTAATTGATTCCGCTAAACAATTTAAATCATCTGTAGTTTGCCCCATTGCAGAGACAACTACGACAATTTCATTTCCTGCTTCTTTACTTTGACAGATGCTACTTGCAATATTTTTAATTTTTTTAATATCACCTACAGAAGTACCGCCAAATTTTTTTACTAGTAAAGCCATATTTAAATCATAATGTAAATTCTTAAACTTATAATTTGGTTAACTTAAATTAATTAATTTCTCTGTAAAAACATTTATAGGATTATTACCTTGTTTTAGTAATGATTCAATATCTATTAAGTTACTGATTAAATTAATTAAATATTCTTGAGATACATTTTTGACTTTTCTTCGAATAAAAAAAATTCTTTTTGGATTAGAAATGCCTGCAAGATTACAAATCTTTTCTGCATTATCGTTACCTGAATTAATTGCTAATTTTATTATGGTATGAATTCTTATTTGACTAATTAATCCTGCATTTAGTCTTAAAGCAGGTTCTCCTTTCTGTAAAGAATAATTTATTTCAATGAGGCTTTCATTAATATTTTTTTGTAAGAGAAGATCAATGATTTTGAAAATATTGGATTGATGATCACTAAATATTTTTTTTACATCAATACTTTTAAGAAAAAGTTGTGAATTCGAATCACTTGATACTGCAGAAAGGTATGTTTTTGCTTTGGCTAATTCATTTATTAGTTTAAAGCTATCATTACCAACTGAATCAATTATTAATTCAGCTGCATTTTTATCAATTTTGATATTCATTTCATTTGCTGTATTTTCTAAAAATCTTTTTTGTCCCTCATAGTCCCAGATTTCTGGTAAAGAAAATGACTTTTCTTTAGCTAAATTATTTTTGATAAGTTTTTGTAAAAATTTAGTACTCTTTAATCTTGAATCTGGTTTTTTAGTATTTTGTAAAATTAAATAAGTATTTTGAGGTATATTGTCATGATTTTTTTCAAATTTAGTTCTTAGATCTTCATTTTTCGCAGTAAAAATTGGATTATTTTTCAATATAACTATTCTGTATCCCTCTCCAAAAGGAGGTGTAAGAACTTCATCAAAAGCTTTGTTGACTTGCTCATTATCATCTCCATTTAAATTTGTTACGTTTATTTCTTTCCATTCTTTGGATACTTCCTTATCAATTAATTTTTGAATAAATGTATTTTGAGCATTTAAATCATTACCCCATAATATTTGTATTGGCATAATAGCTCAATAAAAAACATATATTAACTATGATTACTTCTAACACAAATTCAATTTAATGGTAATAGATCATCCAATTTTTTTGGAAAGCATCAGATTCATAAGATCTCATTTATTAGCCAATGATCTAAATTATTTGGAAAAAAAAGTGTTAGAGAGATTAGTCCATACTTCAGGAGATTTTTCGGTTCAAAATCTTCTAAATTTTAGTGAGGGTGCTTGCGAAAAAGGGGTTCAAGCACTTAAAAATGGTGCTCCGATTTTAACTGATACTGATATGGCTGCAGCAGCAATAAAATCCATGGCAGAAAATACCACTAGGAATAAAGTATTCACAGCTAGAATGTGGTTTGAAAAAAATAATCATACAAACTTAACTAAAACTGCATATGGCTTAAGTGAAGGTTGGAAGGAGTTATCCTCTATGAATTCCGGAAGCAAATCACCTATCGTAGTTATTGGTAGTTCGCCTACAGCGTTAACTTATTTAATTGATATTTTAGAGAATGCAAATGATTTACCTAGTTTAATTATCGGAATGCCTGTTGGATTTATTGGAGTAGAGAAAAGCAAAAATAAGCTAATTTCCACCGATCTTCCTAGAATTGTTCTGAATTCAACTAGAGGAGGTGCTGCCATGGCAGCTGCTGCGGTTAACGCCTTATTGAGGGAAACTATTTAAAAACTATTTATTTTATAAAAATGTCAAAAATCTATTTAATATCATAATTTAATTTGTTATTTTCTTCTAAAGAATTTAAAACTGATTTTGCTTTTTCTATGACTTCTTTTGGAACTCCTGCTAATTTAGCTGCTTCTATGCCATAGCTTTTGTTTGAGCCCCCTTTAACAATCTTGTGGCTAAAAATTAGCTGATCTTCATTTTGTTCTACTAAAACTTGAAAATTTTGTATATTCGTATTTGAATTTTTTAAATAATTAAGCTCATGATAGTGTGTAGCAAAAATAGTATTGCATTGAATTTTTTTTGCAAGATATTCACTTACTGACCAAGCAATTGAAAGTCCATCAAAAGTAGATGTCCCTCTGCCTATCTCATCAAGTAAAACTAATGAGTTAGAAGTTGCCTGATTTAGAATTGATGCAGTTTCAGACATTTCTACCATAAATGTTGATTGTCCGGATGATTGATCATCAACTGCCCCAATTCTTGTGAAAATCCTATCTGCAATTTTGATTTCAGCATTATTAGCAGGAACAAAGCTACCAATTTGTGTGAGAATTTGTATTAAACCAAGTTGTCTTATAAAGCAACTTTTTCCGCTTGCATTGGGACCGGTTAATATAATTAATTTTTGATTATCTTCAAAAGAGATATCGTTTGCTACAAACTTTTTATCACTTAACAATTGTTCTACGATTGGATTTCTTCCTGCGATAATTTTTGTACTATTTTTTTTTGTAATTGAATCATTTATTGGTATTAATGAAGGTTTTATAAAATTGTTTTCTACTGAAGTAATTGATAAACCAAGCAGTGCATCAAGAGATGCTATGGATTTTGCGATTGATCTTATTTGTTTTGTTTTTTCAGCAACTATATTTCTTAATTCGCAGAAAATTTCATATTCTTTTGATGAAGCTCTGCTTTTTATTTGGAAAATCTTATTTTCTTTATTTTTAATTTCTGAAGTAATATACCTTTCTTCATTAGTAAGTGTTTGCCTTTTGATCCAATGTTGTGGAGCTAAATTAACTTTTGACTTATTTATAGAAATGTAATAACCAAAATTTTTATGAAATTGAATTTTTAGGTTTGAAATTTTGCTAATTTTCCTTTCTTTTAATTCCTCTTTATTTAGCCACTCAGAGTAATCATCCATTAAATTGCGTAAACCATCTAATATATTGTCAACACCATCGTGGATCATGCCCCCTTCACTAATATTTAGAGGAGGATTTTCTATTAGTTTAAAGCTTATAGTATCAGCTAATTCTAAGAGTTCTTCATCCATATTTTTTAATTGATCAGTCCAATCTGGGAGATCATATTTAAATAATTCAATTATTGATTTTAGTCTAGGCAATTTTTTTAAGCCTTCAGCTATTGCAATTAAGTCTCTGGGACTTGCATGACCTGCACAAGCTCTACCTGCAAGTCTCTCTAAATCCCCCATTGCTCTAAGTAAATTTTGGGTATCTGTACGTAAATTTTTAGATTCAATAAAGTTTGTAATTATATTTTGTCTTTTATAAATTTCATTAACGTTTAATAGTGGTGAGTCTATCCACCTTCTTAAACACCTTGCACCCATGCAAGTATAAGTTCTATCAATACTCCATAGGAGCGAACCTACATAATTGTTTTCTCGTTGTGTATTTTTGATTTCTAAGTTTTTTTGAGTTTGATAATCAATAATTAATTTGTTGTGACCATATTGGATTTGCGGAAAGTCTAATGAGATTTTTAAAGAAGAATCTTTATCTAAATTTGAAGGATTAATTTTTTCTAAATAATTTAATAAACCTCCAAGTGATCTAGTTGCATTGTTTAAATTTTTAAGTCCTATCCCTTCTAAGTTTGCAATTTGAAAATAATTTTTTATTAGATAATTTGCTTCATTAATTCCAAAATTAGTCTCTTGAGAAACAGTATATGTAATTTGACTATTTCCTTTAATTAATAAATTTCTTACTGTATTGCTCCCTACAATGATTTCTGAAGAATCTAATTTAATAATTTCATCAAATAGTTTTGACAGAGATTGGCCTTCTAAAGTTATTAATTCTCCTGTGCTTACATCAGCTTTTGATATACCCCATTCATAAGATTCATCCGAGTTTTCTTCTGATAAGTAAATAGCAGTAATCCAATTATTTTTCTTTGCTATCAACATCCCTTCTTCAATTACAGTTCCAGGAGTAATTATTCTTGTTATTCCTCTTTTAATTGGAGTCCCATAATTTCCAGAACTTTTTTCCAATTGATCGCATATAACTACAGAATAATTTTTTTTAATTAAATCAGCACAGTATCTCTCCATTGCATGATGGGGAACCCCTGCCATTGGGATCTTACCAATTTCTTTACCAGCATCTTTACTGGTAAGCGTTATTTCTAAAAGGTTTGATATTAATACAGCGTCCTCAAAAAAACATTCAAAAAAATCTCCTAATCTATAAAGTAATAACCTATCTTTATTTTCTTCTTTTAGATTTACATAATGCTTCATTACAGGAGTTAATTTCAGTTTTGAAACCGTTTTATAGCTATAAGATTCTTCATTGATGAAAACATTTTTGTTATTTGAAATTAAATCAGTCTTGAATTTATTTATTAAATTAGTTGAATTTTTTCTTTGTCTGGGTCTTTTTTGCGATTCTTTTTTTAAATCTTCCAAAGATAAATCTTCTGGAATTTTTGTTATTTCTTGTTGCTCATTATTATCATTGCCAATCGCAAATAAATTCTTTTGAATTATCGTATCTTCTTGCATACTTTTTTAATTCCTAAATAGATATTAGGTAGAAATTTTTTTTTTGCATTTAAAGTGGCTAAAGTATGTAAATTTTCTCTAAAAATTATCATTTTCATGAGATTATAGTATTTATAATATTCCAAAACTAAGACTGAATTATGCAGGCTGTTAACTTTTTCTTCGTAAATGCTCTATTATTTGCTTCCTTAATAGCAGTAGTTGGAGTACCCGTTTTATATGTAACTCAACCTTCTACTGAGGAAGGACAGCGAGAAAGTAGGAGAAAAATTTATTCTATTGCTGCTGTTTGGGTTGTTTTGGTTTTTGTTACAGGGATAGTTTCTTCATTAGTTTGAACTTAATACCTTTTCGTGAGAGTCTATTAATATGTCTAAGTAAAATTTAATGGCTATTTTTGAGGGTTCTTTTACTAATGCCTCTACTTTAAAAGTTGGGATTGTAATAGCAAGATTTAATGATTTAATTACAAATAAAATTTTATCTGGTTGTCTTGATTGTTTAAAAAGACATGGTTTAGATACTTCTGAATTAAGCAATCAAGTAGATATAGTTTGGGTTCCTGGTTCATTCGAATTACCAATTGCAGCTAAAACTCTCATGAAAAAAAAGAGTTATGACGTTGTAATTGCTCTTGGGGCTGTGATCCGTGGTGAAACTTCCCACTTTGATGTAGTTATATCTGAGGCGAGCAAAGGTATTTCGCAAGTTTCAAATGAAAATAATGTTCCAATTATTTTTGGAGTTTTAACTACTGATACTATGCAACAGGCTTTAGAAAGAGCAGGTATCAAAAATAATCTTGGTTGGAATTATGCTTTGCAAGCAATAGAGATGGGATCTCTAATTAAAAGTTTAAATTAATTGAAAAAATTTAATTATTTTTATCATTGATCCCTTCTTTGAGATAAAATAATAAAGTTATGCGGATGTAGCTCAGTGGTAGAGCATCTCCTTGCCAAGGAGAATGTCGAGAGTTCGAATCTCTTCATCCGCTTTTAATGTTTGTATCTTTTAAAGTATACTTAATAAAATTTTGTAATGACTAGAGTAATTTCTATTGAGGATTTAAAGGGATTATTTACTAAACCTTATGGTACGGATGCACCAACAAAACAAAAATGGGCTGAATTTTATAATGAGAATGTTATTTTTACTGACCCAACTCAGGAAACAGAGGGCTTAGATTCTTATGTTAAAGCCCAAGAAAAGCTAGTTAAAAGATGTGATGATGTTTTTTTAGAAACTCATGCAATTTCAATAACTGGGAATTGTGGATTTGTTGAATGGACAATGGGTTTAAAAATTATGGGTAAAGAATTTATTTATCCTGGAACTACACGCTTATTATTTGGTGAAAATGGATTAATCAAAGAGCACAGAGATTACTTTGATTTTTGCGGGCCAACTTTTGGACCAGTTCCTATTTTAGGACCTTTTATAAGATGGCTTTATAGTAAATTTGTATCTTGATTTTGTTTCTCTAGAAATAAAGTGTTTTATATTTCTCGAATCAATAAATTTTGAGAATTTACTTCTTTAAAATCAAATTGAGAATAAAACAATTTTTTATTTGTTGTCATTAAATATAATTTTTTTGTATTTTTAATTTTTTTTGAAGATAAAAGATTATCTAAAATTAATGTGCCAAAACCTTTGCCTTGATGATTATGATCTATAACAATATCCCAAAGTACTCCGCGGTAAATCCCATCGGTTAAAGCTCTACCAAAACCAACTATTTCCTTACCAACCCAAAGACTTATTACGACATCACTGTTAGCGAGACATTTTTTTAGATCATTAATTGTTCTATTTTGTGCCCAGAAAGCATTGGTATCTAGTAATTTCTGTAGCTTAATTAATCCATTTGTTGGTTTAAGATTAGGACCTAATCCAAAAACTCTTAACCCTAAAGCTCCTTTGGAATGTTTGATTAGAGATATTTCTTTCATATATTAAAAGATTTTTGAAAAGTGATGTCAGCTAGGTTATTTTTGTGACTTCAATCTAAATACACTAATTGATCTTTTCTATAAAATAAAGAGATAATAGTTTTCTTCATTCTGTTGTAACGCACTAATTTATAATGTTTGTAATAGGATGAATTTTTAAGGACTTTGACTTATGCTAAAACTTTTGTTGGGAGATCCGAATACACGAAAGTTAAAGCGCTATCAACCAATAGTGGAAGAGATAAATTTTTTAGAAGAAGAAATTTCTCAATTGACTGATGATCAGCTGAGAAAAGAAACTCAAAATCTTAAATCAAATATTTCAGCAGAATTAGATTTTAAAAAGCAAAAAGAACTCCTAGAAGAATTTCTTCCTAAAGCCTTTGCAATTGTAAGAGAAGCTAGTAAACGTGTTCTTGATATGAGACATTTTGATGTTCAGTTAATAGGCGGAATGGTTTTAAATGAGTGTCAAATTGCAGAGATGAAGACTGGAGAGGGAAAAACTCTTGTCGCAACATTACCTTGTTATTTAAATGCTCTTACGGGAAAAGGTGTTCATGTTGTTACCGTAAATGATTATTTAGCTAGAAGAGATGCAGAGTGGATGGGACAAGTTCATCGTTTTTTAGGTTTATCCGTTGGTTTGATTCAGCAAGATATGAATCCAGTTGAGAGAAAGAAAAATTATGATTGCGATATAACTTATGCCACAAATTCAGAATTAGGATTTGATTATTTAAGAGATAATATGGCTACCGATATTAGTGAGGTAGTTCAAAGAAAATTTAATTACTGCGTAATTGATGAGGTTGATTCAATATTGATTGATGAAGCAAGAACGCCCCTAATTATTTCTGGCCAAGTTGAAAGACCACAAGAAAAATATCAAAAAGCTGCAGAATTATCTCTGGCATTAGTCAAAGCAAAAGAATTAAGTAAAGATGGTATTGATCCTGAAGGCGATTATGAAGTTGATGAAAAACAGAGAAGTTGTATTTTAACTGATCAGGGTTTTGCAAAATGTGAAGAGTATTTGGGAGTTAATGATTTATATAATCCTAAAGATCCTTGGGCGCACTATATAACTAACGCTCTAAAAGCCAAAGAATTATTTATTAAAGATGTGAATTATATAATTAAGAACGATGAGGCTGTCATAGTGGATGAATTTACTGGTAGGGTTATGCCAGGAAGACGTTGGAGTGATGGACAACATCAGGCAATAGAAGCAAAAGAGAGTCTTAAAATTCAGCCTGAGACTCAAACATTAGCATCCATAACTTATCAGAATTTTTTCCTTTTATATCCTGGTTTAGCAGGAATGACGGGAACTGCAAAAACTGAGGAGGTTGAATTTGAAAAAACTTATAAATTAGAATCAACAGTTATACCTACAAATCAAATAAGAAAGAGACAAGATTGGTCTGATCAAGTATTCAAGACAGAGATTGGTAAATGGAAAGCCGTTGCTAAAGAAACTGCTCAAATTCATAGAGACGGTAGACCTGTTTTAGTTGGTACAACTAGTGTTGAAAAAAGTGAATTATTAAGTTCACTTTTATCTGCCGAAAAAATCCCGCATAATTTGTTAAATGCTAAGCCAGAGAACGTTGAACGTGAAGCAGAAATTGTAGCTCAGGCAGGAAGAGCAGGTGCTGTTACTATCGCGACAAATATGGCTGGAAGGGGAACAGATATAATTCTTGGCGGTAATAGTGACTACATGGCTAGGCTTAAATTAAAGGAAATTTTAATTCCTTTGTTAGTCAAGCCTGATAATGAGCATAAGCCACCAATCCCTAAACAAAGAAATTCAAAATCTAAGGGTGGTTTTTCTACAAAAGCTGGTTCAAATTTGAAAAAGAGCATTTCAAATTCTTCAACAAGTCTTTTCCCTTGCAAACTAGATGAAGCAATTGAAAAGAAACTCTCTCTTTTATCTGATGAACTTGTTAAAAATTGGGGAGATAGAAAACTTTCTGTTTTGGAGCTTGATGACAGGATAGCTACAGCTGCAGAAAAAGCACCAACTGATGATTACTTAATAAAGCTTTTAAGAGAATCTTTGTCTGATGTGAAAAAAGAATATGAAAAAGTTTTGATTCATGAAGAAGAAAAAGTAAGAGAAGCTGGCGGTTTACATGTCATTGGTACTGAGAGACATGAATCAAGAAGAGTGGATAATCAACTTAGAGGAAGAGCAGGAAGACAAGGTGATCTTGGAAGTACAAGATTCTTTTTATCTTTAGATGATAATTTATTAAGGATTTTTGGAGGTGATAGAGTAGCAAATCTAATGAATGCTTTTAGGGTTGATGAAGACATGCCTATTGAGTCAGGAATGCTTACTAGGTCTCTAGAAAGCGCTCAAAAGAAAGTCGAAACATACTATTACGATATTAGAAAACAAGTTTTTGAATACGACGAGGTAATGAACAATCAAAGAAAAGCAGTTTATGGCGAAAGACTAAGAGTATTGAAAGGAATTGATTTAAAGAGACAAGTCATAGGATATGGAGAAAGGACAATGATTGAAATTGTAGATGCTTATATTAATCCTGATCTTCCTCCCGAAGAGTGGAATATTGATCAATTAATTTCTAAAGTCAAAGAATTTATATATTTGTTAGATGATCTTAAATCTGATGATATTAATTTACTGTCAATAGAAGAATTAAAAAACTATCTTCAAGAGCAGTTGCGAATAGCTTATGACTTAAAGGAATCACAAATAGAAAAGATTCGTCCAGGATTAATGAGAGAAGCTGAAAGATTTTTCATTTTGCAGCAAATAGATAATTTATGGCGAGAACATCTTCAATCCATGGATTCCTTGAGGGAATCAGTCGGATTGAGAGGTTATGGGCAAAAAGATCCATTGATAGAATATAAAAACGAAGGATATGACATGTTTCTCGAAATGATGACTAATATGAGACGAAATGTTATTTATTCAATGTTTATGTTTCAACCTAAAACTGACGTTAATGAAAAAAATTAAATCAACATTTAATCATCTCCAAGAAATTCAAAAATTTCTTTATCTTTAAGATTTTGAGAATCACCGAGTTTAGAAATATCAATAGATTCTGAGCTTGCTATACATTGTAGAGTTTTTTGTAATTTAAGAATTTCATTCTCAAGAGAGTCTATTCTATCCATTAAATTTTTTATCACATTAGCTTCTGCATCTGGTAAGGCAGAGTGAGCTAACGGATTTACTTTGACCCCACTTTGATGCACTACCCTGCCAGGTACTCCGACGACAGTACTGTTCCCCTCTACATTTCGAACAACTACTGAGCCAGCACCAATACGGGTATTAGATCCTACCGTGATGGATCCAAGAACTTTTGCGCCTGCTCCGACTACAACATTTTCCATTAAGGTGGGGTGTCTTTTGCCATGGCTTTTACCAGTACCTCCTAATGTCACTCCTTGATAAAGTAAACAGTTATTTCCTATCTCAGCAGTTTCACCAATTACAACGCCCATTCCATGGTCTATAAAAACCCTTTTACCAATTTTTGCCCCAGGATGGATCTCAATACCTGTTGCTAACCTATTAATGTGACTGAGTAACCGGGGAATTAAAGGAATTTTTAATTGCCATAATTTATGCGTAAACCTATGTATAACTATTGATTGAAAGCCCGGGTAGCAAAGAAATATCTCTATTATTCCTCTTGCGGCGGGATCTCTCTCTTTAATAATTTCTATATCTGATTTAAAAGTTTTTAGTACCATGGTTTAGTTAGTAAATCCTATTTCTTTTTTTAATTGATTTATTGTTTCGATACTTAAATAATTTTTAGCACATACAATTTGAGGTAATCTCATCAACTGAGAACGATTTTTTAATAATGTGTTTTCAACAACTGATAAACTCGGTCCATCACACACTATGTGGTTTGAAGCCTTTAAAAGTGAGAGTAATCTACTGTTATTGTCTGAGATTGCCGTCATAAGAATTAATTCATTACCACGCATGCTGTGTATGATGACTTCTGCTGCTCTCAATAAACCAGGACTTATGCTAACAATACCTACGCAACTTCCAGCATTTAATTCCTTGAGAATTTTTAATTCCTTTTGAAAGTCGCTTAAGTCAACTGCAATTGCGCGAACTCCATGTTGCTTAGCAACTTTTTCTAGAGGCTGCAAAAAATATCTGCTTGTGACAATGGTACCATTATTTGAATTACTCAAAACTTTTTCTAATTCTTCCATAGGAACAACTTCCACTGGTACATTTACTGTTGTAGAAAGGTCTTCTGCAATTAACATAGAAGCTCCAATATCTTCTCTAGGAGTACTGACTATGATTCTTGATCCGCACTTTATACGCCAATTAATTTCATTGTTCAATATCTCTCTCGTTTCTTGTAAAGTGAATCCAAGGCTTATTAAGTTGTCAATAACCTTCTTTGCTTCTTGATCAGGTGCCTTACTTATTTTATCTTTAGAGTAAAGTGATTTTGTAAATTCTCTTTTAGTAAGATTATCCCTTACATAAATTCCTGAACCAGCTATTGCTTCAACAACTCCATCTAATTCCAGTTGTCTGTAAACTTTGCTTATAGTATTACGATGGAGTCCAGTCTGCATTGCAAGTTGCCTCGTACTGGGAAGTCTGTGCCCTGGAGGATAATGTCTTGCTGCAATTGCAAAACAAATTTGATTATTTAGTTGAGTAGATGCTGGGATATCACTATCCTGTTGAATATGGAATCTCACTTTAGAAAAATCCTTACTAATTTAATCTTGGATATAGTGACACTTTAACATTCGTCATATTATTTGATAACAATTTATCATCCATCATCCTTTTTAATAAGAGGAGTTTTGCGAGGGCTTAAAAACATAATCATGTTTCTCCCTTCTCTTTTTGGTTTTTGTTGAACTTCTGATTGCTCTTCTAAATCATTAGCCATTTTTAAAAGAAGTGTCTCAGCTAAATTTGAGTGTTGAATTTCTCTTCCCCTAAAAATTACAGTGCATTTTACCTTATCTCCCGATTTTAGAAATTTAGTAGCTTGGCCAATCCGAACATCATAATCATGTTTATCAATTTTATACCTCATTTTTACTTCTTTAACTTCTGTTTGATGAGATTTTTTCCTAGCTTCTTTAGCTTTCTTTTCTTGTTCAAATTTATATTTACCGTAGTCCATGATTCTACAAACAGGAGGATTTGCTTTTTCGCTCACCAAAACTAAATCAAGTTCTCTTTGAGATGCTATTTCTAATGCTTTTAATCTATCTATGACACCTAATTGTTTTCCATCTGAATCAACGACTCTCAATTGAGGGTATTTTATTCTTTCATTTATATTTGGTAGCTCTCTAACTGGAGCTCGTCGGTCAAAGCGTGGGCGTGGGGGCATTCAGTTAATTAAATAAATTGTTTGGATGATGAACAAAATCTATTTTTATAAATTTAGCTTAAAAAAGACTCTATCTTAATTATTGCATCTTTTAGTAGGTTTTTGTTATTAAGCCAAAGAGGATTATTTTTATTACGAAACCAAGTTTTTTGTCTTTTGGCAAATTGGATTGTTTTTGTTGCAGTTAACTCAATCGCTTTGTCTATTGTTGAACGGTTATTTAAAACATCTCTAGCTTCTCTATAACCAATGGTTTCTAATATTGGCAAATCAAATCCATATTTAGAGATAAGGTGGTTTGTCTCCTCAATAATTCCAGATAAAAACATATTTCTTGTTCTTTGATAAATTCTTTCTTTTAAATTATCTCTATCTAATCCAAGCTCTAGTATTTTCCAGTTAGGAGGTTTTTGAACTTTCAGAGTTGACAAAGGTTTACCTGTTACGTAAAAGACTTCTAAAGCTCTTATTGTTCTAATGTGGTCAGCAAAATTGATTTTTTGTGTTGATAATGGATCACAATTTTTTAATATGTCCCAACATTTTTCCTGACCAAGTTCTTCTAATTGTCTTCTAAAATTATTTTGAGGAGGAACATCTGGTACAAAAAATCCTTTTGTTATTGAGTTCATATACAACCCACTTCCTCCAACAAGAAAAGGTAAATTATCTTTTTTAATTTCTCCCTTAATAGATTTTTGAGCAATTTCTTGAAATTGTTTTACATTAATTGGATTAATTGGTTCCTCAATATCTATTAAAAAATGCTTAATTTTTTTTTGTTGGATTTTAGATGGCTTGGCTGTTCCAATATCCATGGACTTATAAATTTGCCTTGAATCGATATTGTGTATATGAGTTTTAAAATATTCTGCAATTTCAATAGCTAATTCTGTTTTGCCACTTGCAGTAGGCCCAATTAAGATTATTACATGAGGTAGAGACGAAGACATATGAATTTCTGAAGAAAAAAATATTAGCTATATAATTAAAGTGATTAAATTTTTCATTGACTTCGAGCCTATATCTTATTGCGGTGGTAAGTTTAATGAAAGACCTTTTAAAAATAGCATTTTAAAAGTTTAATTTTTTTTTATGTTAAATGAGTGAGGACAAAAGATCTAATAAAATCTCAAATGATTATGGCGCGGAACAGATACAGGTTTTAGAGGGGTTAGAACCAGTTCGTAAACGCCCTGGGATGTATATAGGTTCAACAGGACCTAGGGGATTACACCATTTAGTATATGAGGTAGTTGATAATTCGGTTGATGAAGCACTTGCAGGACATTGTGATCACATAGAAATAGTTCTTCGAGCAGATGGTTCTGCTTTAATTTCTGATAATGGACGAGGTATTCCAACTGATATTCATCCAAGAACAGGGAAAAGTGCCTTAGAAACTGTACTAACTGTTCTTCATGCAGGAGGTAAATTTGGAAGTGGTGGTTATAAAGTTTCAGGGGGTTTGCATGGAGTAGGAATATCTGTAGTTAATGCTCTAAGTGAATGGGTTAATGTGACTGTTTATAGGGATGGGAGTGAATTTAATCAAAGATTTGAAAAAGGTTTATCAAAGGGTGAGTTGGAAACTAAAAAGCAGACTGGCAAACCATCTAAGAAAGGAACAACTATTTGCTTTAAACCCGATAAAACAATTTTCTCTGGAGGAATTGAATTCGAATATGCTCTTCTTTCATCAAGATTAAGGGAGCTAGCTTATCTTAATGGCGGTGTAAAAATTGTTTTTAGAGATGAAAGAAATCAATTATCAGATGGTTCTTTTAAAGAAGAAATTTACTTGTATCAAGGAGGTATTAAAGAATATGTTGAATACATGAATGCTGAAAAAGATTCTATTCATCCTGAAATAATTTATGTTGACTCACAGAAAGAAAATGTATACGTAGAAGCAGCTTTGCAATGGTGTTCAGATGTATATTCAGATAATATTCTAGGATTTGCAAATAATATTAGAACTATTGATGGAGGAACTCATATTGAAGGGCTAAAAACAGTTCTGACAAGAACTTTTAATAATCTTGCAAAAAAGAGAGGTAAAAGAAAAGATATTGAAAAAAATTTAGCTGGCGAAAATATTAGAGAGGGTTTGACTGTTGTTTTATCAGTTAAAGTTCCAGATCCCGAATTTGAAGGGCAAACAAAAACAAAATTAGGAAATACTGAAGTACGGGGAATTGTCGATTCTCTCATTGGGGAGGCTCTCACAAAATATATGGAATTCAATCCTGGAATTTTGGACTTGATTCTTGAAAAAGCAATTCAATCATTTAATGCAGCAGAAGCTGCGAGAAGGGCTAGAGAATTAGTAAGAAGAAAAAGTGTTCTAGAAAGTTCTACATTGCCGGGTAAATTAGCAGATTGTAGTTCTAGGGATCCCTCAGAATCAGAAATCTATATAGTTGAGGGAGATTCAGCTGGTGGCTCTGCAAAACAAGGACGAGATAGAAATTTTCAGGCTATTTTGCCTCTCAGGGGTAAAATTCTAAATATTGAAAAAACTGATGATACTAAAATTTATAAAAACACAGAAATACAGTCATTAATAACAGCTCTAGGATTAGGAATAAAAGGAGAGGAGTTCAACGAGAGCTCTTTGAGATATCATAGAGTTGTAATTATGACGGATGCTGATGTTGACGGTGCTCATATAAGAACTTTATTGTTGACATTTTTTTACAGATACCAAAGAGAACTTGTTGAGAAAGGTTTTATTTACATTGCTTGTCCCCCTCTTTATAAAGTTGAAAGAGGCAAGAATCATAATTATTGTTATAACGATACTCAATTAAAGGATACAATTAAAGGTTTTGGAGAAAATGCAAATTATAATATCCAAAGATTTAAGGGTTTAGGTGAGATGATGCCAAAACAATTATGGGATACAACTATGAATCCTCAAACGAGGATGATGAAAAGGGTTGAAATCGAAGATGCACTTGAAGCTGACAGAATATTCAATATATTAATGGGAGATAAAGTTGCACCAAGAAGAGAATTTATTGAAACTCATAGTAGCAACTTAGATATGGCAACTTTAGATATATGATTAATAATGTTCTCAAGAATTTTTGTTTAATTACTTTTGCATTAATTGCTCCAATTACATTACCTGCTGGTGGGATCCAAAAAAATTTAAATTTAAATAAGTTCCCTAATAATTCAAATGAAATTATATTGAGTTCCAATACTTCTCTTTATTCTTGTCCTGAAATTTATGCTAAGGAATTATTAGTTCTTGATGTAGGTACAACTTTATCATTATTACGTAAATGGAAAGTCAGCAAAAATCAAACTTGGGTTAGGGTTGAATTAGCTTCTAATAAATTTTTAGATGATCCTAATAAGATTTTAAAAGGCTGGATAAAAATCTAAATTTTGGATTTTAGTTCAATAAGTATAATTTTGCTCGGCAGTACTTTTGGATTAATACTGAGAATATACATACAAAATAATTTTAAAAAAAGTATAGGTTTTGATATTCAAAATACTTCAATAGTAAATTTTTTATCGTCATTTTTATTAGGAATTTTAGTAGCTTTAAATTTTATTAATAACGAAATATTATTGTTATTTTATAGTGGTTTTTTAGGATGTTTTAGTACATTTTCTTCCTTTATATATCAACTATTTGACTTATTTAAAAAGAGAAAATTCCTAAGATTATTTTTTCACTACATTGAAGTGATAATTTTTTCATTCTTATTTTTTTATTTAGGTTATTTTCTTATTCATTTTTTTTAAAGTGAAAATAAATAATTTTATTTATATTCTTTTAACTGCGTATCTAGCTACTTTTTTAAGATTAATCATAAATAATAATTTTTTTATTTCAATAATCGGATCATTTTTGGTGGGTTTTTTTATAAGCAGAAGATTAAGTTATTCAACTGAAAAAATTTTATTGAGTGGTTTTTTTTCTTGCTTTACATCTTTTAGCGGATTTATATATTTTTTGTACAAAATTTTAAATCAAGGGGATTGGATGAAATTTATAATTTTTTTTAATTTAATCATCATCGCAAATTTATTCACAATGCTTTTCGGGTTTTGGATAAGTAGAAAAATTACTTAGATTTCATATAATGGTGTTGTTACATTGATAATGGTTTATATTTATGAATGAAAATAATCTTGAAACAGTTACATCGTTATCTTCAGATCTAAGTACAAGAGAAAATATTACTATTCAACTTGAGGAATTGCTCATCGCGGGAAATTATGATGAGGCAAAGTTACTTTTAGAGCCTTCCCAACCTGTTGATATTGCAGATGCTATTGGAAGCCTTCCACTTATATTGCAGGCATTAGCATTCCGATTATTAAAGAAAAATGAAGCAATTGAGGTTTATGAATATTTAGATCCAGTAGTTCAGCAAACCTTATTAGAAAGACTTCGTTCAGGAGAAGTCTTAGAAATCGTTGAAAAAATGTCTCCTGATGATAGGGTTCAACTCTTTGATGAATTACCTGCAAAAGTAGTACGAAAATTTTTATCTGCTCTTAGTCCTGGTGAAAGGAAAGTAACAGCTGAATTACTTGGATATGAGCCTGAAACTGCTGGAAGATTAATGACAACTGAATTTATAGATCTTAAAGAGATGCAAACAGCAGCTGAGGCTCTTTCTCTAGTAAGAAAAAGAGCACCATTTACTGAAACCATCTATAGCTTATATGTTACAGATAAAGAAAGACATTTAACTGGTATTCTCTCTTTAAGAGACCTTGTAACTGCTGATCCCTCTAAGCCAATTGGAGACGTTATGACAAGAGATGTAGTTAATATAGCTACTAATACGAATCAAGAAGAGGTTGCTAGAGCAATACAAAGATATGATTTTTTAGCTCTCCCAGTCGTTGATAAGGAAAAAAGACTTGTTGGGATAGTAACCGTCGATGATTTAATTGATGTCATAGAACAAGAAGCAACAAGAGATATTTATGCGGCGGGGGCAGTACAACCTGGCGATGAAGATGATTATTTTCAAAGTAGTTTGTTTACGATTGCTCGAAGAAGAATTTTATGGTTATTAATTTTGGTTTTAGCAAATGGTTTAACGACCAAAGTCATAGCTATGAATGATCAAATATTAAAAGAAATAGTCTTATTAGCTGCATTTATTCCACTTCTTATAGGAACTGGGGGGAATGTCGGTGCTCAAAGTTCAACGGTGGTCATTAGAGGTTTAAGTACTCAAAAACTGAAGTCTCTTGGTGCAATTAAGGCAGTAGTTAAGGAGGCAATAACAGGCGCTCTTTTAGGTGTTTTTATGATGCTTGTTGTATTTCCCTTCGCTTGGTGGCAAGGAGAAGGGCCTTTAATCGCCTCTGCGGTGGGAATAAGTTTGATATCCATAACAACTTTAGCTGCTACAACAGGAGCTATCCTTCCTTTGTTGTTTGCCAGAATGAAGTTGGATCCAGCCTTAATGTCCTCCCCTTTCATTACAACCGTAACTGATATTGCAGGTGTATTTATTTATCTCAGTACAGCAAAATGGCTATTAAGCTCTTCATTAGTCTAATTTCAGTAGGTATTTATTCTCATTTTTGTAAAAATGTGGATTTTTTTGTTTAACTTTACATTTCTTAATGGTATTGTTTACAAAACATCATTCAACCTTCATGTCTTCTGAAACAATAAGTGAAAACAAATTAGCGTCAATCGCAAGTATTAAAGCTAGTAATGATGTGGATCTTGTTCGATCATACTTGAGGGATATTGGAAGAGTTCCATTACTATCGCATGAACAAGAAATTACTCTTGGTCGCCAAGTTCAAGAGTATATGGAAGTTGAAAGAGCAGAATTAGAGATTATTGAATTAACAGGAGATAAGCCTAGTATTGATGAATTATCCACTAAATTAAACTTATCTACTTCCATAATCAAAAGGAGATTGAGAGCTGGACAGAGAGCTAAAGAAAGGATGGTTGCAGCAAATTTAAGATTGGTGGTAAGCGTTGCAAAAAAATATACAAAAAGAAATATGGAACTTTTAGATTTAATTCAAGAGGGCACTATAGGACTAGTTAGGGGAGTTGAAAAATTTGATCCAGCAAGAGGTTATAAGTTTTCAACATATGCATACTGGTGGATTAGACAAGGTATTACAAGAGCAATAGCTGAAAAAAGTCGGGCGATAAGGTTACCAATTCACATTACTGAAATGTTAAATAAGTTAAAAAAAGGTCAAAGAGAGCTCAGTCAAGAAATGTCCAGGACTCCAACTGTAACTGAACTAGCAAAATACGTAGAGCTTCCTGAAGATGATGTTAAAGATTTGATGTGCAAAGCTGGGCAGCCAGTTAGTCTTGAAACCAAAGTTGGAGATGGGGAAGATACTGTTTTATTAGATTTACTTGCAGGGGGCGAGGATTTGCCAGACGAACAAATAGAGATGGATTGTATGAGAGGGGATCTGCATTCTCTTTTACATCAATTGCCTGATCTGCAATGTAGAGTTTTAAGAATGAGATATGGAATGGATGGGGATGAGCCAATGTCTCTGACAGGTATAGGAAGGGTACTAGGGATAAGTAGAGATAGAGTAAGAAATCTAGAACGAGATGGATTAAGAGGTTTGAGAAGACTTAGTGATAACGTAGAAGCTTACTTTATTTCTTGAATAAATTCAGTCATCAACTTATTTGTTTTTTCAGGTTCTTCATCATGAGGACAATGTCCAGCTCCATTAATAATATCTAATCTTTTAATATTTTTGAATTTTTTCTTCCACTCCTTTGCTTCATTTAAAGATTCCCAAGGATCTTTTTCTCCCCAAATTAATTGGATTGGAGCATCAACCTTATCGAAAAGGTCAGGAGCAAGATAGTCATCAAATAAGTTAATAAAACCACGAAATGCTTCTTTAGAATTTTTCCTTTGAGAGGGTTGATAAAGTATTTCAATCAATTCTTTATCGATATTTTTTCCTGTAGGGTAAGCTTTTTCAAGTATTTTCTTAATAACTTTTGGATTAGCAGCTCTTGTAAAAAGTGTATTGCTAATTAACCTTTGTCTGACAATCGTTTTAAGGACGGGTCTTAGTAGATTCATAAGGATATCGCTTTTTTTTAAACGTTTATCATCCATAGTTCTTTGTGCACAATCAATTAAAATAATACCTTTGCAATTATCTTTGAGGATTTCAGCAGCTTTCAGTGCGATAACACCACCAATTGAATTTCCTACCAAGTAAACAGGAGATTTGATTACCTCTGCACAAAAAGTTGATATTTGATTACCCCATAAGTCAAATGAATATTTAATTGAGTTTTCTTTATCAGGTTCGTAATCTAATAAAGCACTTGGCTGACTGCTTTTCCCAAATCCTAATAAGTCAATTGCGTAGCAGTTAGAAAATTCCCCAAGAAAATCTTGATTGTATCTCCAGTGATTTTTTGATGCCCCAAATCCATGAACTAATAAAATTTTAATATTTTTTTCAGAAGTAGATTCTTTTGATAAAGACCAAGAAATTTCCCAATTTTTCCACTTCCAAGTTTCAGATTTATTTAAAGACACTATAAACATGCTTTTAATTAAACTTTAATTCAAAAAAAAATTATTTGTTTTTATTAAATTATTCTTAGTTAAGAAAAAGTGTTCATTTTATGAAAAAGAAAAAGGTCATATGTATTGGAGAGGCTTTAATAGACAGAATAAGAAATAAGTCAAATCAAGGATTTACAGATTTTTTTGGTGGTGCGCCGGCTAATGTTGCTTGTGCATTAAGAAAATTAAAAATAGATTCAATATTTATAGGAAGTCTTGGTAGTGATGATTATGGAAAAAAATTTATAACGCAATTTAATGAATTGGGAGTTAATTTAGATTTTTTGCAATCAGATAATGATTCATCTACTCGCGTAGTTAATGTAGATAGAGATCAATTTGGAGATCGTTTTTTTTCAGGCTTTGAGGAAAGTTCTTATGCTTGCTATGCAGACGAAGTTCTCAGCAAGAAGTTAATAGAAAAAGAAATTTTAAATTTGGAGAAATCTTTATTAGAAATAAAATATTTGGTAACAGGTACGAACTTATTATCATCTCCAATATCAGCAGAGACTATTTTTTTTCTTATTGAACAGGCTACTAAATTTGAAGTCAAAATAATTATTGATTTGAATTGGAGAGAGGTCTTTTGGGATCACTCAAGTTTTTCATCAGAAATTAGTAAAGCCGAGAGAGTTAATTTAATCAAGAAATTTTTAAATCATGCGAATGTTTTAAAACTTGCTAAAGAAGAAGCAACTTTGTTTTTTGAGGATGAAAATCCCTTGTTAATATCTCAAAAGTTGTCTAATAGACCAGATGTAATAATAACTGATGGAAAAAATCCCGTTAAATGGTATATCAATGGATTGCAGGGAATTACTGAAACTTTTAATTCACAGAAAATTGTTGATACAACTGGCGCAGGCGATGCTTTTTTAGCCGGCTTAATTTCCAAATTAATTGCTTCTGGCTATCCTTCAAATGAACAGGAGATAGAAGATTGCATTAAGTTCGCAGGTGTTTGTGGATTATTAACTTGTCTTGGTGAAGGCGCCATCGAGCAACAGCCATATTATGAAAAGGTTAATAAATTTTTGGGATCTCTTATTTCGTAGTATCTTCCATAATCTTTTGCGTAACTAATTTTTATTTTCCAGAAATTATCAATAACTGGTTCTATTAATTCTGGCCATTCAATAACTAAAATAGCTTGTCTTTGTATTGCCTCTTCTTCTTCTGAAAAAAAAACTTCCTTTGCTGAAGAAACATTTTCTAACCTGTATAAATCAAGGTGAATTAGTGGAATTTTTCCGGAGTTATAGTGATGCGATAAAGCAAATGTAGGGCTTGTAATGTCCTCAGAGATTGATAAGCCTTTAGCAATCCCTTGTACGAATGAAGTTTTCCCAGCCCCAATTGGACCCTGTAATAAAACAATTGATTGGGGATTTAATTTTTGTGAGAGTTTTTTCCCTAAATTTAAAGTTTCTTTTAAATTCTCAACAAACACAAAATTACACAAAAATCATCTATAGTTTAATAGAAAATGTATTTACTAGATATGGTCATCGCAAATTCAGTTAAAACCTCTACACCAAATTATGTAATTGCTGATATCGCTTTATCAGATTTTGGCCGTAAAGAAATTAAAATTGCTGAAACGGAAATGCCTGGATTAATGGCACTTAGAGATAAATATCAATCAGAAAAGCCACTCAAAGGTGCCAAAATAGCCGGAAGTTTGCATATGACTATTCAGACTGCAGTCTTAATAGAAACTCTTGTTGATCTTGGGGCAGAAGTGAAATGGGCTTCATGCAATATTTTTTCAACTCAAGATCATGCTGCGGCGGCTATTGCAGATCAAGGAATTCCTGTATACGCAAAAAAAGGTGAGACACTTGATGAATATTGGCAATATACCCACTACATTCTTGATTGGGGTTCAGACTCTCCAAATATGATTCTTGATGATGGTGGCGATGCAACTGGTTTATTGATACTCGGCAGTAAAGCGGAAAAAGATTTGTCTGTTTTAGATAATCCCGGTAATGAAGAAGAAATTGCTTTATTCAATTCTATTAAGTCTAAATTAGAAAATGATGGTGACTTCTATTCTAGAATTAAAAATAATATCATTGGTGTCACTGAAGAAACGACAACTGGAGTCGCAAGACTTTATCAACTGCAAAAGCAAAATGCTTTACCTTTCCCTGCGATCAACGTTAATGATTCAGTAACTAAGAGCAAATTTGATAATTTATATGGCTGTCGCGAATCTTTAGTAGATAGTATAAAGCGCGCAACTGACGTGATGATTGCTGGGAAGGTTGCTTTGGTAATGGGTTTTGGAGATGTAGGTAAAGGTTCAGCGCAGTCTCTTAGAGGACTTGGTGCAATAGTAAAAGTTGCTGAAGTTGATCCAATTTGTGCTCTTCAAGCGGCAATGGAAGGTTTTAGCGTTGTTACGTTAGACGATGTTGTGGAAGATATAGATATCTTTGTTACAGCAACTGGGAACTATCAAGTCATTACAAACGAGAATCTCATCAAGATGAAAGATGAGGCCATAGTTTGTAATATTGGTCATTTCGATAATGAAATTGATGTAGCTTCATTGAAAGATTATCCATGGGAAAATATTAAGCCGCAAGTTGATCACATAACTTTACCAAGTGGCAATAAAATAATTCTTTTAGCGGAAGGTAGATTAGTTAACTTAGGCTGTGCCACTGGACATCCAAGTTTTGTTATGAGTAATTCTTTCACTAACCAAGTATTGGCTCAAATCGAACTTTTCAATAAGTCAGAAAAATATGCTAAGGAGGTTTATGTTTTACCAAAGCACTTAGATGAAATGGTAGCTAGATTACATCTTGATAAAATTGGTGCAAAATTAACAAAATTAACTAAGGAACAAGCTGACTATATTAATGTCTCTGTTGAAGGACCTTACAAACCAGAGCTTTATAGATACTAAGTTTGAGTTTAATTTTTGTAAATTTTCTTACTTCAATTCCCGACTATATTAGTTTGGCTGTTGAAAAGAATTCAACAATTGCATACCTCACTATTTGTCTGGCTATGTTTTTGGAAAATATAATTCCTCCAATTCCTTCGGAAATAATAATGCCATTAGGAGGGTTTTTTGTTTATCAACAAAAATTAAATTTCTATATTTTAGTTTTTTGGGGATTACTTGGAACTATTTTAGGATCATTGCCTTGGTACTATTTAGGTAGATTAGTAAATGAAAAAAGACTTTCAAATTTTCTAGATAAAAAAGGAAAATATCTGGGTATTTCTCCTAGTGATTTAAGTAAAAGTAAAAGGTGGTTTGATAAATACGGTGTTTCTTTAGTTTTTTGGGGCAGATTAGTACCAGGTATAAGAACTTTAATCTCTGTTCCTGCTGGCATAGAACTTATGCCATTAAGAAAATTTTTGCTTTGGACTACATTGGGGAGCCTGATATGGGTAGCACTTCTCACTTATTCAGGATATTTATTTGGTGAAAATTATCCAATCATTCAAACTTATTTAGATCAAATCAAATATGTTGTAAAGCCAATTTTAATTTTAATTTTCTTATATTTTTTTATAAGGATACTTATAAGATTTCTTAAAAAAAATAGAGCTTAAAAAGGAATTTCACTTGAGTTATTGCTGTTTGAATATTGGTTATTATCAGAATCCTTTCGTGAGCCTAGTAAGTTTAATCTATCTACCCTAACAACTGGTTTAAATCTATCTTCTCCAGTATTTTTATCTTTCCAGCTATCAATTTTAAAGCTTCCTGTAATTCCAATTAACGATCCTTTTTTCACATAATCTGCGGCTATTTGTGCTTGCTTTCCCCATATTTCTAAATTAAACCAATCTGGCTCTTCATCTCTGCTTCTTCTGTTAACTGCAATTGTGAAATTCGCTACTATACTGCCTGATTCAAAATATCTGACATCTGGTTCTCTTCCTGCTCTGCCAACAAGGTTAATAGTGTTAATTTCCATAAATTTTTTTTTTTATAATACTCATATTTTCAGTTTCTGCTCAAAGTTTTACGTGCTATTCATAACTAAACGTCAGAATTCCGAGAGCTTATCAAAAAATAGATATATTATTTATAAAAAGAAATTCTTATTGTGATTTTTAACAGATTTAAATTTTCTCGAGATATTGGCATAGATTTGGGAACGGCCAATACTCTTATACATGTATCAGGAAAAGGCGTTGTTTTACAGGAGCCTTCTGTGGTAGCTATGGATTTAGAAGAAGGGATTCCATTAGCTGTTGGTAAAGAAGCAAAGTTAATGCTTGGAAGGACCCCTGGCAATATAAGAGCTGTAAGACCACTAAGAGATGGAGTTATCGCAGATTTTGATGCTGCAGAACAAATGATAAAAACATTTATTCAAAAATGTAATGAAGGCAAGGGGATAGTAGCTCCAAGGATAGTGATTGGAATTCCAAGTGGAGTTACTAGTGTTGAGCGAAGAGCAGTAAGAGAAGCTGGATTAGCGGGAGCTAGAGAGGTTCATTTAATAGATGAACCTGTCGCAGCGGCAATAGGAGCATCATTACCAGTAACTGAGCCAATTGGAACAATGATTGTTGATATTGGTGGAGGTACTACTGAGGTTGCAGTATTAAGTTTAGGAGGAACTGTTTTGAGTGAATCAGTTCGAATAGCAGGCGATGAAATAAATGAGTCAATTGCGCTTTATCTTAAAAAAGTTCACAATTTAGTTGTCGGAGAGAGAACTGCAGAAGATATAAAGATAAAAATTGGATCTGCTTTTCCAGATGATGATTTTGATAAAACTACTTTAGAGGTTAGAGGTTTACATCTTTTATCTGGTCTACCTAGATCAGTCACTTTGACATCAGGAGAAATCAGAGAAGCTATGGCTGAAACACTTAGCAAAATAGTCGAAGCTGTAAAAAGAACTTTAGAGCGAACCCCTCCTGAACTTGCCGCAGATATTGTTGATAGAGGGATTATGCTTGCAGGTGGTGGAGCTTTAGTGAGAGGCATTAATGATTTATTGAGCGATGAAACAGGAATTTTTACTCACATAGCGGAAAACCCACTGCTTTGCGTAGTGAATGGTTGTGGAGAGGTGTTGGATGACTTTAAAAAACTCAAAAGAGTTGTTGACACTCCAGAATTCATAAGGAATGCCATAAGAGATTAATGTTATGTTAGGTATCCGACGAATTTCTAATAGTCGTTGGTGGCATAAAAAGAAAAATTGGCTATTTTTTGCAATTTTTTTATTTTTGGTTTTTGTAAGAATATCAAAAGGAGCTTTTTATAAAGATTTTTATTATTTTATTTCAAAACCTTTTTGGCCTGGTCAATTTCAAAAAGAAATTGTTCTTGAGAGTATTGAACAAGAATATTTAATAAAGTTAAATCTTCTTACAAAAGATAATATAAGGTTGCGACAAATCTTATCTCTTCAAGAATCATCTAATGATGAACATATTTCAGCTGCAGTTATTTCGCGAAAAACAGGAGGTTGGTGGAGACAAATAATTTTAAACAAAGGATCAAAGGATGGAGTAGAAATTGGCAATATTGTGATTGGTCCGGGTGGATTATTAGGTAGAGTAAAGAGTACTTCTTTATTCACTTCGTCGGTAACTTTAATAACATCTCCAGAAAGTAAGTTAGGCGTTTGGGTGGATAGAATTCAAATCAATGGATTACTAGTCGGTTTAGGAGATGATTATCCTAGCCTAATACTTTATTCAAAAGATGCCGATATTAAAGTTGGAGATTTTGTATCATCATCTCCTGCTAGTTCGTTATTACCTCCAAATATCCCTATTGGTATTGTCCAATCTATAGATGAGACATTGAAATCAAAAAAAACGGCAAAAATTTCACTTTTAGCAAAACCTCATGTAATTGATTGGGTACAAATTTTGAAAGTAAATATTTAATGAATAAATTTTTTACAAAAAAATTATCCATTATAAGCTTTATTTTTATCCCAATTATTTTTTTGTGGCACCCTAATTGGCTTGGATTTTTAGGTGTTCAGCCTTATTGGCCGTTATTTTGGTTATTGCCTTGGGCAATGATTAATGGATCAATTAATGGATTAGTATTTGGTTTGTTTTTAGGTCTCATCTTAGATTCTCTAACTTTAAATGAAAGTTTTACTCAAATTCCAGGCCTAATTTTTTGTGGATTTTTCTTTGGGAAAATTAAATCACATAGTGATATTTTGGTGGGACATTTTAGGTATGGTTTAATTTGTTCTTTTGGAAGTTTTTTATGCGGTACTCTTTATCTTGCACAAATTTTGTTTAGAAATTTTTCAGATGGTAATTTTTTAATGTTTATTCCAGGTGTAAAAAATATCTTAGCTGAAGTTTTTTTGACAGGTTTGTTTGCTCCCTTTATTTGCTCCCAACTTATAAGGATGTTTAAATTTTCAAGAAGAAAAATACAGTAATAAATTTTGCCAAGAGGTAAAAGTGTTTGAAAAAATTTATATATTTTCAATTAATTTAAAATGTTTGTAAACCTTAGGAATATCTCTTTGAGGGTTCGTAATGTTATATTTTTAATTGTTAGAATAAATGTTCAATGCAATAGTTCTTTGCTTTGAAATATCGAGAAATCTTTTTTTAACTATGTCAAAAGCAAGAATTTTAGTTGTTGATGATGAACCAGCAGTTTTGAAGGTATTAGTTACGAGGCTTCAACTAGCAGGATATCAGGTATATTCAGCCACTAACGGCGAAGAAGCTCTTGAGTCTTTTCACAGGGATTCCCCAGATTTGATAGTTCTTGATGTTATGCTTCCCAAAATGGATGGATTTGCTGTTTGTAGAAGAATTAGAGCTGAGTCAGTAGTACCAATAATATTTTTAACCGCTTTAGAGGCTATTTCAGAGAGAGTTGCTGGTTTGGATTTAGGAGCTGATGATTACTTATCTAAACCATTTAGCCCAAAAGAATTAGAGGCCAGAATAGCTACAATTTTGAGAAGAATGGGGCCAACTGTATCGGTTACTGAAACCAAAGAAGTTCCTTCAGGGAAAGGAGTTATGAAATTTGGAAGTTTAGTTGTTGATACTAATCGCAGACAAGTTTCTAGAGCTGGAGATAGAATTAGTCTAACTTATACTGAATTTAGTCTCCTAGAGTTATTATTTGACGAACCTGGTAAGGTTGTTCCTCGAGCAGAAATTTTGGAACAGCTGTGGGGCTATCCTCCTCGTAGAGCGGCAGACTTAAGAGTTGTAGATGTATATGTTGCAAGACTAAGAGGTAAATTGGAACCAGATCCAAGAAATCCAGAATTAATATTAACTGTTAGAGGGATTGGTTACGCATCTCAGAGAGTTGGCGAAACAGCAACATCTTTGGCAAGTTGAGCAATAGTCTGATAATTTTATTAAATAAAACAAATATATTTAAATAAATTTTGTCTGAAATAAAAGAAGCGCGCTTACAAAAAGCTAGTTCACTCGTGAATAAAGGATTTGCTTCTTACGCACAAAGCTTTAAAGTATCACATACTACTAGTTTTCTTATTCAAAAATTTGATCATCTAGAAAATGGTCAAGAGGAAGACTTCAGTGTTTCTATTGCTGGTAGAGTTCTGGCAAAAAGGGTAATGGGCAAAATTGCCTTTTTCACAATAAGCGATCAAGAAGGTCAGATTCAGCTTTATCTAGATAAAAGGATTATTAATTTCAATTTAGAAAAACAAAAATTACTTTCTTTTGAAGATCTCAAGGAAATAGTAGATATTGGTGATTGGATAGGAATCTATGGAACTATTAAAAAAACTAATAAAGGTGAGCTTTCAATTAAAGTAGAAAAATGGGAAATGTTATCCAAATCATTACAACCTCTCCCAGATAAATGGCATGGATTGACTGATATTGAAAAAAGATATAGACAACGTTATTTAGATTTAATAGTAAATCCTCACTCTAAAAATGTATTTAAAACCAGAGCGAAATGTATAAGTTTTATAAGAAAATGGCTAGATAATAGAAATTTTTTAGAGATAGAGACTCCAATTCTGCAATCTGAAGCTGGTGGTGCTGAAGCAAGACCTTTTATAACTCATCACAATACATTAGATATTCCGTTGTATTTAAGAATAGCTACAGAATTACATTTAAAGAGAATGGTTGTTGGAGGTTTTGAGAAAGTCTATGAATTGGGAAGAATCTTCCGTAATGAGGGGGTAAGTACAAGGCATAATCCAGAATTCACCTCAGTGGAAATTTATGAAGCTTATTCTGATTATGTAGATATGATGAATTTAACTGAAGAATTGATTAAAGATATCGTAGCTGATGCATGTGGGTCTTTAATTATAAATTATCAGAATAAAGAAATTGATTTTTCTAAGCCTTGGTCAAGAATATCCATGAAAGCTATTGTCAAAAAATATACAGGGATTGATTTTGATTCTTTCAGTGGAGACTTTCTAGCAGCAAAACAAGCCGTTAAAAATATCAATGTTGATTGTTCTAATAAAGTAAATACTATGGGAAGACTTTTAAATGAGGTCTTCGAGCAAAAAGTAGAATCAAAACTTATAGAACCCACTTTTGTTATTGATTATCCTGTTGAAATTTCTCCTTTAGCTAGGCCTCATAATGATAATAAAGAAATAGTTCAGAGATTTGAATTATTCATTGTTGGTCGAGAACTGGCAAATGCATTTAGTGAGTTGATAGATCCAGTAGATCAAAGAGAAAGAATGCAATTACAGCAATCTCTTAGAGATGAAGGAGATCTTGAGGCTCACTGTATAGATGAAGATTTTTTAAATGCTTTAGAGATTGGCATGCCGCCTACGGGAGGATTAGGTATTGGCATTGATAGGCTAATTATGTTAATTACTAATAGCTCATCTATTAGAGATGTAATCCCTTTCCCATTGTTAAAACCAGAAATAACTTCAAAAAAAAGTTAAAAATTACCCTCGAATGAAGTAAAATAATTAAATTAATCCAATACGAAATTTTTTAAATGAGTGGTGAACGTGTTGGTTTCCGTTTCAAACACGCGGATGCAGTAGTAAAAAGAAATCCTCAAGGCCGATCAAGAAGAGGATGGGTTATTGAACCAGTAGAGCAAACTACAAGTAGAGGTACAAAAATGCCTGCATACAAAATTCGCTGGAGAGATAGTGAGAGGCCAGAAACTGTGTTGCAACATATGCTAATTGCAGATCCAGATCCTTCCCCACCTCCAACTTCAGTAAGTTTAGATTGATACTTTCAATAATTCCGACTAATCTTTTATCTTTTTAGTGCAGAGTTGATTTCTTTTTTTATACTTTTTTGTTTTTCATCTTGTCGTTTGTCATGTAATTTTTTCCCTTTACCAACTCCAATAGTTAGTTTTATCCATGAGCCTTTTAAATAAAAAGATAATGGAACAATAGTCATTCCTTTTTTTTCAGTATTAGATTTCATTTTTATTATTTCTTTTTTATGTAGTAGCAACTTTCTATTTCTTAGTGGATCATGATTAAAGAAAGACCCCACATTTTTATGTGGTGAAATGTGAACATTTAATAATAAGATCTCACCATCTCTGAATGAACAGTATCCGTCTCTCAAATTTGCTTTTCCGTTTCTAATAGACTTTACTTCAGTCCCTAAAAGCTCAATTCCAGCTTCGATTGTTTCAGATATTGCATATTGAAATTTTGCATATCTATTATCAGCTAGAAGTTTAAAATTATTTGCTTTATTAGTATTTTTTTTAACTTTGTTTGAATTTTTTGCCATTTTAGTTGTAAAAAATCTTTCTACTCAGAACAATTGCAATTAACCTTTCATTATGGCAATAATTTCTTCCAATATAGGCGATAATGACTTTTCTTTTCGTAAAAAAGAACTTAGACTAGTTGATTCAAAAAACATTCCAGAAGAAAAGAGAAATAATAATTTGAACTTAGCCCGGCCTCTTAATTTAAAAGAATTTATTGGCCAAGAACAACTTAAATCTTCTTTAAGAATAGCTATAGATGCTTCAATTATTAGAAAAGAACCTTTGGAGCATACTCTTTTATATGGACAGCCTGGTCTAGGTAAGACTACTCTTGCTTTTTTGATAGCACACGAATTGAATACAAAATGTAGGATTGCGACTGCACCAGCAATTGAAAGACCAAGAGATATTGTAGGTTTACTTCTTGGATTAAAAGAAGGTGAAGTTTTATTTATCGATGAGATACATCGCTTAAATAGGTTAACTGAAGAGTTGTTATATTCTGCAATGGAGGATTTTAGACTTGACTTAACTATGGGAGCTAATAGAGGAGCCCGTTGCAGAACAATTAATCTTCCTAGGTTTACTCTGATTGGCGCGACAACCAAATTAGCCTCAATAAGTGCACCTCTAAGAGACAGATTTGGGATATCTCAGAAAATTGAATTCTATACATGTGATGAATTAAAACAAATTATTGTTAATTTCTCCCGATTAATAAACCTCAAATTAGAAGATGAAGCATCTTATGATTTGGCAAAGATATCTCGAGGGACTCCAAGAATTGCTTTAAGATTGTTAAGACGAGTTAGAGATTATGCTCAAGTTGTTATGAAAACTAATACTATCTCAGTGAATTTAATAAAAAAAGCTTTAAATTCTTACCAAATAGACGAAAAAGGATTGGATGCTTTAGATAGACACTATTTATCTTTTCTTAACCAAAACAATAATATTCCAACTGGCCTTGATTCAATTGCATCTGGGTTAGGCGATGATTCTTCAATGTTAGAATTTGTTGTTGAGCCATATCTTATAAAAATCGGTTTTCTCACGAGAACTCCTCGAGGAAGATTGCTTACTGCTTTGGGAAAAAAGTACATTGATTCAAAAAATGATAACTTTTAAAAAAGTTAAGGTTTGTTTTTTATTAATTTTTATTTTTTTCAATATTTTTTATATTGCACCATGCTATTCATTATCTTCGAGAGAGGATTTGTTTAAAAATGCGTTAGATCTTAGTTCAGGCGGAAAATTTAATCTCGCTTTACAAGAATGGAATCAATATCTCGATTCTTATCCTGATGATGCTGCAGGTTTTAGCAA
>CACASR010000016.1 GCA_902535175.1 uncultured Prochlorococcus sp.
ATCTTTAATTCACTATTTTTCCAGGAATATAAAAAATTATCATATTGATATTAAGTTATCGATAACTGCCATCGCTTCTTTAAATAATTACAGTAATCACAATTTAAGGAAGGTTTTGGGAAATCATCCGAACGTAATAATTTGACCGTATCAATTATCTTATTTTCTACCCATGAAGTAGAGCAATCTAATTTAATTAGATATGCGTCAAAATTTAATTGGTTATTAAAAAACTCTTCATTTTTCTTGCCATTGAAATATAAAAGATAAGCTTCTTTAGCCACTTGAAAACCATTTTTTTTAAATAACCATTGATACATTTCTAACTGTCGTTTATAAGCTTTTGCATATTCGTATTTATTAAAAGTATCAAACCAATCAAAATTATTTCTAGATGTTGCTTTTACGTCAACGATAATAAGATGACCATTCTTTTTCTGCCAAACATCATCTACAGCTCCACCAAAGTCATAGTTGTGTTCAATTGATTGATATCTTATCCCTTGAAAATTACTTCTCCAAAGCTCTAAATCTTTGTGCTTGAAAGGCACAGCATCAATTCCATGTTCAATAAATAAAGGATGCGGCTCCTGAATTTTTCTATAATAATCAAATTCATTTTTACATAAATTATCTACAGCTATATTTAAGGTAAATGGTAATGATGGCGGTTTTATTTGATATTTTTTGTCCAGTACACAACATCTTGGACAACTAAGATATTTCTCAACTGTAGATCGACTTAATTTAATAATATCAGGCATTACGATTTAAATTTTATGTTAAAAATTTATTTGGTTAAATAAAAAACTTTAAATTTTTTAAAAATTTGAAGACTTACTCCCACTCAATAGTTCCAGGAGGTTTGCTTGTAATATCATAGACAACTCTATTAACTGAACTAACTTCGTTTACGATTCTATTTGCAATCCTCTCCAAAATCTGAAAAGGAATTTTCGACCAATCGGCTGTCATACCATCTTCACTAGATACACAACGTAAAACTATTGGCCATGCATAAGTCCTTTTATCACCCATTACTCCTACTGTTTTGACAGGTAGCAATACTGCAAAAGATTGCCAAATATCATTGTAAAGACCTGCTTTTTTAATTTCATCTCTTACTATCCAGTCTGCATCTCTTAAACAATCAAGTTTTTCATTATTCACCTCTCCCAAAATTCTTATAGCTAATCCTGGTCCTGGGAAAGGATGCCTTTTTATAATTTCATCCGGCAGACCTAAAGCAGCGCCCACTTGTCGAACTTCATCCTTAAAAAGTTTTCTCAATGGCTCAACTAATTTAAATTGTAAATCTTTTGGCAATCCACCCACATTATGATGACTTTTTATTTTTACAGCTATTCTTTCTCCTGTCTTAGGGTCAATATTAGTCCCGGCACTTTCAATAACATCAGGATAAAGAGTACCTTGAGCTAAATACTGAAAAGGTCCTAATCTATTGCTTTCTTCCTCAAATACTCTAATAAATTCTTCACCTATAATTTTTCTTTTTTGTTCTGGATCAGTAATACCTTTTAATTTGGCAATAAACCTTTCCCTTGCATTAATATATTCAACTTTTATGTGAAATTTCTTATCAAAAAAATTCATTAAAAATTCTGGTTCACCTTTTCTCATGAAACCTTGGTCTATAAACATGCATGTAAGCTGATTTCCAATAGCTTTATTGAGAAGAAAAGCAAGCGTTGAGGAATCAACTCCTCCAGATAAGGCAAGCAAAACTTTTTTATTGCCAACTTGCTCTCTTATCCTGGGAATAGTTTCCTCTATGTAGGTTTCGGTCGTCCAATCAGCCGCACAACAAGAAATTTTATAAACAAAATTTTTAATTACCGTCATCCCAAACTCTGAATGAATAACTTCAGGATGAAATTGTACACCAAATAATTTCTTTACATCATTTGAAATTGCTGCATGGAGTGTGTTCTCGGTATGAGCAATTTTATTAAATCCATCAGGCAAACGATTAATAGAGTCGCCATGACTCATCCACATAATAGATTTATCTTCCACATCAGAAAGGAGGTCAGATTGTTGGTCTATATTTATTGGTGCTCTACCATATTCAGCTCTTTTGGTTGCTGAAATAACAGTTCCTCCAAGTTCTTTGACCATTAATTGCATTCCATAGCATATGCCAAGAATAGGAATTCCTAAATTAAAAATTTTTTCATCACATTTAGGCGCATTTTGTTCATATACGGAATTTGGGCCTCCACTTAAAATAATCCCTTTAGGGTTAATATTTTTAATTTCCTCAATTGAAATGTAATTACTTACTACAAGAGAAAAAACATTAGTTTCTCTAATTCTTCTTGCTATCAATTCAGAATATTGAGATCCAAAATCCAAAATTAATATTGAAGGATCTCGTTCTTTTTTTAAAGTTATTTGACTCATGTATAAAAGTTAACTCAATTTATTTACAAAAGCATAATGAATCACAAATTAATTTCATCGAAAATAAGAAATATAATTATTACCATTAATTCCAGCCCACCTAATTTTCCTTTTTTTATCAAAAATAATTGATGCGATTTCCATATCGGTTTTTACATACCTATTTATATAAGTAAAAGAACGCTTTTCGATTGTATTTGATAAATTCTTGAATAATTTATCAGCTAAAGATTTATTAAATCTTTCAAGAAGTTGTAATGCCTTCTCAAGATTATCTAACTGTGATAATTCAACTATTATTTCCATTGGTAACTTTTCTTGAACGGCTAAATAAACAAGAATCTCAATTCTTGCATCAGCCAAATGATTATGTGTATGAAAAATACCGCCTGCTAATTTAATTAATTTCCCGTGATAACCAAAAAGAATCACAGTTTTAACTTTTTTTATTGCAGCATCAACCAATAATGGTCCTATCCAATTTCCAATTTTGATAATTGGCAAATTAACATTATAAGTTTTGGCCAAATTTAACCCATTTTCACCAATAACGAAAATAACTTCCCCTTTAAAATCATTTTGAATAAACTTTGATAGATTATTTTTAGCCTCTTCTAATTGATCAGGTGAAGCACTCGAATAAGTCTCAGCAGTAGTACCAATAATAGATAATCCATCAACAATACCAAATGACTTATTACTAGTTCTTTCTGCTAAAAACTCCCCATTTGGGAAAATAATTTCTAATTTTAAATTAAAGCCGGCAGGAATACTATCTAATAAATTTTCATATAAAACTTCTTTGGCAAAATTAGAAATGCATATCTCTGATGTATCTTCTTTTATACCTACACCAGATCCTGCAATAATATTTATTGGTATTGTTTGAACAGGATTATTAAAAGAAATTTTTTCTAAAGAGACTATTGTCCATATTTCTAAGTTTTGTGTAATGTCAAGATCTAAGCCAGACTTTGCAAAGGTAATTCCTAATGCATACGAGTCATCTTTAAGTAAACCAACAGAATGAATCTCGATTTTTATTTCTCTTTTTTCATTAGGAATTTTTATTAGTTCATAATTCCTGAATGGTAACCCTACTAGTTTATTTAATGCTGATCTAGCAGCTCCAGCAACCCACAAAGGTAAAGAAAATCCTTTTTTCAAATCAAGTAATTGAAAAATATACAATGAGAACTAATCTAAGAATGACCTATTTAATAAAAAGTGGCCATACAACAAAAATTATCATTGATGATTCCTGGACCTACACCAGTTCCAGAAAAAGTTTTGCAAGCATTAAGTAAACATCCAATAGGCCATCGCAGTAAAGAATTTCAAGATCTCGTAGAGAGTACAACAAAAAATTTACAGTGGCTTCATCAAACTCAAAATGAAGTTCTAACGATAACTGGTAGTGGAACTGCAGCAATGGAAGCTGGAATAATAAATACCTTAAGTAGAGGAGATAAAGTAATTTGTGGAGAAAATGGAAAATTTGGCGAAAGATGGGTAAAAGTTGCTAAAGAATTTGGTCTGGAAGTAATAAAAATTGATTCCGAATGGGGTACTCCACTTGATCCAGAAGAATTCAAAAAGGTATTAGAGGAAGATAAAGAAAAAGAGATAAAAGCAGTGATCTTAACTCATTCTGAAACCTCAACAGGTGTAATTAATGATTTAGAAACTATTAGTTTATATATTCGTGCACACAACACAGCTTTATCAATTGTTGACTGCGTTACAAGTCTTGGCGCTTGCAATGTGCCAGTAGATGAATGGAAATTAGATGTAGTTGCTTCAGGATCACAAAAAGGATATATGATACCTCCAGGGCTTAGCTTTATAGCAATGAGCCAAAAAGCATGGGAAGCTGCAGAAAAATCTAATTTACCAAAATTTTATTTAAATTTAAAATCATACAGAAAAAGTCTTTCTACTAACAGTAATCCATACACCCCAGCAGTTAACTTAGTTTTTGCTTTAGATGAAGCTTTAAAAATGATGAGAGAAGAAGGCTTAGATAACATTTTTCTAAGACACAATAAACACAAATTAGCGATGAGAAATGCCGTAAAGGCTTTAAATCTAAAATTATTTGCTGATGATAAACATTTAAGTCCATCAATTACTGCAATAAAAACTGAAGGAATTGATGCTGAAGAATTTAGAAAAACAATAAAAAATAATTTTGATATTCTACTTGCAGGTGGTCAAGATCACCTGAAAGGGAAAATATTTAGAGTAGGACATTTAGGATATGTAAATGATAGAGATATTATTACGGTAGTTTCTGCTATAAGTAATACACTTCTTAAACTCGATAAAATTTCAGCCCATCAAGCTGGAGAAGCCTTAGCTGTGGTATCAAAATATCTTGAAGGAAATTAAGTTAAGTACCTGGCTCTTCAACATTTCCACCTAATTCAACAATTTTTTTTCTAAGAACGGTTGATTTTTTTTTATCACCTTTGGTTTGAGCTATTGCAAGAGCAAACTCTAATTTTTCAAGCTGGTGGCCACCCTCAAAAAAAGATAATTTTTTCTTTATGCGGTTTGTATTATCCTTGTAAGAAATTTGTGAAGACATAAAAAATCATGCTTTAGTTAATATTATGCCAATAAAAGGGGACATTACGAGAGAAAACTAAAAATATTATTTGACTATAAACTTAAACAAAAAAAAATTTTTCTAATATCATAATCAAACATCCTAGAAATCTATGCCTAACATAAATCTAATCTATTATCTTTTTGCAGGCTGTATTTTTGGAGCTTTAGCTCTAAAAACAGGAATTCCCGCAGCTCCTCTAGCAGGCGCTTTGGTAGGCTCCAGCATACTTAGCATAAGTGGCAAAGTCGACATCGCAGATTGGCCAATCGGAACAAGAACAATGTTAGAAATTGGAATTGGAACAGTCATTGGTACATCTTTAACAAAAGATTCATTAATTGATATTCAAAATTTATGGAGGCCAGCTATTTTAATTACTTTTACTTTGGTTATTACTGGATTAGCAATTGGATTATGGACAAGCAGATTACTTAATATAGATATCATTACAACAATTCTAGGAGCTGCACCAGGAGGAATTAGTGGAATGAGTCTTGTAGGGTCTGAGTACGGAGTGGGACCTGCAGTAGCAACTTTACACGCTGTAAGATTGATTACTGTACTCTTAATTCTTCCTTTAGTTGTGAAATGCTTGAATATATTTGGAGTGATTAAATCTTAAATTTCTATAGACATATTCACAATAAAAGATATTTTTAAATAGAAGATAAAAGCCTAATGCAAAGATTAAAGAATACAAAACTAATACCATTAGTGTTGGGAATTTTCTCGCCCCTAACCCTCACTACACCAAGTGTATTTGCAAGTACATTTGGTGCAGAAATTTACTGTACTATGAGAGATGGTGGAAATGACCATGAAAGTAGTTGGGAAGGAGCTTACACATATATAAAAAGACAAAAGGGAGGATTATTTAAAGTTTCGCCTAAAAGTGCTGCAGCACAAATCACTGAAACAGTTATAAGAGAAAGAGAAAAATTTAGTTATTGCGTTGAATATTTAGATAGTCTTCATCCAAATAGAAAACTAATACGAGAATTAGAAAAAGAAGAAAAAAGAATAGAAAAAGAAGCAAAAGATAGAGAAAATAAAATAAAAAAATTAGAAAAAGAATTAGAAGAAACTAATGAAACAATTACTGAAGAATTTCCTGATGAAACAATTGATAGATATAGTTATTGATAAAGTTTCCAAGAGATATTAATTTTTTTAAATTAAATAAATAATATTTGTATCTAAGCACACTAAATCATATTTTTACTAACAAATTTAGGCAAAAAAGCATAAATAAATGTTGACTTTTAAGATATTCAAGCGATTATTTATTTAATTAAACATTCTGAATGCATATTAATGATGCGGTGTTTTTAGAGGATTTATGTCCTAAGTTCAGATTTAGACAATGGCGAAAATCTATTCATAAATTTACAGGAAAAAGTTGTATATATTGCGGAAAACCATCTGAATCTATTGACCATGTAATACCACGAAGCCAAGGAGGTTTAAGTAAAACAGAAAACTGCGTACCTGCCTGTCTTTCCTGTAATGGGGATAAATCAGATGAAAATGCTTTGTATTGGTATAGAAGGCAAAAATTTTATGATCCCAGAAGAGCAATGGCTATAAGAGCTTGGTTAGAAGGAGATTTAAGATTAGCTCTTAGATTACTACAATGGGCTAATCCTAACTTTAAAGTAAAAAATAAAAATTACATAAAAGATGAATCAGAATACAAGGCAGCTTGACTACCAAACATTACATATTTTTCTAGAGTTGTAACTCTCACATATAGTTTCCATTTCTTTTGGCGATTCTGGGAATATTAAAATTGTCGAAAATGAAATAAAAAAGACAAATAACTTTTGGTAGAATTTTTTAATACTAACTAAACTTACCTCTTTCTCTACAAGACGGGAGTAACTTTTGCTAATACACAAAGATTTTGATTTTAAATCTGGCTCAAAAGCTATCTTCATCATCAATTAATACATATGTACTACTTTAGTCTAAAATGAAGAAACCTGCAAGTTTACTCGGAAAAAAAAATAAATTTTTAATCTTGGGATGTGGGTTCAGCGGTAGTTTTTTTGCAAAAACTATAAGAAAATTCGGTTGCACTGTTTTAACAAGCTCAAGATTTGCAAGAAAAGATCCAAATAGTTTTATTTTCAACAGTGAAAACGGTGTGGTTCCTAATGAAGAAATTTTTGATGGAGTTACGCATATTCTTAGTTGCATACCTCCTGACATAAATGGTAATGATCCAGTACTAGAAAGTCTTCAAAGTAAACTACAAGATTTACCCCTTGAATGGGTTGGGTATTTATCTACCACAGGAGTATATGGAAATACTAAAGGTGGTTGGGTTTCTGAGATAGATCAGCCTCATCCTTTTCAAAAAAGAAGTCATAATAGATTAAATTGCGAAAAAAAATGGATTGAATCTAATTTGCCAGTTCAAATTTTTAGATTACCTGGTATCTATGGACCTGGAAGATCCACGTTTGAAGCAATCAAAAATCAAAAAATTAGAGTTATCTTAAAAAAAGCTCAAGTATTTTCAAGAGTTCATGTTGCTGATATCACACATGCGATTATTTTTTTATTACAAAATAAAAATTCTTTAAAGTTTCACCAAATCATTAATATTGCAGATGATGAACCCTGTTCTCAGTTAGAGGTTATTCAATATTGCTACGATTTACTTGGTTTAACAATGCCAAAGCCAATATTATTTGAGGATGTAAAAGAAGAATTATCACCTATCGCTAAATCTTTTTGGATGGAAAATAGAAGAGTTTCGAACAAACTATTATGCGAAAAACTGGGATATAAACTAATTTATAAAAACTATAAATTAGGCTTAAAAAATTGCTATCTGAACAGCTAAAAATAAATTAAAAACTTTTTATGAATTTTCAAAATACTAATAAAATATTGAAGGTAGTATTAAGCGTTGGAGATGAGTCAGGTATCGGACCTGAAATAATCTTAAAAGCACTTTATTCTAATCAGATACCAAAAAATATTGAATTTATATTAGTTGGATCAAAAAAAAATCTACAAAATACATATGAATACCTTAGATCATTAGGATTAGAAAACCTTGCGAATCCAAAAAATTTCAAGATATACGATCTCGAAATTTCTTCATCTGATAATGATCCTAAATCAAGTTACGGCAATTCAAGTTTCCAATATTTAACAAAAGCCATAGAAATTGTAAAACAATATCCTAATTCAGCACTTGTAACTGGACCAATTTGCAAGAAATCATGGTATTTAGCAGGTCATTACTTCTCTGGTCAAACTGAAGTACTAGCAAAATCATGTGGAGTAAAAAAGGTTGGCATGCTATTCACAGCTAAATCACCAATTACAGGCTGGAGATTTAATACTTTATTAGCTACAACCCACATAGCCCTTTCTGAGGTTCCCAAGAAATTAACTACAGAATTAATCCACTCAAAATTGGATCTTTTAAAAGATTTTTGTAATACCTACACTGCAACCCCTAGTTTAAAAGTAGCGGGATTAAACCCTCATGCTGGCGAAGAGGGTGTTTTAGGTCATGAAGAGAAAGATTGGCTCAATGATGCATTAATTACTTGGAATGCAAAAAATAAAGGTATTGAATTACTAGGCCCTTTATCACCAGATAGTTGCTGGAATTCTTCTGTAAAAGCTTGGAATGAGAAAAATGCTATAAAGCATGATGGCATTCTTGCTATGTATCATGATCAAGGTTTAATACCAATGAAAGTGATAGCTCTTAATTACTCAGTCAATACCACAATCGGTTTACCTTTTATAAGAACATCTCCTGATCATGGAACCGGATTTGATATAGCTGGCAAAGGAATTGCTCAATCTCAGAGCATGATTGAGGCAATTAAGGCTGCCGTAGAAATGACTAATAATTTAAGACTGCTTAACACGCATTAAAACTTGACCAAATTCAACTGGAGTTCCATTTTCAACGAGAATCTCTACTATTTCTGCATTAAATTCAGATTCAATTTCATTCATTAGCTTCATAGCTTCCAAAATACAAATAGTTTGACCGACTTTAACGGTATTCCCTACTTCGACAAATGGCTCCTCACCAGGCGCTGCAGCCCTATAAAACGTTCCTACCATAGGAGAAGTGATCTCAGTTAGATCAGAACGCCCTGGGGGCGGCACCTGAGGCGCTTCAGGCTCATTAACGACAGGGATATTATCATTAATAGTTTTTTTATTGCCAATTATTTGCTTTTCAAATGAAGTATTAGAAACTAAATTGTCAATATTTTGGTTCTGATCAAATACATTCCTTTTTAATTCGAGTTTAAAATCTTCTCCCTCTAGCAAGAACTCTTGTATATCACTTTTAGAGATTTTCTCAATTAAGCGATTTAAGTCTTCATGATCTAATTTCATAGCAATTAATTTTCACGTCCAAGATAACTATCATTACGAGTATCAACTTTAATCATTTCTCCGACAGAAATGAATAAAGGAACCATAACTTGAGCACCTGTTTCTAGAATAGCTGGTTTCGTGCCCCCACTAGCAGTATCACCTTTAACTCCAGGATCAGTCTCTGTAACTTTCAAAGTAATAGAAATTGGAAGTTCTACTTCTAAAACTTTACCATTATGAAAAATTACATTAACCTCCATTCCTTCTTTCAAATACTTTGAACCTTTACCGATTTGCTCAGAGGTAAGTCTTGTCTCTTCAAAACTTGTCATATCCATAAAAACATAATCGCCAGACTCCACATAAGTATGCTGCAGGTTAGACTTCTCAAGGATAGCCTGCTGTACTGATTCTCCGGCTCGAAAAGTTTTTTCGACCACGTTGCCGCTTTGAACTGATTTTAATTTTGTTCGCACGAAAGCGGAACCCTTGCCAGGCTTGACATGTAGAAATTCTACAACACGCCAAACTTGTCCATCCAATTCGATGGTAGTACCTGTGCGAAAATCGTTACTGGAAATCATTCCTGTATTACATCCCCAAGGATCATAAACCTGCAAGAGTGCTATGCAAAAATTCTTATCAAATCAGAACAAACTTTTTTTAATTCTATCGTTCGTAATTTTACAGGTTTTTCTCTTAAAACCGATTCAAGTACTAGCTGATTTACCTACTGGAAATGCAGTAAAAGACCCTAGTGCAATTCTTAGAAATGCACTCCCTATCAAGCAAGTTGAGCTGCAAGAACTTCAACACAAATTGGAAGAAACTAGTGACCTCGTAAGAGGAGGAAGATGGCCCGCTCTAACGAAAACTGTTACAAAATGTCAATCTTTACTAAAAAAATACCAGAGTAAAATTATTCAAGAATTACCAAACGATAAAAAGAATATTACAGAAAAAACATTTTTAGAGCTCAAAGAAAATTTTGATAGTCTTCAAGATTACTCAAAATCAAAAGACAAATACTCATTTATAGCTACCCGAAGAGATGCTCTAGATAAAATAGGTGGATTAGAAGAATATTTTCTACCAAAAGAATTTCCATACTCTATTCCCCAGGAATTTGATAATTTACCAAGATTATTGGGAAGAGCAAAAGTAAATATAAAAACCTCTAAAGGAGATATGCAAGCTATTGTGGATGGATTTAACGCGCCACTTACAGCAGGAGCATTTATAGATTTATCTTCAAAAAACTTCTACAAAGATTTACCTATCAACAGAGCAGAAGAATTTTTTGTACTGCAAACAGGTGATCCAATTGGTGAAGAGATTGGTTATGTAGATCCTGAAACAAACGAAGAACGTCACGTTCCCTTAGAAATTAGAATTCCTAATGAAAAAGATACTTTTTATAATCAAACTTTTGAAGATTTAGGTTTTTACACAGAGACGCCTACATTACCTTTTGCCACACTTGGAACTCTAGGATGGTCCCATTCGAATACCGCAGTTGATGATGGATCATCGCAATTTTTCTTCTTTTTATATGAAGCAGAATTAAATCCAGCAGGTCGCAATTTAATTGACGGGAGAAATGCTGCCTTTGGTTATGTTGTAGATGGATTCGACGTATTAGAAGAGCTTACTAAAGATGACACAATAATTTCTATTGATGTACTAGAAGGGATTGAAAACCTTAAATTAAATGCATAAGGAAATATTAGAAGATATAGGAGAAAAAGAATTAATAAATAGGCTAGGAAAATTTATGCCTAAAAATCAAGTTTCAGACGATTGCGCTTTAATCAAAGCTAAAAATCAAAATTTACTTGTTAATACTGATTCTTTGGTGGAAAATGTTCATTTCAACGACATAACTATTTGTCCTCAAGACCTTGGGTGGAAAGCAGTTGTTAGCAACATCTCTGACTTATTATCAAGTGGAAGCAAGAAAACTATAGGTATTACAATAAGCCTAGTTTTACCGGCCAGAACTGAGTGGATTTGGGTTGAAGAATTATACAAAGGAATAAATAAAGCATTAAAAGAATATGGCGGGATAATTCTCGGGGGAGATTGCTCAAAGGGGGATGGCAAAATCATTTCAATTACGGCCTTTGGAATTCAAGGTGAACTTGAATTACGAAGAAACGCATGTAAACCAGGAGATTTAATCTTAACTACAGGAATTCATGGTCTTAGTAAACTCGGATTTTTGATAAAAAATAAAATTAATTTCGATAATGAATTTTCTCTTAATGAAAGATTAATCATTAAGTCCATTGAACATTTTTGTCGCCCTAGAGTTTATCCAAATTTTCTAAATAATCTCCTCAAAACTCGCTCTAATAAAAAAATAAAGAGAATAGGATGTACTGATAGCAGTGATGGTCTATTTCAAGCCTTACAAGATTTAGCAATAGCAAGCAACTGTAAAGCGATTTTAAATTATGAAAAAATACCTAAAGATAAAGATTGGCCTAAAGGAGAGAAATGGGATGAATATTATTTTTTTGGTGGTGAAGATTACGAATTAGTTTTCTCATTACCAAAAAAATGGGCTAAGAATTTACATAAGCTTGATAAAAATATTAATGAAATTGGTTTTTTCGCTGATGGTGAACCATCAATAGAATTTAAAGATAATAAAAAAAACAAATTACTTAATAAAAAACCTTTCAAACACTTTTAATTATTCCCAATTTTTAGCAACAATCTCTGCTAAATCTACAACTCTCTGACTATAACCCCACTCATTGTCATACCATGCAAGGACCTTTACGAGGTTATCTCCAATACACATAGTAAGATCACTATCTACAATTGAAGATTCATTTGTACCTGCATAATCGCTTGACACCAATGGTTCATCTCCATACTTAATAATGCCTTTCATTGAGTTTAGAGATGCTTCCTTGAGAGCATTATTGACTTCTTCAGTTGTGACAGATTTAGAGGATTCAAAAACGAAATCTACTGCTGAAACGTTTGGAGTTGGAACTCTCATTGCAATTCCTGTTAATTTGCCCTTCATTTCGGGGTATACCAGAGCTACTGCTTTTGCAGCACCTGTAGAAGTAGGAACGATGTTTGTAGCAGCAGCTCTAGCCCTTCTTAAGTCTCTATGACTATTATCTAAAATTCGTTGATCCCCTGTATAACTATGAATTGTAGTCATCAAACCTTTATTAATACCAAAAGTTTGGTCTAAAACTTTAACAACTGGGGCTAGACAGTTAGTTGTACAACTAGCATTACTCAAAATATCATAATCTTTGTGTTTGTATTTATCAGCATTAACTCCAACTACATACGTACCAACCCCATCGCCTTTACCAGGAGCAGTTAATATAACTTTTTTTGCTCCTACCTCTAAGTGCTTACTTGCACCAACGTCAGTATTAAAAACTCCAGTAGATTCAATAACCAGATCTACACCCCAGTCTTTCCAAGGAAGATTCAATGGGTTTCTATCAGAGAAACACTTAATTGTCTTGTTATTAATTACAAATGTATCATCAGTATATTGAATATCAACACCATCAAGTTGACCAAGAACAGAATCGTACTTTAATAGATGAGCATTAGTCTTAGGATCTGAGGTAACGTTAATTCCAACTACTTCAATATTGGTGTAAGCCCCTCTACTAAGCCAACAACGCATAAAGTTTCGTCCAATTCTGCCAAAGCCGTTAATTGCAACACGCAAAGTCATAACTAATAATTTCTAAATGATTAACCTAAGTTGCTGATCATACTGAATTTTGTGCAATAACGTAAGGTTTTTTTGATTTATTAAGCAAATAAGTCTCGTTTTGTATTAATTCAAGAAAAAAAACATTTTTTTTTAAGAAAAAATAGCAAAATTTTACCTAGAAGTTATTTTGATTTAAGTAAAAGATAAACATTGGATAAAAAATTACTTTTGAAAAGTCATTTTCATTTTATTGGGATTGGAGGTATTGGGATGTCAGCATTAGCAATAGGTTTACTTAAAAAAGGTTGTTCAGTTTCAGGATCTGATTTAGTTAAAAACGATGAAACTATTAAATTGGAAAAATTAGGTGCAGTAATCTTTACGTCACAAGTTCGACAAAATATTGAATTTGTAATAACAAAATTTACAAACAAATTGATTAATTTTGTTGTAAGCTCCGCGATCAAGCCAGAAAATGAAGAATTTTCGTACTGCAGAGAAAAAAATTTATCAATAAAACATCGTTCAGAGATACTTGCAATGCTAATGCGCACTTATACTGCATTAGCAGTAGCAGGTAGCCACGGAAAAACATCAACCAGTACATTTCTTTCTACAATACTTGAGTTATGTACACGTAATTCTTCTTCAATAACTGGAGGAATAATTCCTATTTACAACTCTAATTGTCATTTAGAAAATACAAAATACTTAGTAGCTGAAGTTGATGAATCTGATGGAACAATTAACAAATATAAATCTGATATCGGAATAATCAATAATATTGATTTTGATCATTGCGATCACTTTTCTAATTTGAGCGAAGTCATATCTTCTTTTAAAAGTTTCGCTAAAAACTCTAAAAAATTACTTCTTAATTTTGATTGTGAAACCTCAAGAAATAATTTTTATTCTAAATGGAGGTGGTCAAACACTACGGCTAAAAACGTAGCTTATTCAATAATTCCTACTGAAATTAATTCAAAGTATTCAATTGGAAAATATTATGAAAATGGAAATTTTATTAGTAGTTTAAATATTCCAATTCCAGGACTACACAATCTATCTAATATCACCGCAGCAATAGCGGCTTCAAGAATGATAGGAGTTGATTTTATAGAAATTAAGAAAAATATACAATATCTGAAACTGCCAAAAAAAAGATTTGAATTCAGAGGCCAAATAGATGAAAGAAGTGTATATGATGATTATGCACATCACCCAAACGAAATAAAAGAGACGATTAAATTAGGAAGATTATTGATTCAGCAAAAAAATAATATTGCATGTCAAAAAAGTAGATTAATAGCTATATTTCAACCACATAGATACTCTCGAGTAAAGAAATTTACGAAAGAATTCGCTGAAGAATTATCAAAAGCAGATGTTATTTATGTAACCAGTATTTATGGAGCAGGTGAAGACAATGAAGATAAAATGACCTCGAAAATTATCACTGATCTGATTTATAACAAAAATAAAAATGTTAGTTATATAAATAATTATTATGAAGTAACAAAAAATTTTTACGAATTAACTCAAAAAGGGGATTTAATTTTGAATATGGGGGCTGGTGATTGTCATAATTTCTGGTCAATTTTGAATGAAAAAAAAACAATTAAATAAATAACTAATTTATGAATAAAAAAATTGTTTCTAAAAACTGTAATTTAAGTAGTTATACAACTATAAAAGTGGGAGGAGTAGCTGAATATTTTGCTGAACCAAGAAGCATTGAAGAATTTTCATGTCTAATAAAATGGGCTAATTTAAACAAACAAAAATGTCAAATAATTGGCGCAGGTTCAAATCTTTTAATAAATAATATTTTCTTAAAAGGCTTAGTTATATGTACAAAAAAATTGAAATTATTAAAAATAGAGCCATATTCTGGAATTGTTGAAGCGGAAGCTGGTGTAATGCTCCCAACATTATCTAATTCTCTTGCAAAAAATGGATTACGAGGAGGGGAATGGGCTGTAGGAATTCCAGGAACATTAGGAGGAGCAATTTATATGAATGCTGGAACAGGTAATTTATCTTTAGCAAAAAATCTTATTTCCGTAAAAGTTATAAATAATAAAACTCATGAAAAACTTGAAATTGAAAAAAAAGATATCAATTTTGAATATAGATTTAGCTCTTTTCAGAAAAATGATTTAACAATTATTAGTGCAAGATTACATTTTGAACCTTATGGAAATTTAGAAGAATTAATTCAAACAACCAAAAATAACCTTAAATTAAAAACAGAAACACAACCATATCATCAACCAAGTTTTGGTAGTGTTTTTAAAAACCCTGAAAATAATTATGCAGCAAAATTAATTGATGATATGGGTTTAAAAGGATTTAAAATTGGCGGTGCTGAAATTTCTACAATGCATTCAAATTTTATAATTAATGCTTCTTCTGCAAGTTCAAAAGATATTTATGAATTAATAACAGTAATTCAACAAAAAGTACTACAAAACAAAGGAATTTATTTGCAACCGGAAGTAAGAATGATTGGTTTTGACTATCCTGACTAAAGAAACTTTTTTACAAAATGGCGGGTTTTGGACTTCCTAACTTTGGACAACTTACAGAAGCTTTTAAGAAAGCTAAACAAATTCAGCAAGATGCTCAAAAATTACAAGATGAACTTGAAAATATGGAGATTGAAGGCAAAAGTGATGATGAAATGATAAAAATCTGGATTAGTGGCAACCAACTTCCCTTAAAGGTAGAAGTACAAGAAAATATCTTAAATGCAAATAAAGAACAAATAGAGCGAAATATTCTACAAGCTATTCAAAAAGCTCATGAATTATCAACTACAACTATGAAAGAAAGGATGAATGATTTGACCGGTGGATTAAATCTTAATCTTCCTGGTTTTGATAATAATGACTCTTAGAAGACTCAATCATTTCTTTATAAAAAGAATATCTTTCGAAAGATTTATTTAAATTACATCCCTCATCTTTTAAATGTAAGCAGTTACGATATTTACACTTAATTCCTTCTTCGATTACCTGTTTATATATTTCTGAATAAAGATTTGGTAACAACTTAATATCAAGATCTAGATCTTGCATATTAAAACCAGGTGTATCTACAATATAACTTTGATTCGATATTGAAAATAACTCAACATTTCGAGTAGTGTTTTTACCTCTCTTAATTTTATTGGAAACTGGAGCAGTACTATTTTGAAGACCTGGTATTATCATATTCAGCAAAGTAGTTTTGCCAACACCTGATGGTCCCATAAAAATTGAACACTTTTTTTGCCTTAACTCAGCTAATAAATTATTAAAGTAATCAGATCTTTCTAAATTTAAAGTTATTGTTTGATAACCCCATTTCTCAAATTTATCAATTAATGAAGATCTTCTTTTATCTGAAATTAAATCACATTTTGTCAAAACTAATGACACTTCAACACCCATAGATTCTGCTGATATCAAAAACCTATTAACTTGAGATAAATTTAACTCTGGCTCTTTAACTGAAAAAGTGATGTATATGTTAGAAATGTTTGCAACTGAGGGTCTAACTAATAAATTTTTTCTTTTTTTAAGATTTGTTATTACTGCGCGTTTGCTTTTTAAATCAATATTTTCAATTATTACTTCGTCACCAACATAAATTAATTGATCCTTAAACTTTATAGACTTCCTCACCTTACATAAAAATTTATCGCTAATTTCAGATTTCTCATGATTTTTTAGGTCAACTAAAAAAAATTCATTAAATTTTTTCGTAATTAAACCTAAATTTTTACTATTAATTTTCATTCAATATTTTTATTTTTATAAATTTTTCACTTTCTTTAATTTGCTTAAACAAACATCCCATTTCTTTTAAGTTATTTAATACCATTTCTTCTGGTTCACCTTTATCTAGTTCAACTATAAGGTGTTCATTTGTGGATAACTTCTCCAAAGCCAATTTGATTTTAACAACATTTAAAGGACATGGAACAGATTTAAGATCCAAATGCTTTAAAGAAGTCATTGGGATTCTTTACCAAATAATTTGCTAAAAAGTCCACTACTTGAATTAATATTTTTATCTGAATATTGAGAAGCTAAACCCTCCAGAAGCTTTCTTTCTTCTTCAGTTATACGAGTTGGCAATTTTACTTTTACTAAGACTTCATGATTTCCTCTAGCAACCGGATTACCAAGTCTAGGTACCCCTTTATTCTCAAGTGAAAGAGTAGTATTTGGCTGGGTACCACTTGGAATTTTTAAATTAACATTTCCATCAACTGTAGTAATTTGGACAGTGTCGCCTAAAATGGCCTGTAAATAACTCACATCTATTTCTGAGTAAATGGTCACACCATCTCTTTTAAGTTTTGAATCATTCTTAACTTTGATAAAAACATAAAGATCTCCAGGTGGACCACCTTTCAAACCAACATTACCCTCTCCAGAAACTCTTAATTTTGTACCTGTATCAACTCCTGCAGGAATATTTATTCTTAATTTTTTTCTAACTTGCTTTACTCCATTACCGCCGCAACTTACACATGGATCTGCAATTATCTGACCAGCTCCATTGCATGAAGGACATTCAGCTACTTGTGTAAAATTACCAAAAGGTGTCCTCGTTGCTCTTCTAACTTGTCCACTTCCACCGCATGTTGAACAAGTTTTTGGTCCGGTCCCTGGTTTGGCTCCTATTCCCCTACAGACTTCACATGTCTCAAGATGAGGAATTTTAATTTCTCTTTGTTGCCCAAATATTGCATCTTTAAAGTCAACATTAAGGTCATACCTTAGATCATCTCCTTGTTGAGGACCTCTTCTTTGAGATCTTCCACCCTGGGGATTTTGTCCGCCGAAGCCATTAAAAAAAGTTTCAAATAAATCTGCAAAACCGCCCATATCACCCATATCCGGCATTCCAGCAGCACCTCCAAGACCGGCCTCTCCAAACTGATCATATCTAGCTCTTGTTTCAGGATCAGCTAATGCTTCATAAGCCTTGCCAATTTCTTTAAACTTATCTTCAGCACCAGGTTCTTTATTAACATCAGGATGATATTGCCTTGCTAATTTTCTATAAGCCCTTTTTAGAGTATCCGCATCAGCATCTCTTGAAACTCCAAGTATTTGGTAAAAATCAGCCATTAGATAATGCTTAAATAAGAATTTGGAATTTATACATCTTCAGAAGTATTTACCTCTGAATCAACATCCTCTTCAACTGTATCCTTTTCTACTTCCTGTTGTGAATTTTGTTTACCAGGCCCCATAGAAACCTTAACCAATGCATGTCTCAAAACCTTACCTTCTATATGATATCCTCGCTGCAATTCTTCAATAATAAAATCCTCTTCAAACTCTTCACTAGGCTCTCTTAATACAGCTTCATGTAAGTTTGGATCAAATTGTTGGCCAACAACTCTCATGGGGGAAACACCCTGTTGTTTTAAAACTTCTACCAATTGTTTATATAATCCTTGATAACTTCTATGAAGAGATTGAGCTTCTTCACTTTCGGGCTTAAGTTGTTGTCTTGCTCTCTCAAAATTATCAATAATAGGAAGTATTGCAGTTAAAGTCTTTGAAACGAGTTGAATTTTTAAATCGTCCTGATCCCTAGACTGCCTTTTTCTAAAATTATCAAAATCTGCTGAAATCCTTACATATTGATTCTTTAATGTTTCATGCTCTTTTTCTAATTGTTCTAATCTTGCGTCATTATTTGAAATAGTATTTTTTAATTCTTCAGTATTTATTTCTTCTGTTTTTTGAGAAGATAATTCATTATTTTCGGTGGTTGAATTTTGTAAAGATGTTATGTCTTCAGGAGCGTTATCCTGGTTAGAAACATCATTTTCTTTAATATCAATATTGTCTGATTGATTTTCAATCATTTTTCTGAAATTTAATAGAACTATTCTCTAATAAAGTGATGCACAAAACAAGTTACGGAAGGCCGCACAAATATTTAATCAGGAACAAACTTTAATGCTAATCCATTGTTACAGTATCTTTTACCAGTGGGAAGTGGCCCATCTTTGAAAACATGTCCTTGATGACCTCCGCATCGAGAGCAATGATATTCGGTTCTTGGAACAATTAGCTTGAAATCAACTTTTGTTTCTACTGATCCTTGAATTGAATCCCAAAAACTTGGCCATCCTGTACCACTATCGAATTTTTTATCTGAGGAAAAGAGTGGCAAATCACATCCTGCACAGTGAAAAATCCCTTTTCTTTTCTCATTATTTAATTGACTGCTGAAAGCTCTTTCAGTCCCTTCTTCCCTCAAAATATAATAAGATTCAGGACTAAGCCTAGCTTTCCATTCATCTTTTGAAAAATTCCACTCTTCTTTAGAAGCAAGTGAAGATGCATATACTTGCATGGGCTTAAAGATTATTTTTAAGAATGACATGGCAGGAATTAAAATAAAAGTTCTTCTTGATAGAAATTGATTCATATATTTAAATCACAAAAAAGTAATGGATTTCAATCAGCCTAATTCTATGAAAAATATTCATAAATTAAGTATTGCTCCAATGATGGATTGTACTGATAAACATTTCAGAATGATAATGAGAAAAATAAGTTCTGAAGCTCTATTGTATACAGAAATGATTGTAGCTCAGGGTTTAGTTTATACGAATAAAAAAGAAAATTTTTTAGACTTTAATGTTGAAGAACACCCAATTTCGATTCAGTTTGGTGGGGACGATCCTAAAATCCTTGGAGAGGCAGCCCAAATGGCACAAGATTGGGGTTATGACGAAATAAACTTTAATGTTGGTTGTCCGAGTCCAAGAGTGTGTTCTGGAAATTTTGGCGCTTCACTTATGAAAGAACCTGAAAAAGTAGCAAATTGTATAGAGTCCTTAAAAAATAATTGCAACTTACCAGTTACGATTAAACATAGAATCGGTGTAGACAATTTTGATAGTTTCGGTAACTTGAATAATTTCGTAAGAATTATCGCAAATGCTGGTGCTGACAGATTTACAGTTCATGCAAGAAAAGCAATATTAAAAGGTCTAAATCCAAAACAAAACAGGACCATACCGCCACTAAATTATGATGTAGTAAAAAAATTGAAAAAATCAAATCCAGAATTATTAATAGAAATCAATGGGGGTTTAAGAAATATCGATGAATCATTAAAAGCCTTGAATGATTTTGATGGGGTCATGATTGGACGGTCAATTTATAAACATCCCTTGAGATGGTCTAAAATTGATCAAAAGATTTATGGAATTAATAAAAAACCCAAATCTGCTTCAAATATTATTTTCTCCTTAATTCCATACATAGAAACGCATTTAAGTAACGGAGGAAAATCTTGGGATATTTGCAAACATCTTATAAATTTAGTTGAAGGTATACCTAAAGCCAGAATTTGGAGAAATCAAATTTCAAATAAATCTATAAAAAAAGAATTAGATATAGAATATTTATTTAAATTAACGAGAGCGCTTGAAGAAATGGGTTACTAATTTGTCTCGTTTGAAGCATTGCTTTCATTGGACACTCCCCTTTTCCTTCTGCTCCTACCATTTTCATATTCAGAATTATCAGAAGAATTTCCGTAACTTCTGTCTTCCCAACCTTCTGCTCCAGAAGATTTATTAGCGTTCGAGATATTAGATCCATTATTACCACCACCGTAACCACCACTATTACCGCCGCCATAGCCGCCACCACCACCGTAGCCACCATTATTACCGCCGCCATAGCCGCCACCACCGTAGCCACCATTATTACCGCCGCCATAGCCTCCTCTTCCTCCCCTGCGAGATCCACCAGAACCTCTAGGCTCAGCTTTATTAATTCTTAATGGTCTACCCATAAGTTCTGTGCCTTGCAAACCATCAATAGCTTTTGACTCAATCGCTTCATCTGACATTTCAATAAATGCAAATCCTCTTTTCCTTCCAGTATCTCTCTCCAAGGGAAGAGAACAATTTAAAACCTCACCAAAAGGGGTAAACAACTGTATAACATCTTCACGCTCTGCGCGGAACGGCAAATTGCCAACAAAAATACTCACTTTAAACTCAACAAAAAAATTTACCTTATAAAAAAACTACAATGAGTAGTTTCATAGCGTTGCTTTAATATTCTACTTCAAAGCATACCCTTGTTGTAGAAAAATAATTGAGATTCAAATTAACAATCTTTTTTGCCAATTATTTACCTCTTTTTCTACCTGAACAAAACCTGTACCACCTTCGCTATTTCTTGATTTAACAACATTAAGAGGTTTAAGATCCACAAAAACATCCTCATCAAATTCGGAATGAAATTTTTTAAACTCTTCAATTTTGAGATTTTTAAATAACTTTTTTCTCTCAAGGCAATATTTAACCATTTGACCAACAACTTGATATGCGGTCCTAAAAGGAACATCTTTACCCACTAAGTAATCTGCCAAATCAGTAGCATTAGAAAAATCGTTTTCTACAGAATCAGATAGATTTTGAATATTAAATTCAATGCCCTCATTAATTAGAATAGTCATTGCTTTAACACAAGAAGATATTGTTTCTGCAGTATCAAATATTGGCTCTTTATCCTCTTGAAAATCCTTATTGTAAGAAAGTGGTACCCCTTTGACCATCGTTAACAATGCTTGAAGATGTCCATACACTCTTCCTGTCTTACCTCTTATCAATTCTGGAACATCAGGATTTTTTTTCTGCGGCATCAAGCTACTTCCTGTGGCACATTTATCTGTTAATTTTGCAAAAGAAAATTCATCAGTTACCCATAAAATTATTTCCTCTGAAATTTTACTTAAATGAGACATCAACAAAGCAGATGCAGAAACAAACTCTATACAAAAATCTCTATCACTTACTGCATCAATACTGTTTTTATAAATTTTTTTAAAACCCAATTCTGCTGCTGTAAAGTGCCTATCTATTTTTATTTTTGTTCCAGCTAATGCTGCAGCTCCTAAGGGAGAAATATTAACTCTTGAGCGTACTTCTTTATACCTTTCACGGTCTCTTTGGAGCATTTCTACATAAGCCAATAAATGATGAGCCAAAGATAATGGTTGAGCTCTTTGCATATGGGTATATCCAGGAATTAAGGTATAAATATTGGATTTGGCAAGTTTTAAGAAGGATTTTTGCAAATCGGTTATTAAAATTTCAATATTGTCAATCTCTTTTCTAAGCCACAATCTTATATCTGTACCAACTTGATCGTTTCTACTTCTACCTGTGTGTAATTTTTTTCCAGTTTCACCAATTAAGCTGATTAGCTTTTCTTCTATGCAATAGTGAATATCTTCAGAAGGTGGACTAGGTAAAAATTTACCCTCCAAATACTCAACTTTTATTAACTCTAAACCATTAATAATTTGCAAAGCTTCAGAAGAGGATAAAACTTTTGTTTTGCCAAGCATTTTCGCATGAGCAATCGAGCAATCTAAATCTTCTAAAATAAGCTTTCTATCAAAGCCAATTGAGGCATTAAATCTTTCAATAAAAGGGTCTAGGGGATTATCAAACCTTTTACTCCAAACTTTTGCCATATCTATTAGTAACTTTAAGTATCTCTAATAAAGCATTATTTTATATAAGTGACAAAAAATATCTATTTCAATTGAAAAATAACCATTGAGGCATCATCTTCAAGATGTCTATTTTGCCCGGTAAAATCATCTAACTTTTTAAATATTTTATTTAAAATTTCTTGGGAAGTATAAGATTGCTTGCATAATTTTGTAAGGGTTTTAATTAATCTTTCCTCATCAAATCTTTGTCCTAAAGAGTTAGAAGTATCAATTACTCCATCAGTGTAATAAAGAACTAAATCATTTTGGTTAAGCTTGATTTCACCACAATGATATTCAGCATCTTTTTGCAGTCCAAGTACAAATCCTTTTGCATCTAATTTAATAATTTTCTGATCTGCACTTTTCCAGAGCAGAGGAGGATTATGTGCTGCATTTGCAAATCTCAGTTTTCTAGTTCTAGGATCATAATCTGAGTAAAATAATGTCACAAATCTATGCGATTGATCTAAATCATTTATTGCTAGTTGATTCAAATCATGCAAAATTCTATCTGGAGGCAGACCTGTAAGAACCTCTGCACGTAGCATTCCTCTTAACATAGTCATTAAAAGACCAGCTGGAATCCCTTTACCCATTACATCACCTATTACAAAGGCCCATCTTGATTTTTCTTTCCTTTTTTCAGAGATATTCGTCTTTAAGCACATAAAATCATAGTAATCCCCACCGAGCTGAAGAGCTGGCCTACAATGTGCCGCCAGGTCTAAACCATGGATAATTGGACAATAATCCGGGAGTAATTGAGATTGAATTTCAGCACCCGTGGAAATTTCTCTATCTACATTTTCATGCTTTTTCTTTGTTTTTATCAAGTAGTGATTTTCTAATCCAACAGCTAGACAATTTTCAATAAAATTAAAATTACTATCTTCAGTAATCGACTGTATGGATATATCTTTGCTAAAAATATAAATAAATCCTCTACACTTACTCCTAGAGATTATTTTTTTTGTTTCAATTTTATATTCTTTAAATTTATTTTTTAATGCATTTTCAAAAGGTAGAATTTCTTTTATTTTAAAATTTTTTGAAAAATGAAATTGATTTAAAAAACTATTAATTTCTTCTTGAATTATTAAATATTCATAATTTGCAGATATTTTTATATTTTCATTCCATATCTCCCCCTCATAGTTTAAAGGAATAATTAAAATTATATTCTCAGAAAAAATATGTTTAAAAATTAAGCATACATAATCCAGTAATTTATTTATGTTGGAAAATGATTTTAAATAATATGCTAAGGAAGATGCGATTTCAGCAAATTTATATTTATTTTTTTGAGTTACTTTAGGATCTTTTTCTAAAAAATTTTGAATAAATTTATTCGAAAATATTTTCTCTTTTTGATTATTTGTCAAAACAAATATGATAGATAAATATGTTTTAACATTAAATTTTAGTTTTTAAAAAAAATTAATTAAATATTTATTTATCTGCAAGCATAGCCTCTACAAATTCATAACTATTAAATGGTCTCAAATCTTTTATCCCTTCTCCAGCTCCAATAAACCTTATAGGCAAATTTACTTCTTCAGATACAGCTAGAGAGACTCCTCCTCTAGAAGTGCCATCTAATTTAGTAATAATTGCTCCACTTAAATCTGCTGATTTAGCAAAACTTTTTGCTTGCTTTAAGCCATTTTGTCCTTGACTTGCATCTAAAACTAATAATGATTCAACAATTGCATCTGGGACCTTTTTATCAATAATTTTTTTTATTTTTGCTAATTCATCCATCAGATTATTTTTTGTTTGCAATCTACCAGCTGTATCAACAAGTAATAAATCAACATTTCTTGTTTTTGCAGAATTAATTGCATCAAAAACTACAGCAGCTGGATCAGCATTTTTTGATTGATTAGATATAACATCAACATTACTTCTATCTCCCCAAACTTTTAGTTGTTCTACTGCAGCCGCTCTAAAAGTATCAGCAGCAGCAATTAAAGTTTTATAATTACTTTTTGATGACAAATATGCTAATTTTCCTAGTGTAGTAGTTTTACCAACACCATTTACTCCTACTAATAACCAGACATTTAGCTTACCCTTTTGGGGAACTAAGAGATCAGAGCCCGAATTTTTTATTGGTTTATCAATAATAAATTTTAATTCCTTCTTCAAAAATTTTATTCCTGCTTCTCCACCCACTACTTCCTCGTTTAATTTTGTTCTAAGAGAACTTATAACTTTATCGGTTGAATCAATCCCTACATCAGCTCTTATTAATAAAGTCTCTAAATCATCAAGAGATTCAGGAGTAAGAGGATCATCCCCCAATTTATCCAATAATTCAGTAACAAATCCTTTTCGAGTTTCTTCTAATCCTCTCCGTAATTTAGTTAACCAATCAATTTCATCAATCGATATTTGATCTATTTTTTTTCCTTGAGCAGCTAATACCATTGCGGACCAAGTAAAATTATCATCAAATTCTCCTAACTTTGGTTCGGGAATA
>CACASR010000017.1 GCA_902535175.1 uncultured Prochlorococcus sp.
AGCAATTTTTTTGGCTTCTTTAGGCAAAAATACAACAAGTCCTAACCCTAGGGTAGGAGCAGTGATCCTTGATAAGAATGGAAAGCTTATTGCAGAAGGATTTCATTACAAGGCTGGTATGCCTCACGCTGAGGCAATGGCTTTTAATAATTTAAAAAAAGATGCTAGAGGTGGGTCAATTTATGTAAATCTTGAACCTTGCTGTCACCATGGTAAAACACCTCCATGTGTAGAAAAGGTGATATCCTCTGGGATAAAAAAGGCTTATATATCAATTAAAGACCCTGATGTAAGAGTCGCTGGTAAAGGCATTAAGCTGCTAAAAGAAGCTGGAATAAAAGTTCACTTAGGATTATGTAAAAAGGAATCCTTAGATTTAAACAAGGCTTTCATTCATAGGAATATTACTCAAAAGGCATTTGGTGTTTTTAAATGGGCAATGAGTATTGATGGAAGAATAGCTTTAAAAAATGGAAAAAGTAAATGGATTTCTAATGAAGAATCAAGGTCATTAGTACACTCTTTTAGAGCAGAATTTGATGCAATAATTATTGGTGGAAACACATTAAGAAGAGATAATCCCCTTTTAACTACTAGAGGTTCAAAAAATCCTGAGCCTTTGCGAGTTGTTTTCACAAAAAGTTTAGACCTGCCAACAAAATCTAATCTTTGGGATTGTAATAATGCAAAAACAATAGTTATTTATGATTCTTCTACAGCAAACAAAAACTACCTTAGTAGGATTCCAAAGTGTGTTGAAGTTGAAAAGGTTTCATCAGATAATCCTGAGCTAATTTCAAAAATACTAGCTAAAAGGGGTTGTAATAAAGTTTTATGGGAATGTGGCCCTCGATTGGCTACCGCCGCTATGAAATCTAATTGTATTCAGGAAATTATAACTTTTATTGCTCCAAAAATTTTAGGCGGAGAAAATAGTATGAATCCCCTTGGGGATCTCGAGTTTGAAGAAATGCATGAAATCATTAAATTAAGCGAATCGCAGCTTAGTTTGATTGGTAATGATATATGCGTCAAGAGTTCATTCAAAAATTAATTTTTGAGGTATTTTTTATGGGTTAAAGTACCGTACGGTTCTTACCCAAAAAAAACAATACAGATACGGAACCTGTTGGTTTAGTTTATAATGAAATCAAAATTGCTCTCTATTATGCCAATAAGACAAGACGATAATCAACCTAATAGAAAATTTGGAATTGTAAATATCATTTTGATAGGAGTTGGAGCACTACTTTTATTTAGTAGCCTTTTCCCTAACCAAAATATGCAAATCCCTAGGGTCCCTTATTCCTTATTTATTGATCAAGTTAATGATGGAGAGGTAAAGAGAGCATACATCACCCAAGAACAAATCAGATATGAGTTGAATGGTGCTGAAGAGGGTGCACCTTCAGTTTTAGCAACTACCCCAATTTTTGATATGGATCTGCCCCAAAGGTTAGAAAGTAAAGGGGTGGAATTCGCTGCTGCTCCTCCAAAGAAACCTAATTTCTTCTCAACTATATTGAGCTGGGTTGTTCCTCCTTTGATTTTTATCCTTGTCTTGCAATTCTTCGCTCGAAGAAGTATGGGAGGAGGAGGTGCTCAAGGGGCCTTAAGTTTTACTAAAAGTAAAGCTAAAGTTTATGTACCTGATGACGAATCAAAAGTAACATTCGCAGATGTAGCAGGAGTTGATGAAGCTAAGGATGAATTAACAGAAATAGTTGATTTTTTAAAAAAACCAGAAAGATATACTGATATTGGTGCGCGTATACCTAAAGGTGTACTTCTTGTAGGACCTCCAGGGACAGGAAAAACTCTTCTTTCAAAGGCTGTGGCTGGTGAAGCAGAAGTCCCGTTCTTTATTATTTCAGGTTCTGAATTTGTTGAGCTTTTCGTTGGTGCAGGTGCAGCAAGAGTTAGGGATTTGTTTGAACAAGCCAAGAAAAAAGCTCCTTGCATTATTTTTATCGACGAATTAGATGCAATTGGTAAAAGCCGCTCGGGATCCATGGGAGTTGTTGGTGGAAATGATGAGAGAGAACAAACTTTAAACCAGCTTCTTACTGAAATGGATGGATTTGCCTCAGCTGATAAGCCAGTAATAGTTTTAGCAGCAACCAACCAACCAGAGGTTCTTGATGCTGCGTTATTAAGACCTGGAAGATTTGATAGGCAAGTTTTAGTCGATAGACCTGATCTTTCTGGCAGAAAAACTATATTGGAAATTTATACAAAAAAAGTTAAACTTGCAGAATCAATAGATCTAGATTCTATTGCACAAGCTACTAGTGGTTTTGCAGGCGCTGATTTAGCTAACATGGTGAATGAGGCAGCCTTACTTGCAGCCAGAGCTAAAAGAAAAAGTGTAGAACAACAAGATTTAAGTGAAGCGATCGAAAGAGTTGTTGCTGGTTTGGAAAAGAAGAGTCGTGTTTTGCAAGATGATGAAAAGAAAGTTGTTGCTTATCACGAAGTTGGTCATGCAATAGTTGGTCATCTTATGCCTGGTGGATCCAAAGTTGCAAAGATTTCAATTGTTCCAAGAGGGATGAGTGCACTTGGCTATACTCTTCAATTACCAACTGAAGAAAGATTTTTGAACTCTAAAGAAGAACTAAAAGGACAAATAGCTACACTTCTCGGAGGGAGATCTGCAGAAGAGGTCGTCTTTGGAAAGATTACTACCGGAGCTTCAAATGATTTACAAAGAGCTACTGACATAGCTGAACAAATGGTTGGTACCTTTGGAATGAGTGATATCCTTGGTCCTCTTGCCTACGACAAGCAAGGTGGAGGTCAGTTTTTAGGTAATGGAAATAATCCTAGAAGATCTGTAAGTGATGCTACTGCTCAAGCAATAGATAAAGAAGTCAGAGATCTAGTTGATGATGCTCATGAAACTGCACTTAATATTCTAAGGAATAATCTCCCTCTCCTAGAATCGATTTCTCAAAAAATACTACAAGAAGAAGTGATCGAGGGAGAGGATCTCAAAACTCTTTTAGCAGAAAGTAAAATGCCGGCATAGTAGAATTAAAAACTATTTAATAAATTTATGCTTAAACCTTACAAGCTTAAAAAAAAGGATTTTCTTTCTAGCTTGGACTTGTCAACCAAAGAAGTTAATTATATTATTGAGCTTGCAAAAAATTTTAAAAATAATGACTTAAGTTTTGATTATAAAAATAAAGTTTTAGGTTTAATTTTTGATAAGTCATCCACTCGTACAAGAGTTAGTTTTCAAGTTGCAATGTCAAGACTCGGAGGAACAACAATTGATCTTAATCCTACTACTTCCCAGATTGGTAGAGGTGAGCCAATAAAAGATACAGCAAGAGTTCTCAGTCGATATTGTGATGTGATTGCAATTAGAACTTTTAATCACTCAGATTTAGAAGAATATGCAAGGTGGTCTACCAAACCAGTTATTAATGCACTTACAGATTTAGAACATCCATGTCAGGCATTAGCTGATTTTTTGACTATTAAGGAGGAATTCCTTGATTTTAAAAATGTAGTTTTGACATTTATTGGAGATGGAAATAATGTTGCTCACTCTCTAATTTTATGTGGTGCATTGTTAAGTGTTGAAGTAAGGATTGCATGTCCTAAGGGGTTTTTGCCTAATCCTTATGTTATTAAAAAAGCTCGTGAAATTTATAAAAATGATAATTTGTTGAAAATAATGCATGATCCGCATACTGCAGTACAGGGAGCAAATGTGTTGTATACAGATGTTTGGTCCTCGATGGGTGAAGAATATCAAAAGGAGGAGAAGGATAAGGAATTTAATGGATTTACAATTGATAGTGATTTAGTAAAGAAGGCAGATAAAGATGCAATTATTCTTCATTGCCTTCCTGCTTATAGAGAGAAAGAGATAACTAATGCTGTAATAGAAAGCGACAAAAGTAGGATTTTTGAGCAGGCTGAGAACAGATTGCATGCACAACAAGCACTTTTAGCTTGCATGTTTTAACTATTTAACTTGCAATTTTCTTTTATCATAGGTACAAATGTATTAGAGTACATTTGTTTTAATTGTGAATTCTTCCGACAATAATAATCTTTCAGAAGCTCAAAATGAGCTTTATATATGGATAAAAAATTATATGAAAGATTTTCACCATAGTCCCTCAATAAGACAGATGATGCAGGCAATGGGTTTGAAATCTCCTGCACCAATACAAAGTCGACTTAAGCATCTTCAGCAAAAAGGCTTTATTAGCTGGCAAGAAGGAAAGGCCAGAACACTTCAAATTGTAGATGAAGTCTTAGGAGGAGTGCCAATTATGGGTTCTGTAGCTGCAGGAGGTCTAATTGAAACTTTCTCAGACGTTAATGAAGAATTGGACATTTCTGAAGTCTTAAAAAAGAAAGATATTTTTGCATTAACTGTAAATGGTGACTCGATGATAGATGCATGCATAGCTCACGGAGATATGGTTTTGATGGAACCAATAAAGGATGCATATTCGCTAAGAAATGGAACAATTGTGAGTGCTATGGTACCTGGGCTTGGTACAACACTTAAATATTTTTTTAAAAGAGAAAATAAGATTTTTTTGGAGGCTGCTAATCCAGCTTATGAACCCATTGAATTAAATTTAGAGGATGTTGTTTTTCAGGGAAGACTGTTAGCAGTATGGCGCAAGGTTTAATAGAAATCAACCTTTAGATTGATGCTTAATAAAACAAATTCAACTTAACGCCAAATTTATTATCTTTTGACCTTAAAAGTTGGCCTAAATCTTGAGTATTAAGTGCATTTGATAAATATAAATCAATTGATTTGTTTTCGTTGAAAGAATATCTAATTGAAATTGTGTTGTTAGATTTCTTGTCTTTATCTAATAAATAATTTATCTCAGGAATGATTTGGAGATTATCTGTCACATTTAAATACATTGATGCACCCAAAGCTCCAAATTTTTCTATTCCACTATAAAAGTATTTTGAGCTCAAATTGGCAGCAAGCCAACTATTTATCCTATAGGTGTTAATTAGTTCTGAAAATATATATCCTTGATTTGAACTCTCGTTTCTACCTACGGAAGTTCTAAATGATGTCCATAAAGCATCATTTTTCTGAGGTGAAAATAATAAAAATTTCCCGCCTAATCTAATATTAAAATTATCTTTATCTAGATAAGTATCGGTAAATGTTTTATTTATATATTTATCATTGTTTGAATTATAAATACTTCCCAAATTGATTAACTCTAGTTGGAAAATATTTGAAAGAGAATAACTATATGAAGTATTGTAATTACCTTTTGAATCAATATTTAAACTATATTGACCTGTTTCGTTTTTTGGGATTAAAGCATTATTTACAGTAATTCCTCCAAAACTAATTAATTTATCTCTTTCCTTTAAAGGTTCTAAATATGTATCTTTCCCATTAGGTCTATATTTAAAATTTGCTGTGTATAGTGTCAAATTATCCGAAGGTAAAGTCAAAATTCCAGTAGATGGAGTTGATCCATAGCCATTTGTTATTTTGGTTTCTATCGCAATTTTTTGATTAAGGTCCCAATTCATACCGGCACTATAAATTTGTTTCTTACTAAAATTTAAATTCTTATCAAAATAATTATTTCCTGGCCCTAATGGACTGGTTAATGATCCAAATAAGGTTAAATTTTCTAGGAAATCAAAAGTAAAGCCATTACCAATATAGAAATTATTTCCATAGAAATTATTTCTTGTGGTTCTTGTGCCAAGTCTGTTTGGGAGAGATACGAAGCCTGGTACTAAATTATAATTTAATTTATTTGTTATTTTCTTCGTATAAGGTATTGCAAATGAATATATAAATTCCCCAAAATTATCTTTATAAAATAAATCATTTTTTTCATTATAAATACTCCTTGTTTCATCGGAACCACTGCTAATCCTAAAATATTCAATTGAAGGTTGAAACGATATTGACGAATTGGATACTGGCGAATCCCAAATCTTTTTCTTTAATGATAAGGCATAATTTTGCCAGGAATATTGAGCTCTTTTACCATTTATATAATTATAAAAATCATCATCTGCTTCTGCAAAAATAGCAGTTAGTTGAGTGAAATCTCCCAGTCCATAATCGATTTTAAATGAGTTATTCTGCTGACCTGTTCCACCAGCTTTACCTCCTCCAAATGAAGATTTCCATTCTATTGAAGTTTGTATTTCATTATTTTTTGTAAAATTGTTCAAAGGAAAAATTGGATTTATTTCTAAAAGATTCTCGCTGTAAATTCTTTCGGAAGTAAATTTAAGATCCTTTTCAAGGCCTTTTAATATTTCTTTTTTATTTGACTCTTTTGGAACTATTTCCCAATTGATAAAATTTTCTTGATTCTTCAAATCTTTTGGAAATATTTCCCAATTAATAAAATTTTCTTGATTCTTCAAATCTTTTGGAACTATTTCCCAATTGATAAAATTTTCTTGCTTATTTTTATACTCCTTTTCAGAAGTTTCCCATTCTAATTTCTTGTTATCATTATCTTTTCTGATTTCACTATAAATATCTAAAGCGTAAATTAAATTACTTATCAATATAAGGTATCTAAAATATTTCATCATTTAAAAAATTTTTACTATTTTTGTCTTTTTAAAAAATATCTGTAAAAAATCGATCAATATAATATTATCATTTTTAGTATAAAAAATTAAATTTTGAAAATTTTTAGGCTTTTTTATATTTAATTTTATGAGAATAATTGATGGATTTTGTTAAACTAATTTAATAAAAAAAAACCACAAACTTATTTGTTTTTTAGAAATTCTATTAATCCTAAATATTTTATTTTTAAAAAATTTTGGATTTCATTTTGCAATAAAAATTACTTTGATTAATTTGGACTTAATCGGGTATTATTAAACTCCTAGTAACTATTTTTTTTGAATATTTACTAGGGAAAGATGGGGCCATAGCTCAGCCGGTAGAGCACCTGCATGGCATGCAGGGGGTCAGGAGTTCGAGTCTCCTTGGCTCCACTTAATTTTCTAGTCGTAACAACAGTTTTCAGAAGGCGTTTAGTAATCACATAACTTTTGTACGTACTTGTCCAAGCTTGTTTAAGCAATTCTGCACCCTAAAATGCACTTATAAGATTTTTATTTTTTGCAGAAATGAAAAATTTAACTTGGGTTGATATCACAAGAAAATCAATCAAATCAAAACTTGGCTTTGGCTGGTCTATTCAAGGCATAGAAAAACAAAATTACCGCCTTTTATAGTTGTAAGCATTTATCCGTTTTGAAGAGGATTTAAAAACATCCATCTCCCAACAACATTTCTTCCCTCTGAACATATCAACCACCGATCGTTGTCAGAGTATAATTGTAATTCAGGGAATTTCGACAAATTTCGACCACCACTTATTATGTAGTCAATTTTGAAATATTTTTCACATTTAAGTTGAAGAGAATTTAATTTGTCTTTACCATCTTCAAAATAACTTTCATGTAACTCAATTATTAAAATTGAGTTTCTTACTTCATAAATAAAATCATCACTAAGTAGTTCAAATTCTTCCCCTTCAATATCAATAAGAATTAAACTGTCTTCAATTATATCTTTATCAAGGTATTCATATAGTGAATTTCTAACTTCTCCTCTTACTGTTATTTTTTCAGAAACTCCATTTACTTTGGCATTTAAATCTATAATTGTTTGTCCTATGTCGCTAAGCTCAAACATGTAAGCATGTTCATAAAGTTTCTTATAAATTGTCGATATGCCATAATAACCATCTGCTGCTCCAATATCTATAAAATATTTTTTTCTCTTGCTTTTAGATATACTTACTATTTCTTTAACAACTTCTTTTTCATAAATACCCAGTAGCATATTGGCTTTGTCTGTTTTCCCCCACCAACTATTTTTATAAAGCTTTACCCCTTTAAAATCTCCATATCTAACATAACCACCAAATTCGTCATATATTTTTTTGGATAGATACTCTTGCCTTTTAACTATACTATTTTTTAAATTTAAAATAATCTTTGTTCGATGTAAGATCCATATATTTATTTGCCCAAGAGTCTTTATAATGCCATCTTTGTAAAGCTTTCTAAAGAACTTATATTTTAAATCTTTGAATTTTGCTTTAATAAGCAGCATCTAAATTTCATATTTTTTTTAATCGTATCATAATAAAGTTTCAGAAATCTTCAAAAAAATTATTTTTCTAAATTTGTCAAAATATGTATGCTCTTTTAACTAATAAGGCTGAAATAATTTTTTAAATTTTGAAACCATTAATTAATAGATTGACCTCCATCAACCACGAATATTTGGCCTGTAGTAGATGAAGATATTGGCGATGACAAAAAAGCTACAGATTCAGAAATATCCTCTGGGGTTATGAATTTATTTAAAGGAACTTTATTTTTTATCATTTCTTGAACATCATCTTTATTTTCTTTTAATTTTTTTTCCCATATTGAACCTCTAAATAAAACGTTTCCTGGAGATACAGCGTTAATACGAATATTTTTTTTTGCTAAATAAAACGATGAATTAATAATGTATCTATTTAAAGCTGCTTTTGCTGATGAATAAGTTAGAGGAGCATTTTCAATCATCTGATCACCACATATAGATGAAATACAAGTAATTACTCCTTCAGATCTTGTTAAGTGATTTATTGAAACAGATATAGGATTAATAGCAGAAAAAAGATTTAAGGAAATTGATTTTTCCCAATCAGAAATATTTTCCATTAATGGAGGAACAGATCTACCACTACCAACATTACAAATTAAGATATCAAGTGCATTAAATTTATCAACGAATTTATTTATAGCTTCTTCAGCAGATTTTTTAGATGTCATATCTCCTTGGATAACTTCAATAGGTTCACTAAAAAGTTTTTTTGCATTTTCTAATGATTCTCTATTTCTTGAATTTAATGCAATAGTAGATCCATAACTATGAAATTTTTTTGCGATCTCTAATCCGATTCCACTTGAAGAACCTGTGATAAAAACCTTTTTACCTTTTAATCTTAAATTCATTTTTTTAAGATTTTGCTTGAATTTTAGAAATAGTATCTTTAATGAAAGCTAAATTCATTTCAAGTTCTTTAACATGCTCACCATCTTTTGATCTTGCTGTTTGTAATATTAAGTTCCCTTTATAATTGAATTTATTTATGCTTTTAAAAACTTTACTGAAATTTGTATCTCCAAGTCCTAGCCTCACAGTATTTCCATTGAATTCTCTATCTTTAATATGAATATTTAAAATTCTTTCTCCATAGTGATCAAATTCTTCATCTGGATCAAAACCTAAAGACGCACTATTTCCAGAATCATAATTTATTCCGAAAAGGTTATCGTCGAAATGAGCTATGAAAGATTTTAATATAGAAGGTTTATAGTCAGATTCAAAAGCAATTCTTATTTGCCTTTCCTCAAGAAATTCCGATAAATGGTAAAGAGAATTTTTAAGAAGTTTTAATTCTTTTTCACTACTAATAGAGCCATTGTCAACTAATGGAATAACTAGTATGTGAGCTTTAATATTATGGGCAGCTTGAATTATTAATTTGAAATCATCTAGTAATCTTTTTAATATAAATTTATTTTGAGCTTTCCAAAAAGGTCTTTGCATACAGCAATCTAAAGTTATTGAGGGAATTTTTATATTATATTTTTCTGATAAATTTAAAATTTTTCTTTTATTATTTGCTAATAACAAGGGATTTTGATGAAGTTTAGGATAATCCATAGTCCATTCCATGCAAGATATTCCTAATTGGTTTGCTATTGGGAATTCATTTTCCCAGTATTCAAAGGGAAATGCTTGAATTTGATTATCCACTAATGGAGATAATCTTCCCTGCATAAAACCAATATTATTCATAGACCTTTAATACTCCATCCTCCATCAACAATAATATCAGTACCAGTTATAAAGGAACTTGCTTTTGAGGCTAAAAATATTGCTGGACCAATTAGTTCTTTAGGGTCTCCCCATCTTCTAAGAAGAGATCGGTTAGCCCTATCTTTGTTTTTTGAAGGGTCATCAAAACTTTTTTTTGTCATAGCTGTTTTAAAATATCCAGGAACCAGATTATTCACGCGAATACCTAAATGTGCATAATCATAGGATAGAGATCTTGTTAATCCTGATAATCCTGCTTTAGAAGAAATATAAGCTGGATTATTTGGAAAGCCAAGATGTGAACCTATGCTCGTGATATTTATTATAGAACCACCATTTTTTTTCATAAATCTTATAACAGAGGCACTCAAGAAATATGGAGATAACAAGTTTATTTCCAAGATATTTTTTATTGATTCATCATAAATCTTTTCGCTTTCTAAGTCTAAAGTTTGTCCTGCACAATTGATTAAAGTATCTATTTTCATTCTATAATTTCCAATTTTTTCTACAACATCAAAAATAGATTTTTTATCTTTTAAATCAATTAAGTGATGAGTATAGTTTTTTTCTTTCGATAAATCAGATTCTGTTCTTGAGATTCCATGTACTAAGGCTCCAGATTCTAAAAAACCTCTAGCTATTGCATAACCAATACCTCTTGAGGATCCAGTGATTATTACTATTTTATTAGTTATATCAAAATATGTTGAATTCATATTTTTTTCTTCAAGTAATATATTTTCATAATAGCAGCAGAAATTTCAAGTTTTTCCATCTTATAAATCTCGAATTTTTTATTTTTTTAATTTATTTGGTTTTAAAAATCCAAAAGTAACCATTTCTATAACAACTTTTTGAAAATCTATCTTATATAGTTTTTCAAAATAAAGTAATTAATTTAAAAATGATTCGAAATATTAATCAATTTTCTAGTTAAGCTTTGGCTATTAACAAATACAAACTATTGTTTAAAGGCATCCCACTTGGGACATTTTTAAATCAGAATTATTGATAATATATACGGTTTTAAAAATTTCTAATTGAGATTGATAAAATGATTAAGACTTTTAAGTTTTTCATAAAATGTCTTAGTATTAAAGTTAATATTTAATATAAAATTATTAATCTTGTTAATGATAAATGAAAATTTTAATCTAAAAAATAAAACAGCTCTTATAACTGGTGCAGCAGGGTTGCTTGGTATGGAGCATGCGTTGGCTTTACTAGAATTAAATTGTAATTTAATACTTACTGATATCCAACTAGATAAACTTTTAGAGTTGAAAAAAAATTTGGTATCTAAATATTCCGAATCAAACATAAAAGTATTTGAATTGGATGTGACTTCTAAAAAATCAATATTAAAACTTTATGAGAAGTTGCAAAAACTTGAGATAGATATAAATATTCTTATTAATAATGCCGCCCTTAATCCTAAGGTTGAGAAAGATAATGGAGATAATAATCTAACAAGATTCGAATCTTTTGATATTGAAAACTGGAATTTGGAATTAGCTGTTGGTTTAACTGGAGCTTTTTTATGTAGCCAGGTTTTTGGATCTGATATGGCAAAAAAAAGAAAAGGTGGTTGTATTTTAAATATTGCCTCAGATCTTTCTGTCATATCACCTGATCAACGAATTTATATGAAAAGCGAATTAGAGGGTAAAGACCAACCAGTAAAACCAGTAACTTATTCAGTTATCAAAACAGGGCTTATTGGTTTGACTAGATATTTAGCAACTTATTGGATTGGTAGCAATATTCGATGTAATGCACTGTCTCCGGGCGGTATTTATACTTCTCAACCTGATGATTTTATTATTAAATTATCGAACTTAATTCCTTTAGGAAGAATGGCTAGAAAAGAAGAATATAGAGCTGCTGTACAATTTTTATGTTCTGATGCCTCTTCTTATATGAATGGTCATAATTTAATTATGGATGGCGGAAGATCAGTTTGGTAAATTTTTAGAAAAAATTAAGTTAGACTTATTTGAGTACTAATTCTGAAATTTTCAAAAAAGAAATATTTAAAAACAATTACCAAAGGTAAAAAAAGAATAATTTTTAGATTATTATAAAAAACCATATATTAGCTAATGAGCAGAAAAAGTTTAAAAACTTTTTAGCTTCATTTTTAATCTGAGTTGGATGCAGATGTAAATCTCTTCAAATACATTTGTTGCAAATTTATAAAGCTTTTTTCAATATTTTGAAATATTTATGAAGTTAATTAAGAGGTTATTGAAAAAATTGCTGATCAAATTAAATTTAGTATTGATAAAGCCATTTAATCTTTTTTTATACAGAAGTATTGATAGAAAAGTCTCAGGTTTTAACAAATACTTAAAAAAACGTGTAAGTTTAAATGTTGTTGAAATATTAAAAGATGCAAGAAATTCTAATAAGCGAATTTTTATAGATTGTGGAGTAAATGAAGGATTTGTTCTTTATATGTATAGGAAATTATTAAAAAATTATTTTTCATATTCGGGATTCGAAATCCAAAATGAATTGATAAATTTAGCCAGAAAGAAAAATCCAAAAATTGAAATTTTTAATAAGGCTGTTGGAATAGAAAATAAACTTTCAACGATGTATATTACGAAGTCATCAGGCTATAACTTTAGAGGCGGCTCTTCTATTAATCCAAAGATGGTAAAAGTAGATAACCTTTTTTGCAAAAGGCAAATTGAAACAATAAACTTTATTGATTATCTTGTAAATCTGCGTAAAATTCATTCTTATGATTTTATTTGCGTAAAAATGGATATTGAAGGGGGAGAATACGATATAGTTGATAAACTTTATGAATATTATGAAAAATATAATTCCACCTTAGTTGATGATCTTATTATTGAATTTCATCCTAGAGTTTTGGATTCTGAAGAAGATCAAATTAAATATAAAAAAAAATTAAATATTATGGGAATTAAAACATTGGAATGGGTTTAATTTTTAGTCTGCAATTAATATCCCTAAAACATTTCACTAAAACTCGCCTATATTTTGAGATTTGAAAGGTATTAATTTTTTTACATGTTCAAATACAATAGATAATTTCCAATTCATTTTGATTTTTGATATCAATTATTTCGAAGTAAAGAATTTTTAGAAAAGTTATAGATACTTTTTAAAATAATTTTAGAAATAATATAATAAGATAAGATTAAAAGAGAAAAATAAAGAGATACAATATTTATTATGATAATTATAATTTTTAATTTATTTTGAAAATTTTATATTTAACAGAATCATTAAGCAAACGAATGGGAGGATTATCTTCTTCTGTATTACATTTAGCAATATGTTTATCAAAAATTTATAAAGAAAATAAGCATCTTATTTTAGTTCAGGAAGATCCTAATTACGAAAATTTTGAAATTGATTATATTCTTCCAGATAATCTTTCAGTAGAAAGGTTATCGAAAGTTGGCCCGAAAATATATCCTTTTTCTTTTGAAATGAAAAATAAAATTAATTCTTTTAATCCAGATCTTATTTATTTAAAAGGACTATGGAAGCAAACTAGTATAGAGGCATATTTATGGAAAAAAAAGAACAAAAAAAAGATACTTATAGTTTCACCTGCAGGTATGTTGCAACCTGTTCCTTTTAGTCATAATAAATTTAAAAAAAAGTTAAGTTTATTTTTCATAGAAAATAAACTATTAAAAATTTGTGATTTAGTACAATCTGTTTCTGAGTTAGAGCAGTCTTGCTTTCTTAAAAGAAATTATAAATTTAAGCGACAAATATATATTCCTGAGGGAATACCAATTTTATATAAAGGCCTTAAATTAAAGAAAAATAATTTTTCAAAGAAACTTATTTTCCTTTCTAGAATATCTCCCATAAAGGGACTAGAAATTTTTATTGAGGCTTTAGCTTTAGTAAATTTTAAAGGATGGCAATTTATTATTTATGGATTCGGAGATGAAAAATATATAAAAAAAATAGAACTTCTTATAAGAAAATATAATTTAGAAAAAAATATAAAATGGGCGAGTTCTGTATTTGGAAAAGAAAAATGTATTGCATATGAAGAAGCTTCTGGATTTGTACTCCCCTCATTATCTGAAGCTTTTGGAATTTCGATTGCTGAAGCGATGTCTTTTGGATTGCCTGTCATAACGACAACGGCTACTCCTTGGCTAGATATACAAAAAGAAAAAACAGGGTGGTATGTTAAACCTAATAAGATTGAATTGGCTAAAGCAGTGCAAAGTTTATTTGATTCAAAAGAAGAAGAACTTATTATTATGGGAGAGCGAGCCCAGAAATTAATAGCTAAAAGATATGATTGGAATAAAACAGCTAAACAAATGGAAGAACAAATTGAAATAATAAAAAAATTTAAAAAAGAATTTGAAAAATAATATGTTTATTAATTTTAAATATTTTTATTTGTAATTTATTAAATGAGAATTACAATTATTGGACCAGGTATAATGCAAATTCCACCAGTTGGATGGGGAGCTACTGAAATATTAATTAATGACCATGCTATAAAATTACGAGAATTAGGACATCAAATTACCGTAGTTAATGAAAAAAATCTTGAAAAAAGAAAAAAATTAATTTTGAAATCTAATCCTCAAATTATACATCTTCATTATGAAGATTATTTGAGTAATAAAGAATTATATCCTAATGCCAATTTTTATTTTACTGCTCATTATCCCTATACAGATCAATATATAAAATATTCAAGTATCTTTAAAAGTAAATATAAATATAAATTTTTGAGATTTCTTGTAAATATAATTCCTAATAAAATTTTAATCCTTTTTAGATTTGATGAAGTACTCCTTTCTTTGATTTTATATTTCCCTAAATTTATTAAAATTATTAGTAATTCAAACAAAAAAATAATTTGTATTTCAAAGAATAATGCTGAAACTTATAAATCATATGGTTATTCGGAAAAACTTTTTTTGTTTCAAAACTATATAAATGAAAAATCAATTTCTTTTCAAAAATCAAATTTTAATCATTTAGCAATTTGTGTGGGAAAGATTGAAAGTAGGAAAAATCAATCTAAATTGCAGAAAATTAATAAATTATTTTTTGTTGGACCAATAGCAGATAAGTCATTTGATCATAAAAATAAAAATTATCTAGGAGAGTGGAATAGAGAAGAGCTCTATAGAAATTTAACCAGTTTTTCAACCTTAGTTCTTTTAAGTAAGGGAGAGGCTCATGCGCTAGTTGTTCCAGAAGCACTAGTCGCTGGACTAGGGGTAGTTGTTTCAGAAGAAGCTTCAGCAAATCTCGATAGGAATATGGAATTTATAGATGTTGTTCCATTAAGATACATTCAAAATATCTCTTATTTAAATCAAATTATAGAAAATAATATTAAAAAGTCTTCATCTAGAAGAAAGGAAATAAGGGAATATGGAATAAAAAATTTCTCTTTAATCAAATTTGCTGAAGAGTATCCTCCATTGTACGATGATAATTAATGAAAATAGCAATTTTACAAATTAACTTAGGTTCCTATTTTATTTATTGGGAACAATTTTATCAATCCTCAGAAGATTTTTTTTGTAAAGAAGATATTAAACATTACTTCGTATTTACAGATAATAAAAATTTATTACAAAAAAAAAATGTAACTTATATTGAACAAGATTTTTTAGGTTTTCCTTTTTCAACCTTATTTAGATATCATATGTTTCTAAGAATTAAAAGTAAGTTAGAAGAATATGACTATATTGTTTTTTTTAATGCTAATTTTAAGTTTTTAAAAAAAATTAATTGCTTAGAATTTTTCGGGATTAAGAATAAAAAAATTGTTGCTGGCTTACATCCTCTTTTTATTAATGTTCCAAATTCTAATTATCCTACAGAAAAAAGAAAAGACTCTAAATGTAAAATTTTTAATCCATCTATTTATGTTCAAGGATGTATAAATGGAGGTCAATCAAAAGAATTTATCTTTCTAATGGAAAAAATGAAAGTTTTAATAGATCAAGATTTAACAAATGGCATTTTAACCAAATGGTGGGACGAAGCTTATTGGAATTTTTTGATTAATGATTATTATCAAAATAAAAGAGATAAATTACATATTTTGACTTCAGATTATCTTTGTCCTGAGAATCAACTAACAGATAAAACTAAAATAATGCAAATAAGTAAAAGTGATGATTTTGATTTACAAGAAAAACAATTTAATTATAGTATAAAAACTTTAATAAAGTTTTTATTTATAAAAATTCAAAAAAAAGTTTTTAGTTATTTTAAAGAAAAATAAAATTATACTTATTTTGAGAGGTGGAATAAGTAATCAATTATTTAAATATGCAGCTTCCTAAAAATTGGCTGAAGATAATAATAAAGCAATATTAATCGATAATAAATTAGGATTCTTTAAAGATTAAAATAATAGAAACTTTCATTTAAATAAGTTATTAGACACAACATAATCTAATTTTCATAATAATTTTTTACTAATTTTTATTTATAAATTATAAATTTATAAAAAGCAATATTCCATTTGATTTATATCTTAGAATAAAGTTTTTAATTAATTATAGTATTGGATTATTCAATAAAATATCTAATTTTAAATTTAACGGTAATTTATATATGGATGGTTACTTTCATAGTGAAAAATTTTTTATAAATATTAAAAGTAAAAAAAATTTTACTTTTAATCGTATAATTTTATAAATAAAAAAACTTTCATTATAAATCAAGACAATAGACCTACCCTAGCAGTGCATTTTAGAAAATTTAATAATTCTAATAATTCTGAAAGTAATCTCAAGATTTATTATAAAAAACCCCATTAAAAATCACTGAAGATAGATTAGATAATCCTTTTTATTTTATTTTCTCTGATCATGAATTGTAGAATAATTTAAAAGAAATATTTCCAAAAAAAAGATACTATGTTGTAAAATTAGAGGAAAGTAAAAAAATTCTGTTATTGATTTTTGGTTGATTTCTCAAATGGAAAATCATATTATCTCGAACAGCACTTATAGTTGGTGGGGAGCTTCGTCATCAAATAATGAATATAAAATGGGTATTTTTCTAAATATAAAAATAGCGAATAAAGAGGGTTATTGGATTCCAGAAGTTTATAGGTTTTTTAAATGGCTTTTCATATGAAACAGCCATTAGTTAGTGTTTTGATGCCTGTATATAATGCTGAAAAATATATAGCCTCATCCTTAAAAAGTGTCTTTAATTCGTATGGAGAAAATTATGAACTTGTTATTATTGATGATGGGAGTAAAGATTCAACAAGAGATATTATAAATAAATTCATTAGAGAAAAATTAAATATTAGATATTTTTATAAAAGTAATTCTGGTATAGCAGATTCTTTAAACTTTGGTTTAAGCATGTGTAATGGACAATGGATAGCAAGGTTAGACAGTGATGATCTATGCCAACCTAATAGATTTAGGAAACAACTAGAGTTAGTTCAAAAATCACCAAAAATTGGTTTAGTAGGATCTGCTGCTTTATTTATTGACAGTAATGATAATAATTTATATAAATACCATTATCCTGCAAGTCATAAAGAACTTGTGAATAATCTTTTGAATTCCAAAGCTTTTTTCCCTCACTCTTCAGCCTTTTTTAATAAGCAACTAGTTGAATATATTGGGGGTTATAGAGTTAGATTAACAGGATCCGAGGATTGGGATTTGTGGCTAAGGATTTCCGAGCATGCAGAAATTAAATGTTTAAATAATCCTTTAGTAAAAATTAGATTGCATGAAAATCAGCTTACCAAAAATGATTTTGAATTAAAACAAACTTTCTATGATAGTAAAGCTGCAATTGTGTGTTATTGGCTAAGAAAAAATAAAGAAATAGATCCTGTTACTGATTTCTCTGAAAAAGACTTCATTTTATTCAAATCATTCATTTTTAAGAAACTTGCCGATTCTTATTTAGATCAATATATTTATTTTATTAATAAAATAAAAAACCCTTCAATAAAAAGAATTATTTTACCTTTTTTAATTTTAAAGTTTCTTTTACGTCCAAAAGTAATTTTTTGGTTTATAAAGCATAAATTTTTCTCCAAAAATGTAATTTTTGGTTTTGCAAAAAGTTTTTTTTCTTACCATAGTAAAAAATATAATTTATAGTCTATTAATATTTCATGAAAAGTTTTTTTATATTAAATAAATATTCTTTTGTTGAAAAGATATTTGAAAATTTAGAAAGGAAGCGAAAAAAACAAATATTTTTTTTAATTTTTTTAATGCTTATTGTAGCAATTGCTGAAATGTTTTCTGTTGCAATGGTTATTCCTTTGCTTGTTACAATTTCTGATTCTAGTAAATATGTATTGCAACATTATGGATTAGGAATAATAGTAAGAATTTTTACTAGTTTTTTTGGAGATAGTAATACATTACCTGTGGCATCAATTATTTTTATTTTTTTAATTTTAATTTCTTCAACAATAAGAATTTTATATTTATGGTATTCGGGTAAAATTTCAGCTTTAATTACCTTAGATATTAGTAAAAAGGTATATAGAAAAGTACTTTATCAGCCTTACTTGAATTTTTTAAAAAGAGATAAATCTGAGTATTTAAATTTATTGATTAATCAACTAAATCAAATATCTCCAGTAATAAATTTTATTTTTATAATTATTGCTAATTTTCTTGTAATAACAATTCTAGTATTAACATTACTTTTAATTGATCATAAAGTTACATTAGTATCGATATTTCTTCTCGGAGTAGTTTATTATTTTCTAATAAGTAGGTCTAAAAAAGTTCTTTACTCAATTGGTTTGAGAACTAATAATTTGCAGAGGGAATTACAAAGAATATTTCAAAATGATATTGGAGGAATCAAAGATATATTAATGAATAATAAACAGAAAAACTCAATAAAAAAATTTCTAGAAATAGAGAAGCCTATTCGTGATAATCAATATAAAAGTTTGTTTTTGATCTCATTCCCTAGATACGCATTTGAGAGTTTAATTATTTCAGGTATGATTTTAATTACTTATTTAGTTATTACTTTTAGATCTGGTTCTGCAACAATTATTCCAGTAATGGGATCTATATGTCTTGCCTCTTTAAAAATTTTGCCATCATTACAAACAATTTTTGCTGCAATGGGAAGTATAGAAACTAAACAGAAACAAATAAAAGTAGTTATGGAAATTTTGGACTATTCATATTTTAATTATTCAAAAATTGAAAAATTAAAAAATATAAAAAAGCTTGATTTTAAAAATTCAATAATACTAAAAAATGTTGCATTTAATTATGGACAAAACGAGGCTTTTAATCTGGAAAAAATAAATCTAAAAATTCATAAAAATCAAATAATTGGTATATGTGGTTCTAATGGATCAGGTAAAAGTACATTAATTGAAATAATTATGGGACTTCTTCAACCTATTTCAGGACAAGTATTGATAGATGGTAATGATCTTTATGATTTTGACTTTGAGTATATTTTTAGATATAGGCAATTAATTTCATATGTTTCTCAAACACCTTTTTTGGGTGAAAAAACAATTTTGGAAAATATTACTTATGAAAAAGATCTTAGAAATGTAGATTTTCTATTTTTGGAGTATATTTTACAAGAGGTGGAAATGAATGAGTTTATATCTAAATTACCTAAAGGATTAGAATCTGATATAAATGAATCATCTTTTAGTGGAGGTCAGAAACAGAAGATAGCATTAGCAAGAGCTCTTTATAAGAAAAATCCAATTTTAATATTAGATGAGGTAACTAATAATTTAGATGTTAGTTCTCAAAAAAACTTAAAAAGAATTATTAAAAAACTTAAAAATAATATTACAATTATACTAATTTCTCATAAAGAAAATTTTATCAATTATTGTGATAACATTTATGTTATTGAAGATGGCATAATAAAAAATACTTTCAATAAATAAAAACTATATTTTTTCCATATGATCAAAGATAATAGCGAAGGATATCTTGTTTTAGGTTTTGGGAAGAAATATATTCTTGAATGTGAAAGACTCATTGAGACTATAAAAATATATGATAAGCAAAGACCTTTTTGCTTATTAACATCTTTAAAAGATAAAAAGACTTTAAGAAAAAATCAGATATTCGATTATGTAATTACAGTAGATGAAATCGATTTAAGAGATGATAATTCTCATAATGCATTTTGTGTTAAACCTAGAGTAAATGTCATAAAATATACACCATTTAGTAAAACCTTAGTTTTAGATAGTGATATGGTTTGTGTTGGAGATACAAATTTCATTTGGAATTATCTTAGTAATAATGATTCTCCATTTATATGTTGGGGAGATGATAAAGAAAAGAATTGGCATTGGGGACATATAAAAAATATAGAAAAAAAACTAAAATTGAAGATTCCAGTTTTGCATGGTGGGATTTTATTTTTTAATTTAAAAAGTAAAAGCATTCATAAATTTTATAGTGATTGTAAATACGCATTAAATAAATACGATCAGTTGGGCTTTTTGAGGAATTTCAGGAATGGCATGACAGATGAAGTAATTTTTGCATGGGCTATGGCTAAAAATAATTTAAAACCTATAAATTATTTAGATTGCCCAATAATAAGTTTCAATATAAATTCAAATATTGTTTTACCTTATCTAGCTCATTGTAGGGATGGAACTTATTTTAATAAATTACATAAAACAAGAATTTCATGCTGCTTTATTCATTATTTTTTACATGAAAGAAGTCATTCTTTTTTTTATAGATTTAAAATAAATAGTTGGTATAAAAAAATTCATAATGAAATTACAAGGAAAAAGAATGCAATTTTAATCACTTCAATCTTTACAAAAAATATTTCTTTTAGTTCTGATTTAAAAAAAATTAAATTATTGTTGAAACTCCCAATAACTTTAGTAATATTCTGTTCTAGAGATGTTTATGATAAATTAAATGCACTAAAAATAAGAAGAAATAAAAAAGTTTATTTTATATTTGTTGAAAATCTTAATTTAGAATACATATTAAATAATATTGATAATTTAGATGAAAATATTTCTTTTTTAAAAAATTCCTTTAACTATAAAGAAAATGAAGTGTCGAGTTCTATATTTAATTTATCTCGAGAAAAATCTTTAAGATTAGTTTCTAAACTCTTTGAATCAAATAATTATTTATGGATCGATGTAGATCAAATCAATTTGAAATCTTTGCTAAATCTTTTTGCTTTATTCGTAAAGAAAACCTTTAAGTTTTATTTAACAGAAAATAAAAATAAAAAAAATAAAACTTTTAATATAATTAAAACCAGTTTAAGGTTTCAAGAATTTAAAATAAAGTGCTGATTCGAGTAATATTAGATTAAATATGAAATAATTTAAAAAAAATTTATATTAATTGATCATAAGATATGAAAAATATTAATAGTATGTTTTATATAAGTATTCCCAAAACAGGCTCAAACACTGTGCATAATTTAAGAGGTTTTATTGAATTTAATCATACTAAAGCTATTACAATATCAAAAAAAGTTGGTAAAGAAAAATTTTCCTCAAGGGGATCATTCTGTTTTATAAGAAATCCTTTTGACTTGATAAAATCTTGGTACTCGTACCATAAATATAGTAATCGAGTACCTAAAAAAGAGGGCCCAGAATTTTATCCTGACTCTATTGATCAATGGATTTTAAAAGATAACTGTAAAACTCATTGGCAAAAAATTAAATTTAAATTTAATAATCCTCTTTGGGATTTATCTAATCCTCTATTCCAATTGAATTGGATATCAGATCATAATAAAAAATATATTGTTGATAATATATATAGTTTTGAAAATTTCGAGTCGACTTTGAAGGGATTTTACGGAAGAAATATTCATATTTCAAATAAATCAGATTCTTCTAAAATTAAATTATCAAGAAAATCAATAATAAAAATTGAAGAGCTTTTCTCAAAAGATCTAGAATTATTTTTTTCAATAAAATAATTTAAGCTATATTTAGAATTTAAAAATATTATTATGAAACTAGTTAATAAATTTGTCTTTGTTACGGCTTTGTATGACATTAATAGAAAAGATAGGAAATTTGAATTTTATATTAATAATTTAAAAAAACTATTAAACTTTAAGGTGCCAATAATTATATTTTGCAATTCTGAGACACATAATAAATTAAAAAAAATAAAAAGAAATCACTTTACAAAATTTATAATAAAAGAATTTCATGAATTATACTTTTTTAAGAATCATTATAAGCAAATTAAAGAGATACTTGAATCTAAAAAATTTGTTGAAAATGTAAAAGATTATGGCGCCAGGATCGAAACTACTTCTGCAGAATACAATATAGTAAATTATAGCAAATTCTTTTTTTTAGAAAATGCTAAAGAATTATTACACTCAGATTATTATATTTGGGTAGATGCTGGAATTCCTAGATTTTTTAAAAAAATTCCTGAAGATGTTTGGCCAGATTTTTCTAAATTTAAAAATAAAATTATAGTTCAAACTTTTAGAAATAAGGAGATTAATGAAAAGTTTGGTAAAGAATTTTCTAATGTTATTGATAATATTGAAATGGAAAAAGAATTTAAGTTGTCAAGATATTTAATCATTGGAACAACTTTCGTTGTCCCCAAAAATTATGTTTCTTGGTTAAAGGAAAAAATCCTTTTTTACTATAAAAAAATGGTTTCATATGGCTTTATAAATAATGAACAAGTTGCACTTGAATTTGTAGTAAAGGATTATCCTAAGTATTTTGATATAAAGATTAATAATTCAGAAAAATGGTATAACTTTGATAAATATATTTAAAAAACTTTTTTAAATATAGTGACTGTAAAAAAAGCAAAATATGTTTCTGGCATTTAAAGACTAATAATTAATAAACTGCTTATTAACTTAAGTTTCTTAATTTAATAATTAAATAATTCATAATCTATTTTAAAATCTTTCTCAATCCTTTTTTTAGATGAAGTTGAGATATTTTGTATATCATGATTACTAATATTTTCAATTGGGATCATACTGAAGTCTATTCCTGCATACCTTGTATTTTTTAAAAGTTCTAATTTAAAAACTTTTTTTACCAAGAATTTTTTATTTTTGCAAAGCCATTTATGTTGAAAAAGAGGGTTATTTATTTTAAGTTTTCTCTCCCACTTATTTTGCCAATGTGTAACATAACCACTCATAACCCAGTTATCAAACGATTCAGGATAAAAATCTTTTACTTTATTTGAAATCTTCCTCCCATATTTATGATGATGAAACCAGGAAGAAAGTAAGTCTTTTGGATCTCTAACAATTCCAAAAGAATCCTTTTTATAAAAAAATTCTTTTCCAACAACATTAATAAAGTTTTTTGCTTTTATGTGATAAAGAGGTTTTGTGCCCTTAACCTTATCGTCCCAAGAATATAAAAAATTAAATATTGATGTACTTGCGCACCTTGGCTTAGATATGAAAATTATGTTTTTAAAGGTATTTTTTATTGTTAAATCCATATAAAAATTCTATATCAGAAATGTCATTACTTTTATTAAATAGACTATATAAATCGTAATACAAGATATCTTTTTCAGATATTTTTAGAGAAAATCCTTAAAATTGTATAAGAATAATCTTCTATTTTTTTGTTACGTTGAAAATAATATTTTGAAATTAAAAATCTTAAGATTATTAATAATCCTTATATTGGCATATCCCAATTTAATTTATTACCTATTTAGTTAAATAAAATTTCAAGAGTAAAATACTATCTCGATTGCTTTTTGAAATCTCTTAAAAATTTAACACTTAAAATTCTCTTTATGTTATTTTTAAAAAATTTTATCAAGGTGTAAGTTAAAAATATCTTTAAGGAAAAAGACTTTCTTTTTCTAGCTTCCCAAACTATATTAGGCATAGAAATAGAGAAGAAAATTTCTTTTGGATCACTCAAGCTGAGATATTTTTGCCTAGTAACAAGTTCCGGATTATCAAGTAAATCTTCGTAAATTTGCTTAAATTGTAAAGCTAAATTCTTGTCTTGCCAAAAAGTCTCGATCCACCTTCTACTGTCCTCTCCAATATGATTTCTTGTTTCATCATCATCTAATAGTGCTTTTGCAACAAGTTCTAATTCCTCCAACTTTGTATTAACAAAGGGTATTTCATCAGATCCTGATATATATTTAAGAACTTTCTCTGTTCTCTTATCCAGGTAAGTTAGAACCGGTTTGCCTAAGCTTAACCCTTCTAGTGAAGATAAATGATAACTCCCGGTAACTATCTCATCCAAAATTAACTTGGATCTATTCTTTAAAGTCATTACCTGGTGGAGTGGGATCCCTCTGAAAATTTTTGTTGAATAATTGTATTTTTTATTCAACCTATTTAAGATAATTTTGGTTTCAGGTAAACCTTTTGTATCCCACCTTGTCTCCCATGCACTTCTGTCCCATGAAGGTGTGAAAATTAAATCAATATCTTGATTAGTTTTTGCTGCTCTATAAAGTGGATCATTTTGTGGAATCATATTAGGTATAACTTTGGCATTTGGAAAAAATCTTTCAGGATATTGGGCGATGACTATTTGAGGTAATGGATAATTGACAACAAAATTAGTTG
>CACASR010000018.1 GCA_902535175.1 uncultured Prochlorococcus sp.
ATAGCCGTAAGCCAGCTTGCTTTTACATAAGCAGCTTCATCAACTCCTGGTGGTACTCTATTTATTAGTAAATCAAGTAAATAAGATGAATCGTAAGTACTTTCTTGTTCCAATAATTTTGTAATACAATTTGTTTGCTCAGCATTTAAAGGTAAAGGAGGTATACCTTTGGCAGCTCTTTCAGCTACGTGATCTGCATAATCTTTTAGCAATGTTTCCAAATTCTTCATTAGTAAGGTTTAATGCCTAATCTATTGTTATTTTTAATATTGAAAAGGAGAGTATTCATAAATGCTTTTTTAAATATTCAAACTTCTTAATTAATCAATGACGACATCATCAAATAATTCAGCTTTAGAAAAGACATCAGATTTACATGTTGTTGAAACACGTCCATTAATACCTCCAAGCAGATTACATAATGATATACCTTTAGATCACACCTCTGCTAATACAGTATCTAAAACAAGAAGGTCTATTCAAGATATTTTGCATCACAATAATCAGAAGCTTTTAGTCATTGTTGGCCCATGTTCAATTCATGATATTGAGGCTGCAAAGGAATATTCAAAATATATTCAAGATTTCCGAGAAATTTATAAAGATAAATTAGAAATAATCATGAGAGTATATTTTGAAAAACCAAGAACAACTATTGGTTGGAAAGGATTGATAAATGATCCTCATCTAGATGATTCTTATGATATTAATACTGGTTTAAGAAGGGCAAGAAGCCTGCTTTCATATTTAGCAACTCGTGGCATACCTTCTGCTACAGAGTTACTAGATCCAATTGTTCCTCAATATATTGCCGATTTAATAAGTTGGACAGCCATAGGTGCGCGGACTACAGAAAGTCAAACTCATAGAGAAATGGCATCAGGATTATCAATGCCTATAGGCTTTAAAAATGGAACGGATGGTTCTTTTACTACTGCAATTAATGCAATGCAGTCAGCTTCAAAATCCCATCATTTTTTAGGTGTAAATGATAATGGAATGGCTTCTATAGTCAATACTACAGGAAATCCAGATGGACATATAGTTTTAAGGGGCGGTTCAAAAGGCCCAAATTTCGAAGGTGATCACGTTAAAAGAATTTCAGCTGAATTGAGGCAATGTAATCTTCCCCATAAAGTGATGATTGATTGTAGTCATGGAAATTCGAATAAAGACTTCCGAAAACAGTCGGAAGTACTAAAAAATGTAGCTTCTCAAATCAGTAATGGTGAAAAAAATATTTTAGGAGTTATGCTTGAAAGTCATTTGAAGGAAGGAAATCAAAAACTTTTAAAAAAAGAAGATCTCCAGTTTGGTAGAAGCATCACAGATGCATGTATAGATATAGAAACAACCAAAGAATTACTCGCTATTTTGTACAATTCACTTAGCTAGTTATAAAAAAATTAAAAAATAATGCTGAAGAAATTGGAACAATGAAATTATCTATTCCTAAAACACTAAATTGTTCGAGCAAAGTCGCAAAAAAAGCTATTGTAAAATAATTTAAATTAAAACTATTTTGTTGGGCGTATCCTATTGAGCAAACTACTATTAAACTTGTTAAAAACATTGTCATAGTGCCAAATAAAGATTTTTTTTGTTTAAAAAACATCCAACTTTTCGAGTCAAAGCTTTTTCCTATTAACCCAGCTAATCCATCACCAAAAGTCATTATGAAAAATCCACTAATTAATGCATATGGATCTTTATCCCAGAAAAGATAAATTAAAATAAATAAACTTACACAATAAAATAATGTTCCATAACTCTTTCTCTCAACATCCTCAATTGTTGGAAATAATTTATACTTATAGTTGATGAAAACCATTAATGAAACAATTCCTGTAAAAATTAGAGCCGAGTTTTGATTAATTTTTAAAAATTGAGCAATTGGTATTAAAGGTCCTATTCCAATATGTATTATTTTTCTAACGATTTCTCTACTATCTTCATTATATTTTTTAAAAATTATTGATATTAAAAAAATTGAAAATAAATATAATAAAATTACAGTAAATTTTATCAATTTGGTTAAGCTGCCTTTTGATGAGTTGTCATTACTCTAAGTTTTAGTATTGCTTTAGCTTCTAGTTGCCTTACTCTTTCTCGTGAAACATTAATCTGTCTTCCTATTTCTGCGAGTGTTAATGGTTCTTCACCATCTAAGCCAAATCTAAGCTTCATTATTTTTTGTTCTCTTTCATTTAATTGAGAAAGCCAAGTTCCTAAATGCTCTTTTTGAATAGATCTATCCATTCCTTCCATAGGCTCTTCACAGTTTGGATCAGGTATAAGTTCACCAAGAGTACTTCTATCTTCTTCGCCTCTTGCGTGAGCATCTAGGGAGGCGCAAGGAGCACTTTGAGAAATTAAATCTTCTAAATCTTTTTGATCAATTCCCATTTCAGTTGCCATTTCCAATCTGGTAGGTTGTCTACCAAATTTATGTGATAATTCTCTAGAGACTCTTCTCATTTTGGATAGTTTTTCACTTATGTGAATGGGCAAACGGATTGTTCTTGCGCTGTTATCAATAGCCCTTGTCATTCCTTGCCTAATCCACCAGTAAGCATAAGTTGAAAATTTATAGCCCATAGCAGGATCAAATTTATCTACAGCTCTTTCAAGGCCAATAGCTCCTTCTTGGACAAGATCTAATAATTCAAGCCCTTGGTTTTGGTATTTTTTTGCAACCGATACAACAAGCCTTAGATTAGCTGCCATCATTCTATCTCTTGCTCTTTTGCCAATCTTAATTTGATAAAGATTTCGTTGCGTTCTATCAGTTTCAGGAATTTGCAGCAACTTTTTCATGTTCTGTACATGATGAGCTAACTCTATTTCCTCTGCTGGAGTCAAAAGAGGTACTCTTCCAATGCTACTTAAGTAATAGCCAATAGAATCTGAAGCGAGTCTGCCAGATTTTTTTTGGCTTTGTTTTGCCGAAAGACTGGATTTCGATTTGCGAGCTTTGCTCGCAGTGTTTGGTAATCTTGGCTCATCAAAATTATTATCTGAAGAGCTTTTCGCAGATTCCAGAGGGATCCCCATCACCCTGGCCTCCTAAATAATGGATTTTTTAAAAAGCTAGCACTGAAATCGAAATAAAAACTACTTTTACGTTGAAATTTTAAAGACAAAAAATTTTTTTTTAAAGCTCTTTTCTTGAAATCCGTTGATACGATTGCATTCTATAAAAATTAAAAAAAATTTAAAATATTAAGTATTTTTTTAAATGTTATAAAAATCAATATTAATTTTATTTTTCTATGAGGTCAATTTGTGAACGATTATCCGATGAATTTAATTTATATTTTGAATAAGAACCATCTTCCTTCATTATCCAAGAAAAGTAATTATCTTTCAGGTAGATTTGCAAAAGTGAGTATATTTTAGATTTCAATTCATAATCTTCTATTGGAGTAACAGCTTCTATTCTTCTGTCAAGATTTCTTTTCATCCAATCTGCACTCCCAATAAAAACTTCATTATCATCGTTATTACAAAACCAAAAAATCCTTGAATGTTCAAGAAAATGTCCAATAATGCTTATTACTTTAATATTTTCACTTAAATTTTTTCTTTGGGGATATAAGCAACAAATACCTCTTATGATAAGGTTAATTTTTACACCTGAATCTGAAGCTAAATAAAGAAGTTTAATTATTTCTGGGTCTACTAAAGAATTCATTTTTACAATTATTTCGGCTTTTTTGCCTTCCTCTGCATTTTTAATTTCTCTCTTTATCAGAAATATAAATTTCTCTCTCATCGATGAGGGAGAAACTAATAACTTTTGAAAACTTTTTTGTTTAGAAAAACCTGATAAGTAGTTAAATAACTCAAGTAAATCTGATGCAATATCAGGGTCAGTTGAAAGCAATCCTAAATCTGTATAAAACTTTGAAGTATTAGAGTTATAGTTTCCTGTTCCAATATGAAAATAATTCCTTAAGCGTCCTTTTTCTTTTCTTACAATTAAAGCCACTTTTGTATGGGTTTTAAATCCTATGATTCCATATACAACGTGAATTCCAGCTTGTTCAAGTTGTTTCGCCCATTGAATATTGTTGTCTTCATCAAATCTTGCTTTTAGTTCAATAAGAGTCATTACTTCTTTCCCGTTTTCTGCAGCTCTCATTAAAGCTGCAATGATGGGCGAATCCTTGGAAACTCGATATAAAGTAATTTTTATAGCCATTACAAGTGGATCATCAGCTGCTTTGTTTATAAATTCTTCAACTGAAGTTCTAAATAAGTCGTATGGATGATGAAGCAGAATATTTTTTTTTCTAAGTATATTAAAAATAGAATTAAAGTTTTTGTCTGAAGGTAAATCTAAATTTTTTAATTTCGGATGAGTTTTACCAATAAGTAGATTTTCTTTTAAATCATCTCTATTAATTTTTGTAAGCTGATTTAAATCGTCAAGGCCTAAAAAACTTTTGCAAAAGTAAATATACTCTTTTTGTATTGAGATACTTTCAATAAGTAATTTCAGAATATTTTCTGGCATATCCGATTCAACTTCTAATCTAACTACGTCTCCACCTAATCTTCTCTTTTGCAAACTTTGTTCAACTGCTAAAAGAAGATCATCAGCTTCAAGTTCTTTTAATTCTAAATCTGCATCTCTTGTCACTCTAAAAAATGAGTAATTTATACATTCCATTCCATTAAATAAAGTATTTATATTATTCCCAATTAAATCTTCAACACTTATAAAAAAATATGTACTTTTATCACCATGTTGAATAATTTCATTGGGAATTTGTATAAATCTATTTATATTTTTTGTTGGTATTTTTACTCTGACAAACTGATTTTTAGAATCTGCTCCATCCCTTATTAGAGCTGCCAAATTTAGACTTAAATTACTTATAAAAGGAAATGGATGTGCAGGATCAACAACTAATGGAGTTAATAAAGGGAAAATAGATGAAGTAAAGTAGTTATTACACCAATTTCTTTGATTTTCACTTAGGTCCTTATATTTTTTTAAAATTACACCTTTTTCTTTTAATTCATTATTTAATTCATTATTTATAAAGTTTTCTTGTAGGGTAGTTAATTTTTTTACTTCTTTATTTATTTCTGTTAATTGCTCTTTAGGGGAAAGTCCATCAATACCTTGTTTTGTAATGCCTGCTTCAACTTGAGCTTTTAATGAAGCTACTCTTACCATAAAAAATTCATCTAGATTGTTACTAAAAATTGAACAAAATTTTACTTTATCTAGGATTTTGTACTCCTTTTCCATACCAGTTAGGAGTACTCTTTTATTGAATTCAATCCAACTTAATTCTCTATTAATAAAAACATCAGCCTGGCTTTTCATTAAAATAATTATGATTTTTGATTGTTTAAGGAATTATTACTTTTACCCTCTGCAATAAGATATATCATGAAAAGTAAAATAACGGAACCAGCTATAAAAGGTGATTTAGGACCAAAACTATCATAAACTCTTCCTGCCATTGCAATTCCTAGAACTCCTCCAAGACTCTGTAGACCTTGAAGATTACTTAAAATTGATCCTTGTTTATCAATTTCTAATTTTTTTGATATTAGTGCTCTTAAGGTGGGCGTAATTAACCCTGCCCCAACGGCTAAAAATGATACAGCTGAATAAATATTAATTGTGGCATATTCTTTTGGAGTAGTTATTAAAAGAGCACAAGCCACAAGAATGAAGCCTGATCCGAAAAGTGTTAATCGCATTTCTCCAAATTGCTTTACAAGAGGCCCAATTAGTCCTCCCTGAACGATAATTGCAATGATTCCTACTACAACAAGAGTTCCACTTGATGCTTTGGTCGTCCAGTTTAAAGATTCTTGAAGGAAAAATATAAGGATATTGGTCAATCCAGTAAAAGCAATAAAGTAAATAAAAAAAGCTAAAGATAATTTTTTAATCTTTTCTTCTTTGAAAACTGTAAATAGGTTTTTTAAAGGGTTTTTTAAAATAGTTTTTGATTTATTTAAGTCACTATTAGGCTTGGTTTCTGGCAAGTAAAAAAATACAAGGAGGAAATTTATTATTGGAATGATTGAGGCTATCAAAACTGGAATAATAAAATTATTATTTGTATTTTTTGCAAAAATAACAACAAAAATATTACCTAAGAAAAAACTTAAACCAAAAGCTACACCAATCAGACCAAATGTTTTTGCTCTTTTTTCAGGGCTTGAAATATCTGCAAGAATTGTTGTTGCAGTAGCTGCAGTTCCCCCACTTAAACCATCGATTAATCTTGCTAAAAATAATAAAAATAAAGGGATAGAGGCTATTGAATTTGACCAATTAAAAAGAACCGTAAAAGATAATATTGATATTCCTATTACTGAACCACTAATACAAAAAAGAGTGACAGGCCTTCTTCCATATCTATCACTCATAAGTCCTATAAAAGGAGAAGCTGTAAACTGAGCTAATTGATAAGTGCATGATAATAAACCATATGTGCTCGCTTTAGAGTCAAAAAGTAAAACAAAAGAGGGTAATATGGGTAAAAGTATACTTTCACTTAAACGATCATTTAGAAGAGTGATAAACGCACTAAGGAGAGTAAATTTTTTATTTGGTTTTAATAAACTTTCTTTCACGATATTTACCTTCATTGCGATTTACTTCTACTACCATACTTGTTAATGGAGATTATTGTGCCCGGCATAGTTTATTTAGTTGGAGCAGGTCCTGGTGACCCTGAGCTTTTAACTCTTAAAGCTTTACGCCTAATAAAAAATTGTGATGCATTAGTTCATGATGCTTTAATCCCTGATGAAATAACAAAAGAGGCAGGAAAAAATACTGAAATTTTCCATGTAGGCAAAAGAGCTGGGAAGTGTTCTGTACCTCAGACTGAAACTAATGCTCTCATTTTGAAATTAGCAAAAGAAGGCAAAAATGTTGTAAGGCTTAAAGGCGGAGATCCATTTGTCTTTTCAAGGGGTGGAGAAGAAGTTTCATTTTTAGAAAAAAATGGAGTTTCAGTTGAAATAGTGCCTGGGATTACTTCTGGTATAGCTGCTCCCACATATTTTGGTATTCCACTTACCCATAGAGATGCTGCTAGTTCTGTAACTTTCGTAACTGGCCATGAGCATGTTGATAAGGATAAAAAGAGCGTCAATTGGAGAGATTTAGCTAAATCTTCAGATAGCTTAGTTATTTTTATGGGTATAAAAAATATTGAATTTATTGTAGAGGAATTAATTTTAGGCGGCTTATGTAAACATACAAAATGCGCTGTAATTCAGGAAGCTACTTTGAAAAATCAAAAATGTTTTATAGAAAAATTAGATAATCTCGCAGATACAATCAAAGAAAAAGAATTTTTAGCTCCATCAATTATCATTATTGGAAAAATTGTTGAATTTAAGGTCAATAACAATATAACTAAAGTATCTGATGTCTATTTACCAGATATTAATAAAGTTCAACTATATAATAAATCCCAAAAGTAGATTGGATCGAATTTAGGTTTAAGCTTTAAATCATTAATTTGATAAATTTGTCTGCAAGATAAGCTATTAATTGCAACTACTATGTCGTCATTTTGAAATTCTGGAGGAATTAATTCTTCTTTTGCAATTTTCAATTTTAAAGCCTCAGAAACCATAATCCCTTCTAAACAGCCGCTCTCTTTTCTAGGAGTTATCCATTGATTATTTCTTTTAATTAGAAGATTAAACGTACTACCACAACAAAGTTCACCTGCCGTATTCAACAGTATAGAATCATCAAATGATTTTTCATTAGCTTCTTTCAAAACTTGTATTGCCTGATTATATGAAAATGTTTTGCATTTACTTATAAGACTGAATTCATTTATTTTTTCTGTTTGACTAATACAAACGCTGATCGGATTAAAATTTGGTTTGATTCTATAGAACTCAAGCCATAAATTATCCAAATCTTTTGTCTCTGAAGTGCTATCAATTGTTAGTGTTCTACCTTCATTAGCTCCTCGACTATAGTTTATTCTTACTGAAGCAAATTGATCATTTTTAAGCGATAACTTTTTAATTCCATCGTGAATAAGTTGTCTCAAAGTTAAATTATTTATTTTGAGATTAATATTTAAAATTTTGCTACTTTTTTCTAATCTTTTCAGATGTTCATCAAAAAGAATAGGTTTGTTTTCTTTAATCAAAATAGTTTCAAATATACCATCAGCAAATTTTAATCCTCTATTATTAGCAGCAATAAATATTCTATCAATATCCAACCATTGATCCTTGTGCCAGCCTAATGTTTCAATCATTTTAGTGAATCAATTAAAGGTAAAAGTTTCCACTTTAGTTCATCAGTTTCCTCTTCAGGGTTTGAGTCAATAACTATTCCGCAACCAGCATATATATTGATTTTTTTGTCTTTGATTAAAAATGATCTTATTAGTATATTGCTGTCAAACTCTCCATTCCAGTCAAGCTTCAAAAATGAGCCACAGTATGGTCCGCGTTCACATTCTTCTAATTCAAAAAGTCTCTGGCATGATCTTAATTTAGGTGCTCCAGTTATAGACCCCCCAGGCCAACAAGCTTTTAGTAAATCAATCCAGTTCTTGTCTTTTTTTAATTTACCTCTGATTACTGAAGTTAAATGATGAACTTTTAAGAAACTTTCAAGTTTTAATATTTCTGGCACCATAATACTTCCTGTTTCGCAAACTTTACTTAAGTCATTTCTTATGAGGTCAACAATCATAATATTTTCGGCTCTATCTTTTTCGTTCGTTATTAAATCGATAGCATTAAGTGCGTCTTGATTTAAATCTTTATCTCTGGATCTAGTTCCTTTGATAGGTCTTGATTCTACAAAATTTTTATTATCTATTTTTATAAATCTTTCTGGCGAGGTAGATAATACAGCCTCTTTATAATTATCATTATTTATTATTATTCCTCCAAAGGGAGCTCTTAATTTCCTTCTTATTTTCAAATAAATATCTAGAGGATTATAGTTTTTGGAAGATTCAATTTCGCATTTAGTTGTTAGGTTTGCTTGAAATATATCTCCTAGGGAAATTAATTTTTTTAATTTTAAAATATTTTTCTGAAATTTTTCAGCCATTTCATCCAAATTTATTTTTGAAAAATCAAAATTCAAATTTGTTTTAATAATGTTTTCTTCTTCAATATTTTTTATATTGTTGATTATGTTTTTATAATTCATTAGTTCAGATGAGTTTGTGCCTTCGATAATTATTTCTTTTTTTACTAGATTACATTTTATGATTGGATCATATGATGCAATCCATAAGGTTGCCATATTAGATTTTCTCCATGGGTTTTTTGGTTCTATGTAAACTCCTGCTTCATAACTTAACCATCCGATCCAAAATCCTTTTTCAATATTTTTTAAATTGTTAAATGGATTATTAGTTTTGTCTAAGTTATTGATATCTCTTGATTGGATTATTTTTTTAGGTTTAATTCCTATTATTGACCATTCCCCATTTTCTTTGCCATCACTGTCTAGCCAAGCTAATCCTTTATCTCCGAATTTTTTTGTTAGATCATTCGTAATCAGTGCTGGATCTATCCATTTTTCAAGAATTATTTTTTTTATTGTCATTTTTTATTATTGTTATTAAGCCATTTTTGATAAGCGGCATTTCTAATTCTGCAGCTATCACACTTACCGCATGGTTTTGAATTACCCGAATAACAACTCCATGTTTTATCTAAAGGGACATGATTAGCAAAAGCTAATTGAATAATTTCCTCTTTATTTAAATCTAATAGTGGCGTCCAAAGTTTTATTGGATTATTTTCTCTTCCTCTTTTATTGGCTAAATCTGCTAATTCTTGAAATTTTTTAATGTAGTCAGGTCTGCAATCTGGATAACCAGAATAATCTAGTGCATTAACTCCTAACCCTATAAAATCAGCATCTATTGCTTCGGCATAACTTAGTGCAACGGAAATAAATATAGTATTTCTCCCAGGAACATAAGTATTAGGAATTTTATTAGTTTGCAATCCTTTTTGTGGAATTTTTTTTTGAGTATCAGTTAATGAAGAGCCTCCCCATAAAGATAAGTCGAGATTAATGATTTTAAATTCTTCGATATCAAAGTGTTTTGCAATTATTGATGCAGAGTTTAATTCTTTTTTGTGACGTTGACCGTAGTCAAATGAAAGGCCAAAAATTTTAGCTTCGGATTTTTTTGCGATACCAGTAACTGTAGAAGAATCTAAACCTCCAGATAATAACACTACTATCGATTTATTTTTAAGAGTCATATGATTTCAATTAATTTTTAAGTATTTGTGAGTTTGAAGGCTCAATTTCCAATCTGGATTATTTTTTACGAAATCAATAGCAAGAGAAAACCCATTTGCATTGTTCCATGCTGGCTGTAAATAAAAAATTTTATTTTCTTTTTTTAAGCTATCTTCGCTTTTGGAGAGTTGATATTGTTTTAAAGTTTCTTTTTTTATTTGAATAGCAAATTCAATATCTTCTATTTCATTTATTATTATTTTGATTTCATTACAGTTTTTTAAAAAATAATTTTTTGGAGGTGAGTGTCTTTTAGGAGATAAAGTAATCCAGTCATAACTTCCTGATATCGAATTAACTCCACTTGTTTCAATATGAATTTTTATTGAGGTTTGTTCTTCTCCCAGCTTCGTTTTTTTTATGGCTTTGCAAAAATTATCCAAGTTATGTTGTAAAGGCTCTCCACCTGTAATTACGCAAAAAGATGCTCCTTTACCTCTAGCAATTTTTATGCGGTCTATTATTTTTTCAATTGATATTAGGGGATATTTTTTTTCATCCCATGAATTCTTGGTATCGCACCAAGAACATCCAACTTTACAACCAGCTAATCTCACAAAATAAGCACTTTTTCCAGCGTGATAGCCTTCACCTTGTAATGAATGAAATTGTTCGACTAAGGGTAAAAAATTTGTCATTTTTTCATTCAAAAAAATAAGGAATATTAATTTGATTGAGTTAACTTTTCTTGAGAGGCTTTTATTAAACCCTTAAATAAAGGATGAGGTTTGCCAGGTCTAGATAAAAACTCAGGATGATATTGACATGCCAAGAAGTAAGGATGATTTTCTAACTCAATTAACTCAACTAATCTGCCATCTGGTGATGTACCACTAATTTTGTATCCAGAATTTAAAAAACTTTGTTTGTAGTAATTATTAAATTCGTATCTATGGCGATGCCTCTCATAAATAACATCTTCATCATACAATTTTTTCCCAGTTGTATTATTTGTCAATCTACATGGATAAACTCCAAGTCTCATTGTTCCACCTAAATCGACGACATCTTCCTGTTCTGGCAATAAATGTATCACTGGATTCGGAGTATTTGGATCTAGTTCTGAGCTAGATGCATCTGGAAGATTAGCCACATTCCTTGCCCATTCAATAACTGCACATTGCATACCAAGGCAAAGCCCTAAAAAGGGAATTTTATTTTCTCTTGCAAATTTTATAGCCGAAATTTTTCCATTGACTCCTCTATTGCCAAATCCTCCAGGCACCACAACTGCATCAACTTCATTTAAGAAAGTTTCTGCTGAATTTTTTTCTATCATTTCAGCGCTTACCCAATGTAAATCTAATAAAGCTTTATGTTCAATGCATGCATGTCTTAAAGCTTCAACAACGGATAAATATGCGTCTCCAAGTTCAATGTATTTACCTACGAGAGCAACTTTTATTGGAGATCCAGGATTTCTTAGATTGTGAATTAGTTCTTCCCAATTTTTTAAATCACATTTTTTATCTTCAAGTTCTAGATACTTCAGGGTTTCTTTGCATAAACCTTCTTTTTTTAATGAAAGAGGTACAGAATAAATACTATCTGCGTCTAATGCTTCAATTACAGAGTTAATATTAACACCGCAAAATCCACTAAGCTTTTTTTTAAGACCTTCATTTATGGATTTATCACTTCGGCAAACAAGTAAATCTGGCTGAATTCCAATTGATCTTAATTCTTTTACTGAATGCTGAGTTGGCTTAGTTTTGATTTCGCCAGAGGTTTTGATGAAAGGAAGTAATGTTACGTGTATGTATGCAACATCATTTCTATTGACATCATTTTTGAATTCTCTTATTGCTTCTAAAAAAGGTAGAGATTCAATATCACCAACTGTTCCACCAATTTCAGTAATAATAATATCTGCATTGCTGTTGGCGGCTACTCGATGGATTCTTTCTCTTATTTCTCCAGTTATGTGAGGAATTACTTGAACAGTTCCACCGTTATAGTTACCTCTTCTTTCTTTGTTAATAACTGCTTGATAAATAGATCCTGTAGTTACACTGTTTAATCTAGTCATTGCAGTATCAGTAAATCTTTCATAGTGACCTAAATCTAGATCTGTTTCAGCTCCATCTTCGGTTACAAATACTTCTCCATGTTGGAAGGGGCTCATTGTGCCTGGATCAACATTTAGATATGGATCTAGTTTTAATATTGAAACACTATATCCTCTAGACTTTAATAATCTTCCTAAGCTTGCAGCTACAATTCCTTTACCAATGCTAGAAACAACTCCTCCAGTGACAAAAACAAATTTTGACATTAAATATTTTTAATTAAGCACTGCCTCCTTATATTTTATTTAAACAAAAAATTTTTAGAACATCCATATTTATTCTTATTCATCAATTGTTATTTCAATATTTAATTCTTTTAATTGTGATTCAGAGACATTTGAAGGTGCATTTGTGAGAAGACATTTTGCTTGTTGATTTTTTGGAAAAGCAATGGTTTCTCTGATTGAATCTGCACCAATGATCAGCATGGTAATACGGTCTAATCCAAACGCTATTCCACCATGAGGAGGAGCACCCATTTCTAAGGCTTCTATTAAAAATCCAAACTTTTCATCAATCTCTTTATCAGTAAGTCCAACCGTTTTCAGAACTTCTCTTTGTAAGTTCGCTTCATGAATACGTAAAGAGCCACCTCCTAATTCCAATCCATTGAGAACTAAGTCATAAGCATTTGCTGTAGAGTTCTCAATTTCTTTTTTCAAGTTTTCAGAATCTTTAGATTTTATATTTTTTGGAGAACAAAAAGGATGATGTAAAGCTTCATATCTATTTTCATCTTCATTTCTCTCAAACATCGGGAAGTCAGTTACCCACAAGAAATTCCATTGACTTTTATCAATTAAATTTAAGTCTTTTGCAATATATTGTCTAACCCTATCTAATGACTGATTGACAATTTGTTTATCTCCAGCTCCTAAGAGGATTAAGTCTCCATCTTTTGCTTCTGTGATTTTTAAAATATCAGCTATGTGCTCTTCACTTAAATTATTTTTAATTGCCCCAATAGTCTCAAGCTCATCTCCTTTGACCCTCATAAAGGCCAAACCACCAGCTCCTGCATCTTGAGCTACTTGGAAGATATCACCTCCTGGTTTAATTCTTACGTTGCTAATACTTGAATTACCTCCTTTGACTGTTATGGATTTTATATAACCTCCAGACTTAATTGCCTTGGTGAAAATATTAAATCCAATATCACCTAATACTCCTCCTAAATCTTTTAATAACATTTGATATCTAGTATCTGGTCTATCAGTGCCGTAATTGTCCATTGCTGCTTGCCATGACATTCTGGGAAAAGCATTATTAAAATTAATATTTAATACTTCTTTCCATATTTTTTTTATGAGACTTTCATTAAAAGAAATTATTTCTTCTTCACTAATAAAGCTCAACTCAATATCTAATTGAGTAAACTCTGGCTGTCTATCTGCCCTTAAGTCTTCATCACGGAAACATTTTGCGATTTGATAATACTTATCTAAGCCCCCAACCATTAAAAGTTGTTTAAATAGTTGTGGGGATTGAGGTAAAGCAAAAAATTCTCCATTTGAAAGACGCGAAGGAACAAGAAAATCGCGAGCGCCTTCAGGAGTTGATTTTGTAAGTAATGGAGTCTCTACTTCTGTAAATCCAAAATTATCAAGAAATTCTCTAGCAACTTTAATAATCTTATGTCTTGTTTTTAAATTTTCTAGTAATTTTCCCCTTCTTAAATCAAGGTATCTATATTTTAATCTGAGTTCCTCTTTTGTATTTTCATAATCATGTATGGACACCGGAAAAGGTAAGTTGTTTTTAATTTGGTTGAGAACTTGCAAATCTTTAACCTTAAGCTCTAACTCTCCAGTACTTAAATTTGTATTTATGGAATCTTTGGGCCTTTCATTAATAATTCCGCTAACCATTATTACTGTTTCATTTCTTAGAGTTTCTGCCTGTTTAAATAGATTTGCTCCATCATCGGGGTTAATTGTTATTTGTAGAAACCCACTATGGTCTCTTAAATCAATAAAAATTACACCACCATGATCTCTTCTTCTATCTACCCATCCGCATAAATTAACTAATTTACCAATATCTGTATTATTGAGTTCTTTGCAAATTTTGTTTCTCATCTAAGTATGATTTATTTATCAATAACTTATAATAATTCTTTGAGGGTAAATTTAGTTAATAATTTTTTTTATAAAACGCTCTTTTTGTTATTATCCCTTTTAATTTTTTGCCTCTTATTAATATCTGAACTTCATTATTTATTAAGGCATGCGAAGTATTGATGTATGCAAAAGCTATAGCTTGTTGTTTAGTGGGAGACCAACTGCCGCTTGTAATAGTCCCAATATTTTCTTCACCTTTAAGAACTGCGCAACCTTTTCTTCCTATTGCTTTACCTTCTATAGAGAGACCAACTAGCTTTTTTTGAATACCTAATTTTGACTGCTCTTCAAGAAATTTTCTTCCAAAGAATTCGTGATTATTTTCTAGATGTACTAGCCAGCCTAACCCTGCTTCATATGGAGAGGTTTCTTCATTTATGTCTTGACCATAAAGATGCATGCCTGCTTCAAGTCTAAGAGTATCTCTAGCTCCTAAACCACAAGGTGTAACATTTTTGGAAATTGAGAAATCCCATAAATTAATTGCTGCTTTTTTAGATAAAAGTATTTCTAGACCATTTTCCCCTGTATATCCCGTCTTCGCAATGAAGATTTTTTCTTTAGGCGAAATATGTTCAAAAATTTTATATTCGCATCCAAAGTTAGGGATATGTGAGATCGAAGATTCAATCCATTCTTCAAATAAATCGAATGAGTTTTTTCCCTGTAGTGCTAAAAGTACTTTGTCTTTTTTAAAGTTTGTAATCGAAATTTCAGACATATTTAAATTATTTTTTATCCACTGAAAATCTTCTTCATATCTACTTGCATTAACTATTAACAATAACTCTGATATGTCATTTTCTTGTATACCAAGGTCATAAATTATTAAGTCATCTATTATTCCTCCTTTATCATTGAGCATTACTGTATAAAGTCCCTGACCTTTAGAAAAGGAGTATAAATTAGTAGGAAAGAGTTTTTGAATATAATCCTTTGGATTGATTCCCTTGATAGAAATCACACCCATGTGAGAAATATCAAATAATCCTGCTGAAGATCTAACTGATTCATGCTCTTTAATTAATCCTGAAAATGATATGGGCATTTCCCAACCTGCAAAATCCACCAATTTTGCATTGGATTCAACATATTTTGAATAAAGAGGACTTTTAAGCAAATCCATGAAATATTTAGTATGTATTTAGTATTTTTACTTTAGTTTAGAAATTTTTTATTGCATATTTTCTAATGACAAAATTAAGCTTCTAAGTACTTTGGCTGCAACTATGCTACTTACTCCGCTTTTATCAATTTCTGGAGATAATTCCACAATATCTGAAGCCACAATTCTAAGGTCTTTTAAAGTTTTTAGTATTTCTTCAAAATCATTCCAAAAAAATCCTCCCGGTTCTGGAGTACCTGTCCCTGCTAGTAAACTGGGATCAAACCAATCTAAATCTATTGTTAAATATATTGGAGACTTAGCGTATGGCAGGAGAGCTTGTTTTAACTCATGTGCATTTCCGCCTGGACAAAAGTTAACTAATTGTTTGTTGTTATGCATAATTTCAAATTCTTCTTTAGTCCCACTTCTAATTCCTACTTGCAAAATTTTTTTTTCAGGTAGCACTTCTAAGCATCTTTTCATAGTACAAGCATGACTATGTTTATTCCCTATATACGATTCTCTTAAATCTGCATGAGCATCAAGTTGAACCAATATCAAATCTGGATATTTTTTTACTAATGCTTCTATAGCACCTCTTGTAATAGAGTGTTCGCCTCCAAGCATAATAGGACTAAGGCGTTTACTAATTAAATAATTTGTGGCTGATTTAACCGATTCAATAACCGACTTTGAGTCATTTTTATCAATTAGTATTGATCCAAAATCAACATACATAATATCCTCTAAGTCTTTTTTTATTTTTGGACAATATGTTTCTAAACAAGAACTGACTTGTCTTATTGCTTCTGGACCAAATCTTGCTCCTGGTTTAAACGAACATGTCCCGTCATAATTAACTCCAAATATACCAATTGAGCAATTCTCAGGACTTCTTTTTGCTCCCATATAAATTGCATTTTCTTTATCAAATAAATTTTTTGTCATCTTATGAATCTAGTTCTTTTACAATTTTATTTGGCATCATTTTGAATGCTGCATTTTGAAAATTTAAATTCCAAATTTCACATCCTTTTTCTATTTTTAGGACTTCATCATAATTTTGCTTTGATGAATTTAGATTTTCTGAAGAAGCAAATGTCCAACTCCAAATCCCGCTTGGATATATAGGCACAAAGGAATACATAGTTTCAGAAACTTTAAATATATTTTTAAGGTTTTTCAAAATATTTATGTGAATATTTTTGAAGGATTCAGGAGATTCGCTTTGCGTTGCTAATATCCCACTTGGTGTAAGTATTCTTTTACATTCTTTATAAAAAGAATCTGAAAATAATAAATTTGAAAATTCTGAGGGATCTGAACTATCTATAAATATAACGTCGTAAAAATTATCCCTTGTTTTTTTTACCCATTTAAAACCATCATCAACATGTATTTCTAATCTTTTGTCATTCCATGCTTCGCCTCCAATTTCTTTTAGAAATTTTTTAGATATTTTGATTACCTCCTCATCAATTTCTACTAGATTAATTTTTGATATTTGAGAATATTTAACGCATTCTCTTAAAGTACCACCGTCACCACCACCAATAATTAGTACATTAGATTTTTCGTGAATGCTACTTAATGCAGGATGCACAAGACATTCATGATAATATTTCTCGTCTTTTAATGATGTCATCCAGCAACCATCTAACATTAAAGCTTTACCATAATATTCATTTTCAATAACAATAATTTCTTGATATTTTGAGGTTTTTTTAATTAGAACTTTTCCATTTAGGCCGAATCTTGAGCCTTTATGATATTCATCTATCCATGTTGTAATATTTGTCATTTGCGTTTAGTAATTTTTCCCGCAAGTTTTTGCTTGGCTATTTGCCAAAGCCGTTGAAAGTCTTTGGGAGTTTGTTTTTTAATATTATCTCCTGCATGCTCTTCGACGATTGAAAATCTGTCTAAAAATTTTATATTAGTCTTTTGAAGAGCTGATTCAGGATTGATTTTTAAAAAGTTTGAGAGATTAAGAAGAGTAAAGTAAATATCCCCAAATTCATTCTTTATCTCAGTATCATTTTTACTGTTAATTGCTTCCTTTAATTCATTAATCTCTTCTTCTAACTTTTTAAAAATCTCATCAGTACTTGCCCACTTGAAACCATGTTCTTTAACAACATTTGTGATTTTATTTGTTCCAACCGTTGGCGGTAAATTTTTAATTTTCAAATTTAAATTTCTACTAATTGAAGATTTCATATAAGGTGCTTTTTTTTCTAAATTTTTTATATTTACCCAAATCTGTTGTGATCTTTTTAATGATACTTTTTCTTTTTTGTTAAAAATATATGGGTGTCTATTAATAATTTTCTTGTTTAGATTTTTTATAACATCATTTAGTGTAAATTCTTTTTCTTCGTAACCGATTTCAGCATGAAGCATTACTTGTAATAAAAGATCTCCTAACTCCTCACATATGTTATCAGCATTTTTTTCATATATCGCATCTATACATTCATTACTTTCTTCATACAAAAATGGGATCAACGATTCATGAGACTGTATTTTCTGCCATGGGCAGCCCCAAGTTTTATCTTTTAATGCTTTGATATTAGATATTAAGATTTTAAAATTATTTATAATCTCCAAATCGGAATTGTTTTCGAATTTATATCTATTGTTTGAGGACATAGGATATAGTTTGTTAATTAAATTTTGCCTCAATCATGAAATATTTAAATACTTAGTATAAATTTTTCAACTTCATCTATTAGAATGATTTATCATAAGGGCGATTAGCTCAGCGGTAGAGCGCCTGCCTTACAAGCAGGATGTCCCTGGTTCGAACCCTGGATCGCCCATTTATTATTTTTCTAATGACTGAGATCGTCAATCTTTCAATCAGTCAAAGTGCTGCTTCAGAACTATCTAGGCAAGCTTCTTTTGGAGGTTCTCCAGGAGAAATGTCGATTGATTTGGTAGAGGATAAAAATTGTTCCGAAGGATGGATGCATATTAAATTAAGTCCAGGTAGTTGTAATGGATCACCTATTTCAAGAACTGAAGGAGTAACTTTATACGCGAATGTAAAAAAGTTTAATTTACTGAAAGATTTAAAATTAGATTATTACGGTGATTTGAGCGGTGGTGGATTTCTTATTTCAACACCAAAAAATGCAAAACGATGTTCATGTGGTTCTGGCTTCAAACTTTTGTAGAATGGATGTGTCTTTTTTGCAAACTAATATTATTTTCATTAATTGGCTGCTCTCAAGATAAAATAAACAAAAAGTTTATTGAAATAAATTTTGCACATGACAGAGATGAATGATCAATTATCTTTAGAGAATTATTCACCTTTTGAAGTAGAGAAAAAGTGGCAAGAAAAATGGGAAAGTTTAAAGGCTTTTAGTCCTAAACCTGAGGATGATGGGGAGCCTTTTTGTGTTGTTATTCCGCCACCAAATGTAACTGGATCCTTGCATATGGGGCATGCATTTAATACGGCCTTGATAGATGTTGTAGTACGTTTTCAAAGACTTTTAGGTAAGAATGTTTTGTGTTTGCCGGGAACTGATCATGCTTCAATAGCAGTTCAAACTATTCTCGAAAAACAATTAAAAAGTGAAGGCAAAACAAGCGAAGATATTGGAAGAGATGAATTTCTTAAAAGAGCATGGAACTGGAAAGAACAAAGTGGTGGAAGAATAGTTTCTCAATTAAAGAGGATAGGATATTCAGTTGACTGGACTAGGGAAAGATTTACTCTTGATCAAAAATTAAATGAAGCAGTTATTGAGGCTTTTAATATTCTCTATAAAAAGAATTTAATTTATAGAGGCGAATATTTGGTTAATTGGTGCCCTGAATCTCAATCTGCCGTAAGTGATCTTGAAGTTGAAATGCAAGAAGTAAATGGTCATTTATGGCATTTTAAATACCCTTTAATTTCTGAAAGTGGTGAAACGTTAGATATGTACTTAGAAGTTGCAACAACAAGACCAGAAACTCTTTTGGGTGATACTGCTGTGGCAGTTAATCCAGATGATGATAGATATAAAGAATTTATTGGTGTCAAAGTAAAAGTCCCTTTCGTTGATAGAGAAATACCTATTATCGCTGATTCACATGTTGATAAAGATTTTGGTACGGGTTGTGTGAAGGTTACTCCAGCCCATGATCCAAATGATTTTGCAATAGGAAAAAGGCATAATTTAAAACAGATTAATGTAATGAACAAAGATGGAACTTTAAATATTAATGCAGGTATTTTTCAAAATTTAGATAGATATGAGGCTAGAAAGAAAATTATCAAAGAATTGGATAACTTAGGCCTTTTGACAAAGATAGAGGAGTATAAACATACTGTTCCTTTTTCTGATAGAGGTAAGGTGCCAATTGAACCTTTATTGTCAACACAATGGTTTTTGAAAATGGATGATATATCACAAGGATGTCTTAATGAAATTGATTCTAAAAAACCATCGTTTATTCCTCCACGCTGGGAGAAAGTTTATAAGGATTGGTTAGAGAATATTAATGATTGGTGTATCAGTCGGCAATTGTGGTGGGGCCACCAAATACCAGCATGGTATGTTTTAGATGAATCTCAAGACTCAATAGAGCAAAATACCCCATATGTTGTTGCGAGAAATGAAGAGGATGCCTTAATCGAAGCTAATAAAAAATTTGGATTAAATATTAAATTGGTTCGTGATAAAGATGTTCTGGATACATGGTTTTCAAGTGGGTTATGGCCTTTCTCAACTCTTGGTTGGCCAAATACAAATGATCCGGATTTTAAAAAATGGTATCCAAATAGTGTTCTTGTTACTGGTTTCGATATTATTTTCTTTTGGGTGGCGAGAATGACAATGATGGGGAATACTTTTACGAATAATATTCCTTTTAATGATGTTTATATTCATGGTCTAGTCCGAGATGAAAATAATAAAAAAATGAGTAAAAGTTCAGGTAATGGCATTGATCCAATACTATTAATTGATAAATATGGTTCTGATGCTCTACGATTTGCTTTAATTCGAGAAGTTGCAGGCGCTGGACAAGATATCCGGCTTGATTTTGATAGGAAAAAAGATACATCTTCAACTGTTGAAGCTGCAAGAAATTTTGCGAATAAATTATGGAATGCAACTAAATTTGTCTTAATTAATAAAACTTCTAATAATAATTATTCGCTTAATGAGAGTGATGAAACTTCTTTAGAGTTATGTGATAAGTGGATTTTATCGAAATTGAATCAGGTAAATATAAAAGTCGCAGCTTTGTTGAAAGAATATAAATTGGGAGAATCTGCGAAACTACTATATGAATTTACGTGGAATGATTTTTGTGACTGGTATGTAGAATTTGCTAAACAAAGGTTTAATAATAAAGAGACTAAAAATAGACAAACATCTGAAAAAGTTTTAATAAAAGTGCTCAATGATATTTTGGTAATGATTCATCCTTTTATGCCGCACATTACTGAGGAACTTTGGCATGTGCTGCAACTAAAACCAGATAATGCATTATTATCTCTTCAAAAATGGCCAATTCACGAAAATAAATTTGTTGATAGTAAGCTTGATAATTCCTTTCAGCAACTCTTTGAAATTATTAGGCTGATTAGAAATTTGAGAGCTGAATTAGGTCTTAAGCCATCAGAAAAAGTTCCTGTATATTTAATTTCAGACAATGATGAATTGATTGATTTTTTAAAAAATTTAGTTGATGATATTCAAACTTTAACTAAATCTTCTGAAGTATTTATTTTTAAAACTAATTCTGTTGATAAAAAAGAGTTTGCTAAATCTTTTTCTGGGATAATTAGCGATTTAGAGGTTTACTTACCTTTTCAGGATTTTGTAAATATAGATGCATTAAGGGAAAGGTTAACCAAGGATTTAAAAAAGGTGACTATTGAATTAGAAAATTTAAATAAGAGATTATCTAATAAAAATTTCGTTGATAAGGCTCCAAAAGATATTGTTGATGAATGCAGATTTAAATTAAATGAGGGTTCTGTACAAAAAGAAAGAATTACTAAAAAACTCGAACTTTTGAATTGAGAATGAATATATTTCTTGATAATATTTATAATCTGTCTTTCTTTTTTAATACTGGAATTGGGATCTTTTCGTTTGTTTGTATTTATATTTTAATTATTTTATTAATTCTTCCAGCTTCTTGGTTATCCTTATTATCAGGTTTTTTATATGGCTCATATTTAGGATCTATTATAGTTTTCATTTCCGCTTCCATAGGAGCATCAGTTGCTTTTTTTGTATCAAAAAGTTTTTTTGCAAAAAAGCTAAAAAATCTTTTTAGCCGTTATCCAAAATTAAGTGTCATGGAAAAAGTAGTAGAAAAAGGCGGACTGAAATTAATTTTTTTAGTGAGATTATCACCGATATTTCCCTTCAGTATTCTTAATTATTTTTATGGTTTGAATAATGTTAAATTTAGAGATTTCGCTCTTGGTCTTCTTGGAATAATTCCAGGAACTTTTCTCTATTGCTCAATAGGTAGTTTAGCAAAAAGTATTCAGGATTTAAAAAACGTGCAATCACCAAATAATTTATATATTACTATCGTTGGAATTATTTCAACTTTTTTAGTTGTATATTTCTCAGCTAAATACTCCAGAGAATATTTTGAAAAATCCTAATAATTTACTCTTTAATATTCCAATCTCTAATAGATGCAATCAAGATAAACCACAACAGTCTAATTTTACCTAGTAAAGTTTTGTTGGTTTCTAATTCGATATATTTTGCCTGTCCACAAGGTGTTTTTATGAAGTTGAAAACTGTTTTCTTCGTCATAAGTTTCTCAAAAAGTCCTGATAATAACTCTTACATTCTATAGCTGAGATTTTTATTTTTTTTACTTAAAAACCACATTTTTCATTGACTACTTTCTTGAATATTATTTTTTAAAATTTAAACTTTTTCTCCTGCTTTAAATCCTCTAAAGCATTTGAATCTAGGGAACCTAAGACTAAAAGTCACGGCATCCTTGGATTTAGTTTTAGCATCAGCTCTGATTTCTACAAGTTGACCAATAAGTTGATTTCGTTTTGACCAATATTCTTCTCGTTGGATATCACTAAATCCGCTTCCACAACTAAGACTGTATTCATGCCCATCATCTTCACCTTCTACTAGTACAGCTCCTAGTCTACCTTTATTGCGACCTGTGCCTTCCTCAACAGATACAACCTTTAAAGTGACTTCAATGAAAGGTTTTGCTTTTAACCAACTGTGTGTTCTTTTACATTCATAAATAGCATCAGGATCTTTAATCATTACTCCTTCATATCCACCCTCCACAGCAGATTTATTCAGTTCTACAAATCTTTTCTGTCCCTCATTGGTGTCGAGGTCTACATTTTCCCATTCAAGTGTTTTTATATGTCTAAGAAGTATAGAATGTTTTGCTACCCATTCTTTTACTAATAAACTTCTTGCTGTTTGACTAGTGTTCCATCTCCCTTTTTGGAAGTCTTCCAGTGGACATAAGTCAAATAGATGTAGAACTGCGTCTTTTGTTTGTTTGCCATCTTTTCTATGAACCTGTTTCATTAAATCCTGAAAGTTAGCGCTCATTACTTCACCATCTAGGACTAAGTCATAAAGTGCAGGGTCTTCTTTTAAGACGTTTTCTATTTCTGAGATAATATGACCGAAATTATGGAATTGTTTCCCATTACGAGAAAACATTTCTACTTTATTTTGTCTAATAATAGTTAAGACGCGCACACCATCTAATTTGATTTCAATTTGCTTTTTCCCTATCATTTTTTTTTCATGATTTGCACTGTCATGAGCTAAAGGACAAGAAAAAATAGGAATCGCATATTTGGGAAATTTCTTGGCTATTTTGTTGATTGTTTTTTCAGATACACCACATCTAAGATCTTTAATTAAAACTCGTCTATAAAAACCATTCCACTCCTCTTGCGTGGCAGATTCCATAGCCGTAATAATTGCATCGCGCGCAGCGTGACCAGTAAGTTCTCTTTGAATAAGCTTATTTGCTAATTTTTTAAAATCTTTCCATGTAAAATTTTGACTTTTTTCATTATCTTTTTCAGGAACAATTTTTACACCAAAAGTTACCAGTGGATCAAGTGCCATACGGATGCCCTCAAAAAAATCATCTAGACCTCGTTCCATTGCTTCTGAGATGATTTTTTCTTTATCTAATCTACTTGGGTGTAATTCTAGTTGATGTATTATCTCTTCTTTAAACAATTCTTTTTGCCTCACAAGAAATTATTAATTCACTTTTGCTATTCTGTCTATTTTCCAATCATTGTCAGTTTTTGCGAAAGTAAAATCTAATGGAAGCTCATCTTGTTTATCTTCTGATTTTAAATTCAAAGTTATTATGATTTGATCTTCTTGAACCCTAGGTCTTCCTGATTTTAAATTTCTGTATTTGTTGAGGTTCAAACTAGCTAAAAATTTAAGAAAGTCTTGGCGCTTCACATGAGTTTTATAAGTTTTTGTAGTTAAACCATACGCTGCATCAATTCTGCCAGCAGCTATTTGATCAAAAAACTTTCTTACTAATGGATTAATTCCTCTGGCGCTTATAACTAATTTGACTGCATTAAAAGTCCAAAAAGAAACTAGTACAGCTCCGCCAACTAGTAATGCTTTAATTCCGATATCTTTAACTAGT
>CACASR010000019.1 GCA_902535175.1 uncultured Prochlorococcus sp.
AGCTAAGTCAAGTAAATGTTCTTTAGTGGTTTTGTGGCCTAACTTATAAACAGCAGGTAAATATTTATATGGTCCCCATTTACTTTTACCTTTAGTTTTTACAAGTAATTGTGGACGTATCTCTGCGTTAATATTTTGGAAAAGAATCCCTTTGATTTTTAATCCAATTACCCCTTGATAACCATTTTTGCATGCTTTTAATCCTGTATATATTTCACTATTACAAAATTCAGAGAAAATTTGAAACTGATTAATTTTATCTATAGCTTTATGGGGAGACCAGACTTCATAAGATTTTTTACCCTTAAAATCAAGCCATGCTTTTCTTTTGCATCTTATAAAACTTTTTAAATGAAGAGAATTCAAATTATTTTTTAAGGGCGGTTTTAAAATTTACTCATATAAATTAGTATAGATAATTAGATGAAATAAAGGACTTTTAAATTTGACAGCTGATAAATTAGATAAGATAAAGTTTGGAACTGATGGGTGGAGAGGAATAATTGGGTTTGATTTTAATTTATCTAATCTTTCAAGAGTTGTTGTTGCTGCATGCCAGGAGTTGCATTATCAATACTATAAAGAAGTTCATTCAAAGAAAATTGTTATTGGATACGATCGTAGATTTATGGCTTGTGAATTTGCCAAGCAGATAGTCCCTTTTGTAAGAGGATGTGGTTTCGAGCCGATCTTATCTAATAGCTTTGTTACAACACCCTCTTGTAGTTTCTATGCCAAAGAAGTCGGTTGTCTTGGAGCGTTGGTAATTACCGCAAGTCATAATCCATATAATTGGCTAGGTTTGAAAATAAAGAGCTTTAATGGATGTTCTGTTGACCAATCTTTTACAAGTGAAATTGAGAAAAGATTAATACTTGGAAATTCAATTGAAAAAAAAGATGGTATTAATCAATTGGTAGATATTAAAAAATTTCATTTAGATAGAATTAAATCCCTTTTTGATATTGACTTTATTTCCAATAGATTGAAAAAAATGAAATTGAAAGTTTTTGTAGATTCTATGCATGGTTCAGCTGCAAATTGTATGGCTGAGATTTTTGCTTCTAATGATTTAGAAGTTATTTCAGAAATCAGGAAAGATGCTGATCCTTTTTTTGGAGGAAAACCTCCTGAACCTCTTTTAAATTATGTAGATGATCTAAATCAAACACTAATAAAAAATTCAATAAATGAAGTGAAAACCCTAGGAATTATATTTGATGGTGATGGTGACAGAATTGCAGCGATTGATGAAAAAGGAAGATACTCTAGTACTCAAGATCTACTACCATATTTTATTAGCTATTTGGGCAAAATTAAAAATAATTCTTATCCTGTTTTAAAGACTGTTAGTGGTTCAGATATTATTAAAAATATATCAGAGAGTCAAAATAGAAATGTTTTTGAACTTCCAGTTGGCTTTAAATATATTGCCGAAAAAATGATTAAAGAGAAAATATTTATTGGAGGAGAGGAATCTGGCGGAGTTGGTTTTGGTGACTTTATGCCTGAAAGAGATGCTATATATGCCGCGATGGTTTTATTAAATGGAATTGCTGAAAAATCTCAATATTTATATGAAACCCTAGATGAAATTCAAGAAGATTTTGGGCCAAGTTTTTATAAAAGAATTGATATTAAATTTCCAAATCAGTCAGAAAAAAATAACGTAAAAGAATTTATCATAGATAATATTCCTGAGAATATTAATAATCACAAGTTAAAAAGTATCTCTAAGATCGATGGAATAAAGTTGAGAATTGATAAAAATTTTTGGCTTCTTTTTAGGTTTTCAGGAACGGAACCTCTTTTAAGGTTATATTGTGAAGCACCAAAAGAATCTTATCTAATTGAGGTATTAGAGTGGGGTCAAGAATTTATAAATTTGGCAGGAAAATAAGGATGAAAAATTTATATTTAGCGAGTAAGAATAAAGGTAAAATTGAAGAATATAAGAAATTGCTTGCTGGAGTTAATTGTAAATTGTTACTCCAGCCAGAATCATTAGAAGTTGAAGAGGATGGGCTGACATTTAGAGATAATGCAATTAAAAAAGCGAGTGAAGTTTCGAGAAAAACAAATAATTTCTCGATAGCAGATGATTCAGGAATTTGTATTGAAGCATTAGGTGGTAAGCCTGGAATTTACTCATCTAGATATGCAGAAAATGATCAGAAGAGAATTGAACGAGTTTTAAGCGAACTTGATGGAGTTCAAAATAGAAGTGCTTTCTTTATTGCTAATATTTGTGTCTGTTCCCCAAATGGTGAAGTGATTATTGAATCTGAGGCCAAATGTCATGGCAGTATTATCTTAAACCCCAGAGGAAAAAGTGGTTTTGGGTATGACCCAATTTTTGAGGAGAGTTCTACTAGATTAACTTTCGCAGAAATGAATAATGATATTAAAGACTCTTGTAGTCATAGAGGCAAAGCATTAAAAAAAATTATTCCAGGTTTAATTGAAATTTTCTCTAAAATTCAATTAACCCAAGATCCATGAAGGCCATGAGGAATTGAAATGGGTAATTCATAAACAGCTAATTCTTTTAAGTCTTTTGCGTCTAATATCACTAAATCGCTTCCTCTTCTTTCTCCGTTCCAAAGAAGTATAAATAAAAATCCCTCATCTTCTTTTGAAGAGTTTTCTGATGGAACCATAATTGGTTCACTAACAAATCCACTTGGACCTGCTGACCAAGAAATCTCTTCCTTAGAAGTTAAATTTATTTTTTTTATTGCTTGAAGTGGAGCGTTCCCCAGCTTTTGGGATGTGCTTGCCATCCAACTAAAAGTTGCTTTTAATCCTAAGTTTTTAGGATTAACAACAGCAAATTCACAACATTGTTCACTGAAAGTTTCAAGTTCACAAGTTTTTGTCTTTAGATCGATAATTGATCTTTTCAGTTTTCCTTCTGGATATTTATCAAAGTCAATATCTCTAAAATTCTCGTCTGGACCAACTGATGGGAAATCATTATAAAAAATACTATCTAATACGATTTTGGAATCTTTTTCAAATGCGTTTACATGATGAAAAACGAATCCTTCTGGAGCATCTATTGTTAAAGAAGGCTGTCCTCTAAAAAATCCACTTTCTCTGGGGATGATAAAAAACTTTGCCTTTTTATTTGGGTTTGACTTTAGACATTGTGCTGCTCCTCTTTGACCCATTACAAATGGAAGAGGATTGAAATCAATAGCATTCTGTAAAAATACTGCCCAATTAGTTGTAATTGCGAAATCATGAAGGAATGCAAAGCCATTAAAGGTATCTTTTCTGTCAAAAATGAGTTCTCCAGAATTTGTACCAGCATTATCAAATTCCATTAATCTAATGGTACTTTTTGGCCCGGTTTGCACTCCAAAAGTGACTAAAAGTTCTGAAGATGCATTTGAGTTTAGGTCTGTTTTAGGATGAGCACTGAATGCTTCGTTAGGCTTCAGTACCCCTTTTAATGTTGTTAAACCAATAGTGTCAAGACTATCAGGATCCATTGCATGTGGACCTGCTGCTTCCCATAATGCGAGAATTTCATCTCCTAATTTAATGACATGTGTATTAGCGATATTCTTGAATTTTAGATCTAATGCATTATTTAAGATTCCTCCATTTTTTTGTGTTCCAAAAACACCTCTATAAATAAATTTATCTATTTTTTCTTCTTCCAAATAACCTTTAGTTTTAACAAATCTATTTGTTAAGAATGGCTGACCATTTTCGAATTTTATGGATGTTATCATCCCATCACCATCAAATGGGTGATGAACCCATTGTCCACCTCTCTCTAATATTCCTGGTCCATTTCTTAATAATGTTCCATTTAAATTTTTAATATTATTACCTTTACTAATTTTTAGAGGCTCTTTAGTTAGCTCCTTTTCAACATTTTGATATGCACTTGACCAATCTTCTTTATTAAAACTTTTAACTTTATCAATTTTTTTATCTTGTAAATTAGTCACAACAAAGTAGTTACTTTATATATTTTCGCCAAAAATAGACTGAATTGTGGATGATTCGAAAAAATTCCTATTTTATTGATTTTCTAGCATTCCTTTACTACTTGGAATTGAATCAGATCTCCTTAGATCTATTTCGGTAGCCATTCTCATTGCTCGTGAAAACGCTTTAAAGCAAGCCTCAACTATATGATGTGAATTACTACCTTGTATTTGATTAATATGCAGAGTAATACCACTGTTATTTACAAAGGCAATAAAAAACTCTTTTACTAGTTCAGTATCATAATTTCCTATTCTTGGAGATTTTAATTCAAGATCATAAGATAGATGTGGTCTGCCAGAACAGTCTAAGGTGACTTGAACTAATGCTTCATCTAATGGGGCAAAGAAATGTCCAAATCTGCTTATTCCTTTTCTTTCTCCCAAGGCTTTTGAAAATGCTTTGCCTAATGCGATTCCTACATCTTCATTTGTATGATGATCATCAATATGTGTATCTCCAATTGCTTTTATTTTTAAATCGAATAAACCATGACTAGATATTTGATGAAGCATATGATCTAAGAATGGTATCCCGGTTTCAATCTCGGAAGTCCCATTCCCATCTAAGTTTATAAATACAGAAATATCTGTTTCATTCGTTTTTCTTTTTATTTCAGATTGCCTTAGAGATGACATTTTTATGCAAAAAAAACTTAGTTTACATTCCATTAATGCAGTAACCCGCATCAACATAAATTGTTTGTCCTGAAATGCCGCTAGAGAGATCACTTAATAAAAAAGCAGCAGTATTTCCTACTTCTGTTTGAGTGACTGTTCTGCGTAGAGGAGCCTTTTCTTCAACATTGTGAATCATATCTAAAATGCCACCTATAGCAGAACTCGCAAGTGTTCTTATGGGTCCAGCACTTATAGCATTAACTCTGACTTGTTTTTCTGGACCAAGTTCTGCAGAAAGATATCTGACTGAAGCTTCTAAAGCTGCTTTCGCAACTCCCATCACGTTGTAGTTAGGAATTGCTCTTTCAGATCCTAAATAAGTTAATGAGACAACACCAGCACCATCACTAAAAAGTGGTTTTGCTGCTTTACATAAAGGTGCTAATGAATAAGCACTTATATTAAGAGCCCTATCAAAACCCTCTGAAGTGGTAGCACTATAATCTCCAATTAATTCGTCGCGTCCTGCAAATGCTAAGCAGTGAACTAATCCGTCAATTTGCCCCCAATTATTTTTTATATTTTGAAAGATTTCTTCTATTTGAGCTGGATTTTGAACATCAAGAGGTAAAAATAATGATGGGTTTAAAGGTTCAGTTAGTTCTCTAACTTTAGATTCGAATCTTCCCTTATCATCAGGCAAATATGTGATTCCAAGTTCTGCGCCAGCTTTTGAAAGTTGTTGAGCAATACCCCAGGCTATTGAACGGTTGTTGGCAATTCCAGTAACAAGAATTTTTTTGCCAGTTAGATTTAGAAGCATTTTATTTACTATTTCTATATATTCTCCTATATAAAAGTACCTATCTTTACGGATTACTGCAAAATATACAATAATTCTCAAATATCAAAGAATATTTAACTTAAATATGGTCAGGACAAATTCTATGGTTTTGGAATTAGGTTTTCAATTGCCTAATTTTGAAATGTTAAATGCTAACTCTTCAAATAATGTATATTTTAATTCTCATAATCTAGATAATCGGCATTTACTTTTAATGTTTATTTGTGCCCATTGCCCATTTGTTAAATATATTGAGAATCAAATTTGCACCTTAAGTAAAGAAATTGAAAATACAGTTCAAACAGTTGCAATTTCTAGTAATGATATTGTCACTCATCCTTTAGATTCTCCTAAAAATTTGAGATTACAAGCACAAACACAGGGATGGAGTTTTCCTTATCTATATGATGAAAATCAAAATTTTGCTAAGAAATTAAAAGCAGCTTGCACTCCAGATTTTTATCTTTTTTCAAATGAAGGAGATGGTGATTTTTTATTGTATTATCATGGCCAATTAGACGATAGTAGACCAGGTAACAATATCCCTCTTTCTGGAAAAGATTTGCGCTCTGCTGTAAAAGATTTGAATCAAGATAATTCTTATCCTTCTAATCAGAGACCTTCTTTAGGTTGCAATATAAAATGGACTCCTGGTAAAGAACCAAGTTGGTTTAAATGAATTAAAAGTTTTTTTTACCCATAGAAATATGGTTTAGGGTTAATATATTTATTATGCAGATACCTCCATTTACTTTAGACAGGCAGTTCCAAGAAATTGGCTCTGAAATTGAGAATGAGGTTTCTAAAGTTTTAAAAGGGGGCCAGTATATTGGAGGAAAAGAAATTGCCAAATTTGAGGAGAGTTTTTCAAATCTGATTGGCGTTGAAAATACTATTGGATGTAATAGTGGAACTGATGCTTTAGTATTAGCTTTGCGCGCATTAGATATTGGTGTGGGTGATGAAGTTATTACCTCATCTTTTAGCTTTTTTGCAACTGCAGAGGCTATTAGTGCAGTTGGTGCTAATCCTGTTTTGGTAGATATAGATCCAGAAACTTATCTCATTAATACTGAACTAATAGAACAAGAAATAAATTCTAATACCAAGGCAATTATGCCAGTTCATCTATTTGGTAATGCAGTGAATATGACCTTAATAAAATCTTTGGCCAAGAAATATGACTTAAAAGTAATCGAAGATTGTGCTCAGGCAACATGCACAATGTGGAAAACTTCCAAAGTTGGTAGTATCGGTGATATAGGCTGTTTTAGCTTTTTCCCTACTAAAAATTTAGGAGCTGCTGGAGATGGTGGAGCAGTAACAACTTCTGATCAGAAGGTTGCAAAAAAAATTAGAGAACTGGCTGTTCATGGCAGCCCAATAAGATATCATCATACCCAAATTGGATATAACAGCAGACTTGATACCATTCAAGCTGCCATATTAAATATTAAAATTAAATATATTTCAGTGTGGATTAATAATCGCCAAAAAATTGCTAATAATTACCTTGATTTATTAGAAAAAAATCCATTTATTAGTTTTCCAAAAATTAGCTCTGATTCAATTTCCCATTCTTGGAATCAATTTGTAATCAAATTAAGAAACGATAAATATTTTTTAAATGAAGATTTTTCAAATTTATTTGATACTGATTGCAAAAAATACTATTCCTTAAGGAATTTGGTAAAACAACAACTTTTTGAAAAAGGTATTAATTCAATTATTTATTATCCAATTCCAATACACGCACAAATAGCTTATAAAAATAAAAATTTTTCTAGAACAAAACTCATTAATACAGAGAGAATTTGTACAGAAGTTCTTAGTCTTCCAATGTTTCCTGAAATTTCTTACGAAGAGCAAGTTTATGTAGCAGAAAATTTAAATAAAGTTTTAAAGAATTGTATAGAGGAAATTCAAATTTCAGCATAAAGTGATTTAAATAATCTTTGTTGTATGTTGTGATTGACAATAGGGCTTGAATAATTATTTTTTTCTAAATTAGATATCTCCCCATTTAATAATTCTGAATTTGACACTTTAGATAATTCAGGAATCCAATATTTTATATATTCGCAAATAGGATCAAATTTTTTTGCTTGGGTATATGGATTAAAAATTCTAAGTGGTTTTGGATCCATACCGCTACTGGCGCTCCACTGCCATCCCCCATTATTTGCAGCTAAGTCTCCATCAACCAAAGTCTCCATAAATTTTTTCTCGCCCATTTGCCAATTGCATATAAGATCTTTTACCAGAAATGAAGCGACTATCATCCTACATCTGTTATGCATCCAGCCAGTACTATTTAGTTGACGCATTGCAGCATCAACTATAGGTACTCCGGTCTCTCCTTTGCTCCAATACTGAAACCATTCATTATTGTTTTGCCATGGAAAGTGATCCCATTTTTTTCTATATGGACCTTTCTCTAGCTCTGGGAAATGGAATAAGCAATGTTGATAAAATTCACGCCAAACAAGTTCTTTTTGCCAAGTTTCAATTGATAGGTAATTTCCTTGATTTGTAAAATTTGAATTTAAATTTAATGTGGCGTTCCAAATTTTTCTAATGCTAATGGTACCGAATCTGAGAGATGCACTTAGAAAAGATGTCCCATCATGGGAAGGAAAATCTCGTCCAGAATTATAAGAATATATTTTTTTTTCGTTAATGAAGTTTTCTAATAATGTTTCTGCAGCATTCTCTCCAGGTCTACATGGACAAATATTCGAACCAGCAAATTTGATATTTTTGATAAATTTCTCTAGAACCGAATCAGATAAATTTATTGTCTTATTTTCTAAGAGTTTTTTTTCTATATCTTTAAACTGAAAAACAACTTTATCTTGGTCATATGGACCTAATAAATTCATTTTTGATTTAAGGTTTTTATAAAAAGGCCCAAAAACGGAATAAGCTTTGTTGCTCCCTGAATATATTTTTAAAGGTTCTATTAGTAAGTGATCCCAAGTTTCAATAACTTGAATATTTTTTTCTTTTAAAAGTTTTTTTATTTGTAAATCTCGATTAATCTCATAAGGTTCAATTGATTTATTCCAAAAAACAAATTTAGCATCTATTGTTTTTGCTAATTGAGGAATTATTAATACAGGATTTCCTTCTTCTATTACGAGTCTACTACCTAATTTTTTCCAATTATTTCCTAATTCTTGAAGTGAATTTCCTAGAAACCAAGCTCTTGAATTGGCATTGAAATCGTGGGAATAATTTTTATCTAATATGTAAGTTGAAGTTATCGCATTTGATAATGAAAATGCTTTGATTAACGCTTGATTATCAAATATTCTTAAATCCTTTCTATGCCAAAAAAGTATTCTAGGTTTATTCATAATGTATCTAAAAATTGTTTAGCTCTAAACCAAGCTGTCACAGTTTTTGCATCAAGAATTTCATCCCCACTAGAAATAAGATTGTCTAGTTCATTTGGATCTAAAATTAATACTTCTATATCTTCATCTAAATCTCCTTTAACTTCGAAATTTAGTTTGCTCAAATCACGCGCTAAAAATAAATAAATTTCTTCATCTGCATATCCCGGAGCAGGTACAAGAGTTCCTAGTTCATCCCATTTTTTTGCACTGAATCCAGTCTCTTCTTGTATCTCTCTTTGAATTGCATTAATAGGTGTTTCACCTATTTCTAATGTACCTGCTGGGAATTCTAATAAATACCTTGAAACAGCAAATCTATATTGCCGAAGGATGATAACTTTATTATCTTTTGTGATAGGTACGGCTAATGCTGCGCCGGGATGCTTAATATATCCATATTCACCTTCATGTCCGTTAGGTAGCTGAATTCTATTAATTTCAAAACTAAATTTTTTTGACTTTAATTCAGATATTTTTTCTTTAAAAATGGAATTTTTTAAAAAGTTTTTGTTGCCCATAATTTTTAAATAAAAACAGCCTAACAGTTATTTTTTGGTTTTGTAAATCATTTAATAGACCATTTTGGGTCATCAAACTTAGTGATTTTTTGGCTTCTACTTAAGATTTCAGATAGTGGTGTAATAACGAAATTCCGATTCATGAATCTTGGGTGAGGTAATGTTAATTCCTCGTCGACCGTATGAAGATCTTCCCACCAAAGAATATCTAAATCGAGACATCTTGATAGCCATTTCTTACCCTTTGGCGTCTCTTCTCGTCCAAATAATCTCTCTAACTTTTTTAGCTCTTTTAAAAGTAATTTCGCGTTTTTATTTGATGGTTTTGGAAAAAAATTACTTTTTATAAGTAATAGAGTATTTAAGTAATTTGGCTGCTCATTTTCAACTCCATAAGGTAATGTCTCATAAATTGATGACCAAAAAAAGTTTGCATGAAATTTTATTTTCTCTTCTTTTTGTTTGTTGGAATTATCTCCCCATTCATTTATTATTTCTTCTATTTTTGGTTTGCATATTAATAGTGACTCGAAAGGGCTTCCGAATTTACTATCAATATTTGCTCCGAGGGATATACATAGTCCATTTTTGATATTAAGATTTGATAATTCCACTACAAAAAACAAAGTTATTGGATAAATTCTATATCAGGCATTTTTAAAGTGATTTTGAAACCCGAATTACAAAAAAAAGGGGAAATAAAAGATTTAATGAAGTCAAAGGATTCTTTTAGAGCTTTTCCTTTGGCGGCAATTACTGGTCATAGTTTATTGAAGTTATCTTTGCTTTTAGCAGCAGTTGATCCTAGTTTAGGAGGAGTGATTATCGCTGGTGGACGAGGTACTGGTAAGTCAGTATTAGCTAGGGGTTTGCATACTTTACTCCCGCCTATAGAGGTATTAGATAAGGAATCAATACTGGAAAAGCTAACTATGAGTAATAGTAATACTTCATTAAGACCCATTGGTAGGAACTTAGATCCAGATAGACCAGAGGAATGGGATATTAGTACTAATAAATTGTTGGAAGAGATAATTGGAAGTGATTATTTGAATCAAATTGAAGAAATTCCGAAAAAAGTAAGAGAGGCCCCATTTATTCAAGTTCCCATTGGCATAACTGAAGACAGGCTTGTTGGATCAATTGACGTCGCTGCATCATTAAGTACTGGGGAACAAGTTTTTCAACCTGGAATTTTAGCAGAGGCTCATAGAGGTGTTCTTTATGTAGACGATATAAATTTATTGGATGATGGCATTGTAAATTTAATTCTTGAAGCTACAGGAAGAGAGAAAAATAATATTGAAAGAGATGGTTTAAGCCTTTCTCATCCTTGTAAGTCACTTTTAATAGCAACTTATAATCCTGAAGAAGGTGCTCTAAGAGATCATGTTTTAGATCGTTTTGCCATCGTGCTTTCCGCAGATCAATCTATTGATAATGCTCAAAGAGTTGAGATTACAAAATCTGTTTTAGCGCATGCAGAAAATAATATAAAATTTTCAGAAAAATGGTCTGAAGAATCTGATAATTTATCTACTCAATTAATCTTGGCAAGGCAATGGTTAAAGGATGTCAAGATAACAAAAGAGCAAATAACCTATTTAGTGAATGAAGCTCTTAGAGGAGGGGTCGAAGGGCATAGGTCAGAATTATTTGCAGTAAAAGTAGCAAAGGCTAATGCAGCTCTTCGAGGCGATGAGAATGTAAATTCTGAAGACCTAAAAGTCGCAGTTAGGTTAGTTATTCTTCCAAGAGCAATGCAAATTCCTCCAGAAGATGATGATATTCAACCCCCTCCTCCAGAGGATCAGAGTGCCCCACCTCCACCTCAATCAAACAATGAAGAGTCTGAACCTGAGGCTAATGAAGATGATAATGAGCAAGATCAAGAACAAGAAGAAGATAATTCTGATGGAGAAGAAGAATCTACGCCTGAAATACCTGAAGAATTCATATTAGACCCTGAGGCATGTATGGTTGATCCTGATTTATTGCTTTTTTCATCAGCTAAAGCAAAAGCCGGAAATAGTGGAAGTAGATCAGTGATATTCAGTGATAGTAGAGGAAGGTATGTAAAACCTATTATTCCAAGAGGTAAAGTAAAAAGAATTGCGGTAGATGCGACTTTGCGAGCTGCAGCTCCTTATCAAAAATCACGAAGATTAAGAAACCCTAATAAATCAATAGTTATTGAAGAAAATGATTTTAGAGCTAAGCTTCTTCAAAAAAAGGCAGGTGCTTTAGTCATTTTTCTTGTTGATGCTAGCGGTTCTATGGCTCTTAACAGAATGCAAAGTGCTAAAGGTGCAGTTATCAGACTTTTGACCGAGGCATATGAGAATAGAGATGAAGTTGCCCTAATTCCTTTTAGAGGTAATCAGGCTGAAGTGCTTTTACCTCCAACAAGATCAATAACTGCTGCGAAAAGAAGGCTAGAAACAATGCCTTGCGGAGGTGGATCGCCTTTAGCTCATGGACTTACGCAATCAGCAAAAGTAGCAAAAAATGCTCTTTCAACAGGAGATATAGGTCAAGTTATTGTTGTGGGGATCACTGATGGCCGAGGAAATGTACCTTTAGGATTATCTCTAGGACAAAATGAGTTTGAGGGAAAAGTTAACGAAAATGAAAATGTTAATTTAAAACAGGAGGTTCTAGATATTGCTGCAAAATATCCCATGCTTGGGATAAAACTCTTAATAATTGATACGGAGAGAAAATTTATAGCAAGTGGATTTGGTAAAGAATTAGCAGATGCTGCTCAAGGGAAATACGTCCAATTGCCAAAAGCTACAGATAAAGCAATCGCAGCTATGGCTTTAAATGCTATCAATGAATTTTAAATATTTCTTATGGATAAATTTCGTTGAGAAATTTTGAAAGTCCAATCGTTAAATCTCTTATTGATTTAGTTAATTCTTTATCTTGTGTTAATTTTTCAAAATCATCACTCATATCATCTATTTTGGTTGAGATAGACCTAGCAGCACTAATTGTCAATTTAATGTCATTGAGGGTTTCTTTATCATCAATAGTAGACAAAATGTTATTTAAATGATTAGCAGCAATTGTAATTTCTTGTATTAGAGGTTTAACTCTTTGAAGTTCTTGTTTAGATAAATAAATTAACTCATCAAGATTTTCTTGTGTTCTGTCAAATTGGTCAACTGAGTTAACGATGTTTTCAATTAAGTTTTCTTGATTTGTATCTTTTAAAAGTTGACTAATTTTAGTAGTTATATTTGAGAGACTTGATAGTTGTTTACCTGTGATAGTATCTCCCTGACAAATAATTAATTTGGTATCGCATTTTTCGGATATAGGTTTTGCAATGTCTTTAGGAATTGTCTTGTCACTAGTTTCTAAAGCAACTTGTACGTCTCCCCCAAGGAAAGAATTTGTTACTACCCTTGCAAATGCTGGCCTTGGAAGAATAATTTCAGGATTATTTAAAACTATTTTTGCTTTAATTGATTCATTAGTGAACAAGATATCTTCTATTGATCCAACTAAGATTCCTCTGTAAGTAACTGGAGATTTTTTTGATAAACCACTTGCGTTATTGAATTCAGCAAAGAGGTACCAATTTTTTGAAGATAATCTCACTCCTCTTAGCCAAAAAGAAAAAAATGTGAATATTAAAATTCCTCCTAATAAGGAAAAACCAACTATTGAATCTCGTAAGCTTCTACGCATAATTTCTAAATGTCTTTGGGTTGCATTGGACCATCAAGTTTTCCATTTCTAAATTGGAATACATAGGGATCTTTACTCTTTTTAAATTCATCAATCGAGCCTGCCCATCTGAATTTGCCACCATAAAGCATTAAAACTTTATCTGAAGTCCTTTCTATAGTACTAAGAACATGGCTAACTACAATAGATGATCCGCTAGCTTTATCATTTGTCTTATTAATTAGGTCTTCAATTCTTGATGAGGCAATTGGATCAAGGCCAGCAGTTGGTTCATCAAAAAGTAATAAAGGTTTAGTCTTTGCATTAAGAGTTTGATCAGTAATTAATGCTCTAGCAAAACTTACTCTTTTTTGCATGCCTCCGCTTAATTCATTTGGAAGTTTATTCTCAACATTAAATAACCCTACCTCTGCTAAGCATTCACGTACTATTTCATGAATTAAATTTTGAGATAAGTTTTTATTTCTCTTGAGGAGAAAGCCTACATTTTCTTCAATAGTTAAAGAACCTAATAAAGCCGGGTTCTGAAAAACTAGTCTTACATCAGGAGGATTATTTTGATCTAATCTCAAATAAGTTTGCTTTTCTCCAAATATTCTTAATTCTCCTTTGGAGGGTAAAATTAATCCTGCTAATATTTTTAATATAGTTGATTTACCAGAACCTGAGGGACCAACAATAGCTAATTTCTCTCCATCATTAAGTTCAAAATTTATTTGATTAAGCACATTAACTTTACCCCAGCTTATTGAGAGGTTTTTTGTTTCAACTGCATGTTTTGGTTTTTTCAAAACTTATATAAAAAGCATCTATTTGTTTCATTTTGCCTATTTTTAGAAATAAAAAAAGGATGTATGAATTCGATTATAATGATTTTATATAGTTTTAAAATTTGAGAAAAATAATTTAAGAGGTTTTTTAATGAATAATCGTAAAAAAAGGGTAAAAAGATACTATAAAAATTTTAAAAAGTCTAATTTTGAATTATTAAGGAAAATCTTAAGAATTTTGAGTTGGCTTCTGCCAGGATTGGTAATAAAAAGATGGATGTTTACATCTGCTATAGGTTTTTTGACTACATTATTAGGCGTGGTAATTTGGACAAACTTGAGACCGCTTTATTGGCTTATTGAAATCTTTTTTTCGGTAATGACAGGTCTTACTAGTGTTTTGCCTGTTTCATTGATGGGACCATTGATTTTTGTTATTGGGATATTATTAATAGGGATTGGACAAAATAGAAGTATTAATTCTATTCAAAAAGCGCTTGTTCCAGAAAAAGATACATTTTTAGTTGATGCATTAAGAGTTAAAAGTAAATTAAACAGAGGTCCAAATATTGTCGCAATTGGGGGTGGTACAGGCTTATCTACTTTACTGAAAGGCTTAAAAAATTACAGTAGTAATATTACAGCAATCGTAACTGTATCTGATGATGGTGGAAGTAGTGGAATTCTCAGAAAACAATTAGGTGTGCAACCTCCAGGTGATATTAGAAATTGTTTGGCAGCATTATCAAACGAAGAACCTACTTTAACTAGATTATTTCAGTATAGATTTTCAGGGGGTAGTGACCTGGAAGGTCATAGTTTTGGAAATCTATTCTTGTCAGCTTTAACAACAATCACAGGTAGTTTAGAAAAAGCAGTCCAAGCCTCTAGTAAGGTTTTGGCGGTACAAGGTCAAGTTTTACCCGCAACAAATATTGATGTTATGTTATGGGCCGAATTAGAAGATGGTGAAAAAATTTTTGGTGAAAGTAATATCAGTAAATCTAAAAAATTAATTTCTAGGATTGGTTACCTACCAGAAAATCCTTCAGCTCTTCCGAGTGCTCTTGAATCTATAAAAGAAGCTGATTTAATTGTTCTTGGCCCAGGTAGTTTATACACTTCATTATTGCCTAATCTTTTAGTACCAGAAATAGTGGATGCCTTGTTGCAAAGTAATTCTCCTAAAATTTATATTAGTAATTTGATGACTCAGCCAGGAGAAACAGATGGACTTGATGTCTATCAACATATCAAAGCAATAGAAAAACAACTATCAAATTTTGGAGTTAATGCTCGAATTTTTAACTCAATCTTATCTCAGATTCAATTTGAAAAGTCTCCTTTAGTAGACTATTACGAAAGTAGAGGGGCAGAGCCTGTCAAATGCAATAAAGAAAAATTATTATCTGAGGGTTATTATGTTTTGCAAGCACCATTATATTCAAAAAGAATAACTCCAACTCTTAGACATGATCCACGGAGACTAGCAAGAGCAGTTATGTTTATCTACCGCAAATTGAAAAAATTAAATTAATAAGCATCTTGAAGTTCATAGAAATCTGGCTGAATATAATCTTTTCGTAATGGCCATCCTCTCCAATCTTCCGGCATTAATAATCTTTTGGGATTTGGATGATCAATGAAATTTATTCCATACATATCAAAAGTTTCTCTTTCTTGCCAATCACTTCCTTTAAAAATTTTGTACAAACTAGGGATTGATAAATCAGAATCTCTTTTTAAGAAAACTTTTAATCTGACTTCTTTAATTTTTTCGATTTTTTGTAAATCATCAACAGTTATAAAATGGTAAAAACTTACAAGATTTTTGCCTGGACCCTCATCATATCCTCCTTGACATTGGAGATAGTTGAAACCGTAATTTTTCAAGGCAAATACAGCTTCATATAATTTGCTAGGTTCTACAGAAATGTTTTCAATTCCTATGTGATCATTAGATAAAGATTGATTTGGAATTCCATCTTTTAACAAAGATTGGCTTACAAACCCTTCTTTTTCAATTGAAGTATCTGAGGATTTGGCTATACCGTCTTTTTCCATCAATCTTCTACAAAATTATTAATTTCATTTTTTTCGGTATTTTCAGGTAATTCGGTTATTTTTTCTTTTTTGGAAGAGGGTATTACTTTAGAAGAAGTTTTGTTAAGATATTCACCTGTATTTTCTGAGAAAACGAGATTCATTTCATGGTCAGATGTTATGTATCTGTGAGTTTGTTCTGTTTTTGTGCGTTCTAAAATTGATTCATCACCAACTTTTTTTCTTAATTTAATTACAGCATCAAAAATTGCTTCTGGTCTTGGTGGGCATCCTGGGAGATATAAATCAACTGGTATCAATTTATCAACACCTCTTACAGCAGTTGTTGAATCTGCACTAAACATCCCACCTGTGATTGTGCATGCTCCCATAGCGATAACATATTTTGGTTCAGGCATCTGCTCATAAAGTCTTACGAGCGCGGGTGCCATCTTCATTGTTACTGTCCCTGCAACTATTAGTAAATCTGCTTGCCGTGGCGAGCTTCTAGGTACTAATCCAAATCTATCAAAATCAAATCTTGATCCTATTAAGGCAGCAAATTCTATAAAACAACATGCTGTTCCGTAAAGTAGGGGCCATAGACTGCTTAATCTAGCCCAATTATGAAGATCATCTAAACTTGTCAATATAATGTTTTCGCTTAAATCTGTAGTAACTTGGGGTGCAGCACCAAGAGGATTGCAAGTTCCTTCTCGGATTTCTCTTATTGCTTTTGGGGATAATTGTGGATTCAATTTTTTAACTCCATTCTAAAGCACCTTTTCTCCATGCGTATGCCAGAGCGATGACAAGTATTGCAATGAAAATCAAAGCCTCAATAAAAGCTAATAAGCCTAATCTATTGAAGGCAACAGCCCAAGGATAAAGGAATACTGTCTCAACATCAAATATAACGAAAACTAAGGCAAACATGTAATAACGAATATTAAATTGAATCCATGCTCCTCCTATAGGCTCCATTCCAGATTCATAGGTAAGTTTTCTTTCCCCTGTCCTGCCCTTTGGGGCAACGATGAGATTAGTAACAAGAGCTAATACTGGTACAGCTGCAGCAATTAGAAGGAAACCTAAAAAATATTCATAGCCAGTTAATACAAACATCTTAAAAAATAATTTTGAATAAAAGTCGCTTAATTAAGCAAAATCTTTTAAAGTTCTTAAAGAACAATAATAAATCGTGAGTGAAAACATTCAACCAGCCTCTGAGGAAAACAATATAGTCGAAGACTATAAGAAAGAAAAGCTTTCTGAAAATTCTTCAGGAGTAAATGTTGAACAACCTGTCCTTAATCTAGAACAAAATAGATTCGAATGTAGAAGTTGTGGATACATTTATGATCCTTCTGAAGGAAATAAAAAATTAAATATACCTAAAAATACGCCTTTTTCACAGTTGGATGGGAATACCTTCGCTTGTCCTGTTTGTCGAGCTGGTAAAAATTTTTATAAGGATATCGGATCCAAAGCAAAACCTAGTGGATTTGAAGAGAATTTAGTTTATGGATTTGGATTTAATAGTTTACCTTCTGGACAAAAAAATATATTGATTTTTGGAGGGCTTGCGTTTGCTGCTGCTATGTTCCTCTCTTTGTACTCTTTGCATTAATATAAATAAATGAAAATTTAATTCCATGAAAAAAGTTTTTACTAGTATTCCAAATCTTCTTTTATCTATAGTTATTTGTTTTGTTTTAAGCAGTTGTTCATCTACAGGAGTCAAGATGAATGAAAGCAGTCCTTGGAAAACAATTCAGTTTGAAGATCAAGCTAATGCTTTAGATGTTGATTTTATAGATGATAATCATGGATTTTTAGTAGGTTCAAATAGATTGATTATGGAATCCACTGATGGTGGTGAAACATGGGAAAAAAGATCATTAGATATCACTGCTGAAGAGAATTTTCGCCTTCTTGATATTGATTTTAAAGGATCTGAAGGCTGGTTAATAGGGCAGCCCTCCCTAGTAATGCATACGGTCGATGAAGGTCAAAATTGGACAAGGCTTTCTCTTGGTAAGTTGCCCGGACAGCCTTTTTTAGTTACTACTATTGATGATGGAATTGCTCAATTGGCTACAACCTCTGCAGCAATTTATGAAACCTCAAATAGCGGCGAAACATGGGAGGCAAAAGTATTAGACCCATCCGAACAGGGAGGTATAAGAGATTTAAGAAGAACATCTAATGGTGATTATGTGAGCGTAAGTAGTCTTGGAAATTTCTTCTCTACTCTTGATAGCGATAGCAATACTTGGATCGCTCATCAAAGGGCAAGTAGTAAGAGAGTTCAAAGCATTGGTTTCAACCCAGAAGGAAATTTATGGATGCTTTCTAGAGGAGCAGAAATTAGGTTTAATGAAGATAGTAATGACCTAGAGAGTTGGACCAAGCCTATTATCCCAATTTTAAATGGTTATAACTATCTAGATATGGGATGGGATCCAAACGGCCATATATGGGCTGGTGGTGGTAATGGAACTTTAATAGTAAGTGAAGATCAAGGTAAAACTTGGAATTCAGATCCTATTGCTACTAAATTGCCTACTAACTACATAAAGATAGTTTTTCTTGATAAAGATAATTTAGATAATCAAAAAGGTTTCATACTTGGTGAGCGTGGCTATGTTCTTAAGTGGAACGGCTAAGTCTAAAATTTTTGTATAAAAAATAAAAAAAAGCTTAATTTTGGATAAATTTAGCAACTGTCTGTAACCAAGCTGTTAATTTGTTCGCGAACTTATGATTTTACACTGTAAGATCATATGGTACACATTTGTGATTATGGCCGCAGGTTCAACGGGTGAACGCCCATTTTTTGAAATAATCACCAGTATTAGGTACTGGATTATTCATGCAGTAACATTACCAGCTATCTTTATAGCGGGATTTTTGTTTGTATACACAGGTTTAGCTTACGACGCTTTCGGTACTCCTCGTCCGGATAGTTATTTTCAGGCTTCTGAAGCAAAAGCTCCTGTTGTAACACAAAGATATGAAGCTAAGTCCCAACTTGATTTAAGAACAAAATAACTATGTCCAATTCTCAAGCTCCAATGCAGGCTGTTGAAGTCCGCGTTTATCCTATATTTACTGTTAGATGGTTAGCAGTTCACGCTTTAGCTATCCCTTCAGTTTTCTTTTTGGGTTCAATTGCTGCTATGCAATTTGTAGCCAGATAAATTTAAAAATCATGCAAGTAAACGAAAATCCTAACAAAGTTCCAGTTGAACTTAATCGTACAAGTCTATATTTAGGCTTATTATCAGTATTTGTTTTGGGAATTTTATTTTCCAGTTACTTTTTCAACTAAATTAAAGTTACTTTTTCAACTAAATTAAAATTATGAGCAAATTAAAAGGGCCTGACGGAAGAATTCCAGATAGACTTCCTGATGGTAGACCAGCAGTAGCATGGGAAAGAAGATGGACTGAGGGAACTCTACCTCTTTGGCTTGTAGCTACGGCAGGTGGAATCGCAGTTATTTTTGTTTTAGGAATTTTCTTCTATGGATCCTACCAAGGTGTGGGAGCTGGGGGCTAACATTATCTACATCCTAGAGCTGTAAATCACTATAATCTAATAATCTAATAGGAATCTGTAAATATCCTTAGCTTTTCTTTTGTAGAGCTTGGGATATTTTCTTTTTCAGTTATCAAGCCATCTTTTAATGAAAAATGAGACTTACTCTTTGGCCTTTCTTTTTCAATTAATTTAGCGACTTCAAAAATTATTTTATTAGCTACTTCAGTATTTGACCTAAGATTATCCAAAACCATTTCTACAGAAACTTCTTGATGAGTTTGATGCCAACAATCATAATCAGTAACCATAGATAATGATGAGTAAGCTATTTCAGCCTCTTTAGCTAATCTTGCTTCTGTGTGGTTTGTCATTCCTATTATTGAACAACCCCAACTTCTATATAATTTAGATTCTGCTCTAGTTGAAAAAGCGGGACCTTCCATTGCTAGATAAGTACCCCCTCTATGTAATTGTCTGCCGCCAGGAATATTTTTTTCTCCGATTTCACTTAATATTCGGCATAAATTTGTACAGAAGGGATCTCCCATAGTTACATGTGCTACAGCTCCATCATTAAAGAATGTTGCTGGTCTATTTTTTGTCCTGTCTATAAATTGATCTGGCACCACTATATCGAGTGGTCTTATCTGTTCTTGTAATGAACCAACTGCTGATGGAGCAATGATCCATCTTACTCCTATTGATCTTAAAGCCCAAATATTTGCTTTATAAGGGATTTCAGAAGGATTTAATCTATGTGTTCTGCCATGTCTAGGAATGAATGCTATCTCAAGATTTCCAAGATTATATACTCTTATTGAATCAGAAGGTTTACCATAGGGAGTATTGATTTCTATTTCTCTTAAGAACTCTATTTGATCCATTGAATAAAACCCACTCCCACCAATTACTCCTAATCTTGATTTTTCAATTGGTAATAAATGTTCTTTATTCATAGCGATGTAAATGACTTTTAATCATCTAGTACTAATTGGAGGAGGCCACACAAACGTTCTTCTAATGAAGAAATGGCTAATGTGTCCTAAATTAATGCCAGATATTCCTGTTTCAATTATATCTAGAGATTCTCATTTGGTTTATTCAGCGATGTTCCCATCGGTGCTTTCAAAATCAATTTCTTTAGAGGAGAGTTTAATTGATATAAAATCTTTAGCGAAAAATGCAAAAGTATCTTTTGTAGAAGAAGAAGTAAAGGATATTGATTTCAATTTAAAGAAAATTGTTTTAGGTAATAGACCTTCAGTTAATTATTCGAAGTTGGTGCTTAATTATGGAAGTCAAACAATAATTCCAAAAGAATTTGAATCATTAGTTAAAAATCGAAATGCTTTTTCAATTAAACCTTTTTTAAGGGCTTATGACTCAATACTAAAAGAGGACATTTTTGATTCAGTAAATGAACTTCCATTTGTGATTGTTGGAAGTGGACTTGCTGCAATTGAAGTATCTCTTGCTTTGAGAAAAAGATGGGGAGATAGACCTTTAAAACTATTATGTGATTCAAGAAAAATTAATAATGCAATTCTAAAAAGTTTACGGAATTCCAATATTGATTTAGTTGAAAAACTTAATTTTGATTATGGCAAGATTCTTTTATGTACTGGAAATACATCTCCGTTATGGGCACAAAAAAAATCATTAGATTCGGATTCTTATGGCAGAATAATTACAAATCAGAATTTACTGATAAAAAGTTTCTCTGGAATCTTTGCTGTCGGTGATTGCGCAGTTGTAGGTTCAGCAAAAAGACCAGCATCGGGAGTTTTTGCAGTAAAAGTTGTAAATACATTAGTACAAAATCTAAAAAAAGATATAGAAGGGAGATCATTAAAAAATTGGTTGCCTCAAAAGATCGGATTGCAAATAGTAAATATATTTCCAAGCCATCATCCAAAGGCTTTTGCTATTTATCGCAATTTTGTTTTTGGCCCTTCTTTTATTTTTTGGATTTTAAAGCATAAAATTGATCTCAACTTTATTAAAAAGTTCAGATCAAAAAGGCTAATTATGAAAAGTAGTGAAAAAAATATTTCATTGAATGATTGCAGAGGATGTGCAGCTAAAATTCCTCAGTTGATTTTGAATAAATCATTAATAAATTCTAATTTAAATTCTTTTGCCTCATCACCTGAAGATTCAGTTGAGATATATCAAAATGGTCAAGATATTATCTTGCAAAGTGTAGATGGATTTCCTGCTTTGGTAAGTGATCCTTGGCTTAATGCAAAAATTACTACTTTGCATGCTTGCTCAGATTTGTGGGCATGCGGAGCAAAACTTGCATCCGCGCAGGCTTTAATTTCACTACCAAAAGTTGAAAGGGAATTTCAGAGTTACCTCTTTTCTCAATCCCTTCAAGGTATTAAATCAACAGTTGAGGATCATGGAGGTGAATTACTTGGAGGACATACTTTCGAGGCAAGAAGTTTAGTAAATAAACCTTATTCATTAGGAATAGATATTTCTTTAACTGTCCAAGGAATTTTAAAAAATGGCGCAAAACCATGGCTTAAATCTGGAATGAATGATGGAGATATTCTTATGATGTCTAGACCTCTCGGCGTTGGGATTTACTTTGCCGGTCAAATGCAAAATTTTAATATGCTAGGTAGTTCTTCTGAAGTAATTAATAATTTAGTAAAGAGTCAGCAATATTTGATTGATGAAATTTATCTTTTTCAAAATCAATTTAAAGAATCATTAGTCAATGCTGCGACTGACATTACTGGATATGGATTTATTGGACATCTTAAAGAAATGGTTGAATCATCTAATTTGTATAGGCAAAGCAATAATCTTGAGCCACTAAAAGTTTTATTAGATTTATTTGCTTTTAAAGCTTATCCTGGAGTATTTGATTTAATAAGAAATGATGTTAAAAGTACTTTCTTTGAATCTAATAAAGAAATTTTTGACAAAATTTGTAAAGTAAATAAGCAAAAAAGAATAATTAATTTTTTAAACGACACTTCATTAGATAAAGAGACTTTTAACGAGAGAATATCATTACTTTTAGATCCTCAAACATGTGGACCATTGTTGATTAGTTGCAATCGTAAATATGAAAATGTTCTAAAGGATAAATGGTACAAGGTCGGAGAGGTTGTAAAAATGTAATTAATTTCTATTTAATTTGTCAATTTCCAAATATCTTAATCTTTTGATTTCCTTTCCCATCTCCTTCCCTGGGTCCCATCCTTCTTTTTTTAATGTTTCTCCATCTTT
>CACASR010000020.1 GCA_902535175.1 uncultured Prochlorococcus sp.
TCTGGGGAAATGAATTATATGGCCCTAAGTTGGAGGAGAGAATAAGAATTTCTGCTGATAATGAAGATTCGACTTTAGTTGCATAGAACAGATATTATCTAATTGTCTTCGAGTCAAAATTTTTTACAAATACCTAGTTTTTATTGATATTATCAAACTAGTTTTAGTTTTATAAATGTATTATTTTTCTTCCTTTGCAATAGGAGGTTTCGTTCCTTCTGCAGCTGTAGCTGGAGTTTTACTTTTAGTTGGGTTAGGAGCCTTTTTTTACCTTGGTATTAAAGGACCCACAGATTATTAAACATAAATTAATCAACAATTTGTTTTTTTTATTTTTCACAACCTTCTTGAATTTGTTAACACAATGGATTTAACAACTATTTTATTTATATTAAGCTTACCTTTCGTTTTGTTAACAGTTTATTTTGGGACAAAAAATGATTTTTACGAGAGTGAAAACTATAAAGGAGATGGTTGTGCTCACGATGTTAAAAGGTAACTTTATTACTAATCACCCCTAAATACACAGGTCCATCTACTATCAAATTGCCAAACAGGTTTATATATTTCATTACTAATTTTTTCTCCTGCCTTATTACAAGTATCTAAATCTTTCATGGGAATAGAATGTAATGAGGGACTTGTTATTCCACTTACCTCTGGCCTTCCTCCAGGACCTTGTCTATAAGTCCCAATTATTAACCAATAATTAGCTTTAGCAGAACCAGAAAAGATAAAGGAGAAAAGAAAAAATAATATTAAAATAAATTTTTTTTTCATATTTCCATACTACCTCTTAATTTGGAATTTTTAATTGCTATTAATTGATTAGGTAATTTAATAATTTTTGGAATATTTAAAATTTATTTTATATGGATTAATTCAAGGATTGACAGAATTTATCCCTGTAAGTAGTACAGCTCATTTAAAAGTTATATCTCTGTTTTTAGGTATTGATGATCCTGGAGCATCTTTGTCCGCTACTATTCAACTTGGGAGTGTTCTAGCAATAGCTTGCTATTTTAGAAAGGATATTTTCAATTTTAGAGTTCAATCTTCCAAAAATTTTCTTGAATATCTCTTACATGAAAGATTATTAAGGTCTATTTTGATTGGCACCATACCAATTGTTTTGTTTGGTGGGAGTATAAAAATATTTATCCCTTCTTTTTTTGAAAACGTTCTTCGTTCAAATTTATCAATAGCATTGGTCTCATTTCTAATGGCTTTTTTTATGTACTTGGCAGATGGTTCGAAAAGAGGTTCTATAAATATTAAAAACCATAATTATTCAAATAGTTTTTTGATAGGTATCTTTCAAGCATTTGCAATTTTTCCTGGTGTTTCGAGATCGGGGATTACTATTTCTAGCGCTTTAATATCAGGATGGGAAAGAGGAGATGCTGCGAAATTTTCTTTTCTTTTAGGGATGCCAGCTATTTCTCTTGCTGCGATTGTTGAGTTTATTTCTTCTTTTAATGATTTTTTTGAAATAGGTTTTTTCCCTCTTTTTGTAGGTCTTATTACGACATTTGTGTCCTCTTTATTAGCAATAGATTTCTTATTAAAGTATTTTTCATCAAATGGCTTGAAAATATTTATCATTTATCGAGTAATTTTTGGTATATTAATCCTTTTGAATTTATAAATGGATTCGAAAAAAAAAATTTTTTGCAATTGTGTTAAGGTTTTAAAAAAAATTCTTTCTAATGAACATTTTTATATCTTTCCAATTAGGTGAAGTGGAAGTTTCAAATTTAACTATATTGATTTTAGCTTTTTTTTCTTCCTTTACCTTTATAGCAGTAGGCATAAGTTCATATAAACTATACAAATCTCTAATAAATGAAGACGATAAATAATCGGAACGGCGGGATTTGAACCCACGACCCCCACTACCCCAAAGTGGTGCGCTACCAAACTGCGCTACGCCCCGTGTCTTTACTATAAAGATTAGATTGATTTAAATGTTATTCTTTATAGGATTGTTATCAGATCTCAATACACACTTTTCTACTTCCCAATTAAAGTTTTCCCATATATGGTCTTCTAATTTATACCTGCTTCCAGAAAAAACTCCTAACTTAACTTTTGTAGGTGATGCAGAACAATACTGCCTGCTTCCAGCTGATGCAAGATATTGTTGATGGTATTGTTCCGCATAAAAATATGAATCAATCATTTTTATTTCCGTTTCAATTAAACCAAGATTTTTTTTGCTTAGTTCCGTTTGATATTGTTCCTTACTAGCTAATATGGTTTTAATATTATTTTCATTTTTGTAATATATTGCTGATCTATATTGTGTTCCCATATCATTACCTTGTCTGTTTTTTTGAGTAGGGTCATGACATTCCCAAAACATTTTTAATAAATCACTTACATCAATTTCCCTTTTATCCCATATAACTCTTACAACTTCTGAATGACCAGTTAAGCCTGAACATACTTCATAATAAGTTGGATTGTTTTTTTCTCCTCCAGCATAACCTACAGAAGTTGTGACAACTCCAGGAAGTTTCCAAAAACATTTTTCAGCTCCCCAGAAACAACCACATCCAAAAATTATTTCATCTTCATCTAAACTAGGATCTTTTTTAATATCTGTTTTTAATACTCTATGTAATGAATAAACATCATTAGTTAAATTTACCTCAGCATTATTCATAATGTTTTTTAGGAATTTAAACATAATTTAAATCTATCTAGTATAAGTAAAAAAATTACTTTTAGCTCTTTACAATTCTAGTAGCTAGTTCTCTTTCCCAAAGTTGTTTATATAACCCATTCACTTTTACTAAATCTTTATGAGCCCCTTCTTGTACTATTTCTCCTTTATCCATTACTAAAACCCTATCACAGGTAGCTGCCACAGAAAGTTGGTGACTAATCATTATGATTGTTTTATTACTTCTATCACTCATTTCATTTATTATTCTTGCTGCTGTTTTATTATCTACGCTTGCTAAAGCATCATCAAGAACAACAATAGGAGAATTAACAAGTAGCGCTCTTCCTAGAGCAGTTCTTTGCCTTTGACCACCACTTAATGTAATACCTCTTTCACCAACAATAGTTTTAAACCTTTGTGGAAAACTATTGATATCATCAATTAATCCAGCTTTTGTAGCGCTTTCTTTAACTAAATATTTAGAAGCTTTGGGTTCTCCAAAACTTAGGTTTTCTGAGATTGTAGAAGTAAATAAGAATGCTTCTTGAGGAACAATAGAAATATTTTTTCTAAGATCGCTTAATTTTAAGGTTTTTACATCAATTTCATCTAAAAATAATTGATTGTCTGGAATTTCAATAGTCCGTCCTAGAGACTTTGCTAGTGTTGTCTTGCCACAACCTACTGGGCCAACTATTGCAATAAGTTCTCCAGGATAAATTTTAAAATTGAGACTATTTAATGAATTAAATTTTGAGCCTGGATACTTTATTGTTAAATTTTTTGCTTCTAAGTGTCCTTGAACCTTTCTTTTTAAAAATTTAGTTTCTACTTTATCTATGATATTTGGATTGTTTTGAAAGATTTCTTCCACACGATCTAAGCTTACTTGACCAAGTTGAAAAGTATTTAAGGTAAAACCTAATAGAGCTGTTGGGAAGACAAGTCTTTCTACGTAGAGAATTAATGCTACTAAACCACCTATCGAAATAAAACCACTTTCTAATTGGAAAGTTCCTAATGATAATAAAATCAATAATGAAATTGAGGAAATCCCCTGTAACAAAGGGAATAGGGTACTCGCTGTTCTTGCAAGTTTAATCGCTGAATTTCTGTAGTCATTATTGTGAATGTTAAATTCTTTTTTCTCAGCATTTTCTTGGGCATAAATTTTAATGGCACTTATACCAGATAGATCTTCTTGAATTAGATCACTCAGTTTTGATAATGATTCTTGTTGTGCTTCTCTTTGTTTAACCATTCTGCCTCCAAATAGACTTACAATTCCAAGGATTAATGGAAATATCATTAAAGCTGATATTGTTAATGTTTTATTAATCGAAAACATTGAAGGAATAGTGAATGAGTAAGCTAGGACAATGTTGCACAAGCTTAAAACTGTAAAACCTAATAGTCTTCTTATGTTTTCAACATCGCTTGTAGCTCTACTAATAATGTCTCCACTACCTTTTTTTTGAATCCATTCTGGATCTTGAATAAGTAAATGGTCAAAAAGTTTTTGACGAAGATTTACTTCTACTTTTCTACCTATGCCGAAGACAATTTGTCTTGAAAATAATCTTATTAAACCCATACAAGTTGCTAAAAATATTAACCATAAAGATTTAGAAATAACAAAATCCGAAGAAAAACCATTTTGTAATTGGTCAATTATATTTTTTACTTCTAAGGGTATTACAACACTTAGTATATTTACTAATAAAAGCGCTAAAGCTCCATATAGGAATTCTTTTTTGTACGGTCTTAGGTATTTAGATATAACTTTAACCTTTAAATTTTTCATTTTATTTTGCCAATATGATTAAGATAATGTTTCATTTTTGAATATGTGAGCTAATTTTATAAATGATTTAGTATTTATTTATGGGTAACGAGCAAACTCATCCATTACATGAAACAGACAAAAACATTATAGATTCCCTAATCACTAAACAATCACCAGAAGAACTTGACTATATAAATTTAGCTAGATTGATAAATCGTTATACCAATTTCCCAGGAGAAATTGAAATTAAAAACGATATTAAGAAAATTTTAAATTTTTGGAAGATCACTAAAAATGAACTTTTTTCTAAAACAAAAATTATTTGGTCGAAAAGCTTTAGACCTTCTAATACAAATAAAGATTTAGTTGGTTCAGGTTTTGATACTTCAAATTGAATTTTATCTGCATAATTTTTCTTCCATAAATAAATGTCTTCTAATCTATCAAACACTGAAATACTAAATAATCTGTTGGAGGGAAAGGACCTTGATGAATTAACTTCTAGATCTTTAATGCAAAGATGGCTTAATGATGAAATTACAGATGTTGAAACAGGAGCTTTTTTGAGTGCTTTGAGAGCAAAGAGTTCTACAGGTGTAGAACTAAGTTCTATGGCTAAGGAACTCTTAAATGTTTGCGAATTGCCAGTAGCAAGACCTAATTTGTATTTGGTTGATACTTGTGGAACAGGCGGAGATGGAGCTAATACATTCAATATTTCGACTGCCGTTGCATTTGTAGCTGCATCTTGTGGGGTAAAAATTGCAAAACACGGAAATAAAAGTGCTAGTGGAAAAGTTGGCTCTGCCGATGTTTTGTTGAATCTTGGTTTGAATTTAAATTGTTCATTAGAAAAAGTAATCAAAGCCGTAAGTGAAATTGGAATAACTTTTTTGTTCGCACCTGTTTGGCATAAATCTTTAATAAAACTTGCTCCATTAAGAAAGACCCTTGGAATAAGGACAGTTTTTAATCAACTTGGACCTTTGGTAAATCCTTTAAGACCCAATGCACAAGTTTTGGGTGTTGCTTCTGAGGATCTTTTAAAACCTATGGGATCGGCGCTTTTAAAAATGGGTATGAATAGAGCAATCGTCGTTCATGGGTCTGGGGGCCTTGATGAAGCTTCGCTTCAAGGAGAAAATAAATTAGTATTTATTGATAATGGTGAATTACGGTTTTCAGGATTAAATATTTCAGACTTTAACCATGAAAATATATCTAACGAAAAGCTTATGGTTTCTGATCCTGAGTCTAATGAGGAAATATTAAAGTCTGTCTTAAATGGTTCTGGACAAAAATCTCACATTGATGTGGTTGCCTTGAATTCTGCTTTGGTGCTTTGGGCAGCAGGCATAGAGGATGATTTAAGTGAAGGATTTAATAAAGCTTTACTTTCGATAAAACAAGGAGATCCTTGGAAAAAGTTTTTACTTTTAAAAAATTATTTATATACAAATTAATTAATACCAAATTGATGATTGATTCATATAAAAAAAACGCGAAATTGGTTTTAAGTAATGGAAATGTGTTCCCAGGATTCTTTTTTGGTGCTTCTGGTACAGCCACTGGTGAAATAGTTTTTAATACGGGAATGACCGGATATCAAGAAGTTATTACTGATCCGAGTTATTATGGTCAATTATTAACATTCACTTATCCAGAGATTGGAAATACTGGTATTAATTTTGAAGATTCAGAATCTAATATTAATGTTAAAGGTATAATTGTTAGAAATTTTTCATCTAATAGTAGCAATTGGAGATCTAAAAAGAATTTTAATCAATGGTTAGTCGAGAAAAACATCGTAGGTCTATATGGAATTGATACGAGAGCTCTTGTTAAAATTTTAAGATCAAATGGCGCGATGAATGGAGTTATTACCTCTCTAGATAAAACTGATGAAAGTTGTTTAGAGATAATTTGTGATACGCCAAAGATGGAGGGATTAAATTTATCAAAAGTTGTTTCAACAAAGCAACAATATTTGTGGAAAAGTCATACCCAAACATTTTTTGATTTAAGAAAAAGATATGATGAATCTTCTAAAAAGTTAAAAATAGTAGCAATTGATTTTGGAATTAAAAATTCAATTCTAAATAGACTTGTATCCCATGGTTGTGAAGTTTTGGTTTTACCTTCTCGATCTTCTCTAAATGATGTTCTGTCTAACAAGCCGGATGGTATATTTTTCTCAAATGGTCCAGGTGATCCTTCTTCTGTTTCTGAAGGTATAGACTTAGCAAAAGCTCTCATTGAATATGGTGAAATACCTATGTTTGGTATTTGCCTTGGTCACCAAATATTTGGATTAGCATTAGGAGGTTCAACTTTTAAATTACCTTTTGGACATCGTGGTTTAAATCATCCATGTGGTGAAAATAATAAAATTGAAATAACTAGTCAGAATCATGGTTTTGCTATTGATCCCAATTCTCTTTCAAAGGACATAGTAAGAATTACCCACTATAACCTTAACGATAATACTGTGGCTGGCCTAGAGGTTTATAATAAGCCTATATTTAGTGTTCAATATCACCCAGAAGCAGGACCTGGCCCGCATGATTCAGATTATTTATTTAAAAAATTTGTTTCTCTAATGTTAGAAAGATGTTGACATATTGTTTTCTTTTGATTTGATAATTACATTTGATACATTAAATTTTTTTGGAGGTATAAGATCATAGAAGATTTCCAGAAGTTAACCGTTTCTTTAAGGGGAAACCTTGAGGTTAAAACAAATATTATGGTTTTTACTTTTAAAGGCCAACTTGATGCTTTCTCAGAAAAACAATTTAAGACATTTGTTACTAATAATTTAAAAAATAACCTTCCATTCGTTATTGATCTTACAAAAATAGATTTTTTAGATTCATCGGGTCTTGGAGCACTTGTTCAAACTGCAAAAGAATGCAAAAAGTCCAAACTTGGGTTCTCTGTCGTTGGTAATTCGAGAGTGGCCCAAACAATTAAACTTGTTCGCTTAGGGGATTTTCTTAACTTGAAGTCAACCCTTGAAGATGCATTAAATTACTTAACAAATTGAATAATTGGATTCAAAACTTGGTTCCATATGGATCTCCCGATGATATAGGTGTTATTCAACTTGCTTGGCTTGGAGATTCGGTCTGGGAGCTACACCAAAGGCTAAGGCATGTTCATTTTCCTTTAAAATCTAAAGACCTCCATTTATCTGTAGTAAACGAAGTAAAAGCAAAATCTCAGTCAAAATCATTAAGTCAAATTGAACATTTATTAAATTCAAATGAAATGGATCTTATTAGGCGTGCTAGAAATAAAACAAAGAGATATCCAAAATCTTCAGATCCGACCGTATACTCTAGAGCAACTGGTTTTGAAACTCTTATTGGCTGGTTATTTTTAAAGGATCCTCAAAGGTTATCAACACTTTTTGAATATTTAGAATTAAAAATGAATTGAATCAATGAAAAACTTCTCAAATAAATTTCGAGGAAAAAATAATAAAGAGTTCAAAAGAAATTCAGATTTTGATTTTTACTCAAAAAATACAAATCGTTCAGAAAAAAATAATAGATTTTTGAACAATTCTGCTAAAAATAAGAAAGTTGAAAATTTAAAAAAAAATGATGAAAATAATACTTTTTCGTCTTTAAAAAGAAGAAATCCAAAATTTAAATCTAATACAGAATTTCCTAATAAAAATTCTGACATGCATCAAGAGTTTACTAATAAGAGAAATTTTGATGATTGGATATGGGGTAAACATTCGGTTTATGAAGCTCTTAATAGTGATGGAGCGATTAATAGGATTTGGTGTACTTCGGAAATTTTTTCTTCAGACAAATTTTATATTTTGCTCAAGAATCTTAAATCAAAAGGAGTTCTTATTGAAGAAGTTTCTTGGAACAGGCTATCGCAATTGACATATGGTGCTTCACATCAGGGTGTCGCATTGCAACTAGCATGTTCTAAAACAATATCCTTAGAACAATTAATCAATTTTTCTAAACACAATTGTCCAAATCCTATAATAGTCGCATTAGACGGTATAACTGATCCTCATAATGTTGGTGCGATTATAAGATCAGCCGAAGCATTTGATTGCAAGGGTGTAATTATTCCTCAGAGAAGATCTGCAGGATTGACTGGAACAGTCGCTAAAGTAGCTGCAGGAGCTTTAGAACACCTTCATGTTAGTAGAGTTGTTAACTTAAATAGAGCACTTGAGGAACTTAAAAAAAATGGTTTTCTTGTTGTTGGCTTATCTGGAGATGGTCAAATATCTATCTCAAATTTTCAAGAGAAAGCACCCTTGGTAGTTGTAGTTGGCTCTGAAGATAAAGGTATTTCTTTGCTTACTCAAAAAAAATGCGATTTTATATTAAGTATTTCTCTTAAAGGTAAGACTTCAAGTTTAAATGCCTCTGTAGCAGCCGCCATATCCCTATTTCATTTGACAGGTAAATAATTTTATTGTTAATAATCACTGTTTTTAAAGACAACTAAAATGTTGTTGTTTCAATATATTTATATTATTAATAAAAACTTATTGAATTTTCTCCACAAAATTGTATAGAATTTAACAAGAATTAAAGGTCTAACAGGCCAAAAAAATTGATTAGAAACTTTGGAAACAAACTCGGTTTAGCTTGGTGGGCTAAAATTGAGACAGACCAACCATGTATTACCTACTGGTTCGGCCCATTTATTACTAAACGTAGTTTAAAAGAAAATATGTCTTCTTTTATTAAAGATCTTTCTGATGAAGGGTCTAAAAATATTAAGCACAGTTTAGTACGTTGCAAAAAAGAAGAACCATTAACTGTTTGATAACTTTGATTTTAAGAAATAAATTAAGAAATGAATTTTAATTCTTTAAGAAAGGAAATTACCAGCAATAATGTTTCTGTTAAGGAATTAGTTAATGATATCTTTGCCAAAATCGATCATAAAGATTCTGAAATTAACTCATATATTTGTACTACAAAATATAATGCTATAGAGCAAGCAGAGAAAATCGATAAATTAATCCAAAATAAGGAAAAACTGCCACCTCTCGCAGGGATGCCAATAGCAATAAAGGATAATATTTGCACCAAAGGAGTTGCAACAACTTGTGCAAGTAAAATGCTCAAAAGCTTTGTTGCGCCTTATGAATCCACCGCTTCTAGTAAATTATGGTCTTCAGGAGGAATTTGTTTAGGAAAAACAAATTTAGACGAATTTGCAATGGGTAGTTCAACGGAAACTTCTGTATTTGGTGTCACTTCAAATCCTTGGGATATTAATAGAGTTCCAGGAGGTAGTTCAGGAGGTAGTGCTGCTTCAGTTGCCGCTGGATTTTGTGCAGCGGCTATAGGTTCTGATACAGGTGGATCAATAAGGCAACCAGCTTCTTTTTGTGGTGTTGTAGGCCTTAAACCTACTTATGGCAGAGTTAGCAGATGGGGACTTGTAGCATTTGCCAGCTCTCTTGATCAAATTGGCCCAATTACAAATACTGTCTCAGATGCGGCTGAAATTCTTTATTCAATATCTGGTAAAGACCCCTTTGATTCAACATGTCTTGATAAGCCAGTACCAAATTATTTGACTAACTTAAATAAATCTATAAAGGGTTTAAAAATTGGAATTATTAAAGAATGTTTTGAACACCCAGGGTTGAATCCAGAAGTTAAGGAATCTGTTCTTTCTGGAGTTGATAGATTCCAAGCTTTAGGGGCTGAAATTATCGAAGTTGAATGTCCCCGATTTAACGATGGAATTGCGACATATTATGTCATTGCACCATCTGAAGCCTCCGCAAATTTAGCTAGATATGATGGAGTTAAATTTGGCTACAGATCGAATGAAAGTTCAAATCTTATAGATATGACTTCAAAAAGTAGAGCTGAAGGTTTTGGAGATGAGGTACAAAGAAGAATTTTGATAGGTACGTATGCTTTGTCAGCTGGATACAGTGATGCCTATTATAAAAAGGCACAAAAAGTTAGGACACTTATAAGAAAAGATTTTGACAATGCTTTTAAGAAAGTAGATGTTTTATTAACTCCAACTTGCCCAACCACTGCTTTTTTGAAGGGAGATTTTGTCAATGATCCACTCTCAATGTATTTGTCTGATCTATTAACTGTTCCGGCTAATTTAGCAGGCCTCCCAGCAATCAGTGTCCCTTGTGGTTTTGATACTAAAGGATTACCTATTGGTATGCAATTAATAGGCAATGTATTAGAAGAAGATAGAATATTGAATGCCGCAAATATCTTTGAAATTGATGCTCAGGTAATTAAGAATAGGCCTTTATTTTAAATTTGTATTAATAATTAATTTGTAATCATAAAGTATAGATCTTTTAGAAATTTTCATTATCTTATATATATAAATTATTTGAATATGGCTTTCGTTCCGCTTCATAATCATAGTGACTACAGCTTACTAGATGGTGCCAGTCAAATTTCCAAAATTGTAGATAGAGCTTGTGATCTTGGAATGGAATCGATAGCTCTTACTGATCATGGAGTTATGTATGGAGTTCTTGATTTGGTTAAGAAGTGTAGAGAGAAAGGTATAAAACCAATTATTGGTAATGAAATGTACGTGATTAATGGTTCTATTGATGATCCTCAACCAAAAAAAGAAAAAAGGTATCATTTGGTGGTGTTAGCAAAAAATTATACTGGTTATAAGAATCTAGTGAAGTTGACAACAATTAGTCACCTAAATGGGATGAGAGGCCGAGGCATTTTTTCTAGACCATGTATTGATAAATCTCTTTTAAGCAAATATAGTGATGGTTTAATAGTTTCTACAGCTTGTCTTGGTGGAGAGATACCTCAGGCTATCTTAAAAGGTAGATTAGACGTAGCAGAGACTATTGCTCTTTGGTATAAAAAATTATTTGCAGATGACTTTTATCTAGAAATACAAGACCACGGCTCTATTGAGGATAGAATTGTTAACGTTGAATTAATAAAAATTGGTAAGAAGCATCAAATAAAAGTCATCGCCACCAACGACGCCCACTACTTATCAAGTATGGATGTTGAAGCACATGACGCTTTGCTTTGTGTATTAACAGGAAAATTAATAAGTGATGAAAAAAGATTGAGATATACCGGTACAGAATATATTAAAAGTGAAAATGAAATGCTTGAACTTTTTAAAGATCATATTGATGATGAATCAATTATTGAGGCAGTGAACAATACAGTAGAAATTTCTCAAAAAGTTGAAGTATTTGATTTATTTGGTAATTACAGAATGCCAAAATTCCCTCTTAACGAAGATACAGATTCATTTTCCTTTCTTACACAATTATCTAATAAAGGCCTTTTAAAAAGACTTAAAAAAAATGATCTTGCAGAAGTTGATGAGAACTATAAAAAAAGACTGTCTTCTGAATTAAAAATTATAAAAGATATGGGCTTCCCAGATTATTTTTTGGTTGTTTGGGACTACATCAAATTTGCTAGAGATAACTCTATCCCTGTAGGTCCAGGTAGAGGTTCTGCCGCAGGCTCTCTTGTAGCTTATGCTCTTCAAATTACAAATATAGATCCTGTTGAGCATGGATTGTTGTTTGAGAGATTTTTAAATCCAGCAAGAAAGTCAATGCCAGATATTGACACAGATTTTTGTATTGATAGGAGAAATGAAGTTATCGATTATGTTACTAATCGTTATGGAGAGGATAAAGTTGCGCAAATAATTACTTTCAATAAGATGACCTCTAAGGCGGTTTTAAAAGATGTTGCAAGGGTGCTAGATATACCATATGGAGAGGCGGATAAATTGGCTAAGTTAATACCGGTTGTAAGAGGGAAACCTTATAAATTAAATGAAATGATTGACAAGAATTCTCCTAGCCAAGAGTTTAGAGATAAATATATTAATGACAATAGGGTAAAAAAATGGGTTGATTTGGCTTTGAGAATTGAAGGAACTAATAAAACATATGGAGTTCATGCTGCTGGAGTTGTTATCGCATCAGATCCTCTAGATGAACTTGTACCTCTTCAAAGAAATAATGAAGGGCAAATTATAACCCAATATTCTATGGACGATATTGAATCACTTGGATTATTGAAAATGGATTTCTTGGGTCTTAAGAATCTTACGATGATTGAAAAGACAGTTTCTCTTATTAATCAATCTACTGGAAGGAAAATAAATATTGATGAGTTACCTCAAAATGATTGTAAAACCTTTGAGCTTATCGGGAGAGGAGATCTTGAAGGTATTTTTCAACTTGAATCTTCCGGCATGAAACAGGTCGTTAAGGATTTCAAACCTAACTCTTTAGAGGATATTTCATCCATACTGGCTCTTTATAGACCTGGCCCTCTTGATGCAGGCCTAATACCTAAATTCATAAATCGAAAAAATGGAAACGAAAAGATTGATTTCCCTCATCCCTTTATTAAGTCAATTCTCACTGAAACCTATGGAATTATGGTTTACCAAGAACAAATCATGAAAATTGCTCAAGACCTAGCCGGTTATTCTTTAGGTGATGCTGATTTACTTCGAAGAGCGATGGGGAAAAAGAAAGTTTCTGAAATGGTAAAACATAGGAATATTTTTGTTGATGGTTCTATGAAGAAAGGTGTAAATGAAAAATTAGCAAATGATCTTTTTGATCAGATGGTTTTATTCGCAGAATATTGTTTTAACAAAAGTCATTCAACTGCTTATGGTGCTGTAACTTATCAAACTGCATTTTTAAAAGCTCATTTTCCTGTTGCATATATGGCAGCCCTTTTAAGCGTAAATTCCGGCTCTAGCGACAAGATGCAAAGATATATTTCTAATTGTTATTCCATGGGAATAGAAGTTATTTCACCTAGCATTAATTTTTCTGGAGTGGACTTCACTATTAAGAACAATCAGATTTTATTCGGGCTATCTGCAATTAAGAATTTAGGAGATTCTGCAATAAGAAATATAATTGAAAACCGAAATAGTTCGGGAACCTTTAAGTCCCTATCAGATTTGTGCGACCGTTTGCCTTCTAATGTTCTTAATAAAAGAAGTCTTGAATCTCTAATTCATTGTGGAGCACTAGACGAGTTTTCAAATGATAATAATAGAGCTCAGTTATTGTCAGATCTTGAACATGTTATTGAGTGGGCATCTTCAAGAAATCGTGACAGATTATCAGGACAAGGTAATCTATTTGACTCTAAAGAAGAATTTTCTAATGTTGCTTTTTCAGATGCACAATTAGCTAAGGTAGATGATTATTCACTTATTGAGAAGTTAAAGTTAGAAAAGCAGCTATTAGGCTTTTATTTATCTGATCATCCTCTAAAGCATTTAACTAAGCCAGCCAAACTTATATCACCTATAAGCATTTCTCAGTTAGAAGAAACAAAAGATAGAACCAAAGTATCTTTAGTTGGAATGATTCCTGATTTAAAGCAAATTACAACGAGAAAAGGAGATAGGATGGCTATAGTTCAGCTAGAAGATCTTTCTGGATGTTGCGAAGCAATAGTTTTTCCAAAAACCTATCTCAGATTATCAGAATTTCTTTTGACTGATACTAGATTATTGTTGTGGGGAACAATAGATAAAAAAAGTGATAAGACTCAATTAATAATTGATGATTGTAGAGAAATAGATAATCTTAAATTACTTATCATTAATCTTGAAAGTTCTCAGGCATCAGATGTAAGGGTACAAAATACCTTGAGAAACTGTTTAACTAAATTTAAACCAGATAAAGATAGATGTGGAATTAAGATTCCAGTTCTAGCTGCTGTGAGAAATAAAAATAGTGTTACCTACGTTAAATTTGGTGAACAATTCTGTATTGGAGATATTCAAGGAGTATGCAAATTATTAGAAGATAAATCATTCCAAGTTAATTTGAAATCTTTAGTTTCCTAGATTAACTTTTATCCTCGAAATTTTGAGTTGCAGGTTTGAAGGCTGCTTTTGCACGTTGTATGTTCATGGGAATATTTTCAATACCAAAAAAAGATCCGGGCTCTTTATCCCAACTAGCTGATAATATTCCAAAACTCAATCCTGCTAGACCTAACAAAAAAAACAATGCTGAAATTGCTATTGTTGAAGAAGGAGGTATTTCAGCAATATTTCTTGTAACTATAATGTAGCTAACAACAAAAACCGACATCCCTAATATAGTGGGTATCCCTGCTGTAAAAAATATTCTTCTTGCCATTCTATCAGCAACATATTTAGGTATCCCGCTTGTAGATTTTATTGGGATAGTTACATTATTAGAAGCTTTTTCTAGATTAGAAAAAGCAGTTTTCTCAGAATAATTTTTTTTCTTTTTAAGTTGTGTCTTTTTTTTAGATTGCTTTTTTTTCATTAATTGAAATCATCCTCTGATTCCAATTTTCTTTACTAGTTCTTGATATCTCTGAACATTTTTGTCTTTTATGAATGATAGTAATCTTTTCCTTTTACCAATCATTTTTAATAATCCTTGCCTTGAAGCGAAATCATGAATGTTTCCTTGAAGATGGTCACTTAATTTCGATATTCTTTTTGAAAGTAGTGCTACTTGAACTTCGGCTGAACCTGTATCAGTTGGATGCACTTGATGAGTCTCAATCAGCTTCTGTTTTTCAGCTGTATCTAATGACATAAAATTTTTTTCTTTATTCTATGATACTACGTCAGCTAGCTATATTACTACTATCCTTATCTAAATAATTCATAGCTAATTTCAACAAATTTTCAAATGATAAATTATTGTCTTTTTTAGTATGGAAATCTACCTCTTTAAAAATAATTGGCAAGATAGTCTTGATTTCTTTATTTGTGTAATTTAATGATTGAAGAGTTAACTTAAGGTCCTCGATCATTTTATTAGTTTTAGGATCCTTAATCTCAAATTCATCTTTGCCTTTTTTGTCTACAAATTGTAATTCACTTTTAAATTTATTTTTTAATTCTAAAATTAACCGATCGCCCATTTTTGGACCTATACCAGGTACGGTACAAATTAATTTTTTGTTTTGTGTTTTTATTGCGTTAATAACTTCACTAATGGAAAATTTATTTAATATGCTAAAACCGATTTGAGATCCAACACCTCGGATACTTAAAATTTCAATAAAGAAATTTTTTTGATCCTTTGATGTAAAGCCAAATAATAAATCTGAATCTTCTTTCTTAATATGTTTTAGCCAAAGAGTTATTTTTTTATTAGATATATTATTTGTTTTTAATTTGAGAAAGAAGGATTCAAGTATTTGTACTTCATATCCTAATCCTTGACAATTTATTAAAACAAAAAATTTTTGATTAGCTTCCCATAAATCAACCAACTCTCCATTTATCCAACTAATCAATTAACCACCATCCACCTGACATCCAATCAGCGCTCCTGCAGTCCCGCCAGCAGGTACGGCCCAAAATCTGTCTTTGCCTCTAGAGGAGGATAGTGCAATTCCAGCACCAAGAATTCCTCCAATAACAGAGCCTTCACTACAGTCATTATCATCTATTTTTTCGGCTTTACTTTGACCTCCACAAGGGATTTCAACGTCAACTTCGTAACTGTTTACGTAGCCTGGTTTTGATTTCGTTCCAGGAATATACTCCTCTCTATATTCAGTTCTTGTACAAGTTACTGACTTTGGCGTGGTTGCTTTAACTTGAACAATAGGAGAAAAACAAAATAATAAAGCTAAATAGTAAAATTTCATCTTTTTTTTTACTCTAAAAATATTCTATGTCCTTTTTGTTATTTTGGTAGAAGATATAATAGTTCCTAATAAAACTAGGGATGCGCCTAATAAAAAATTTATGTTTATTATTTCACTAAAGAACAAAATCCCCCAAATTGAACCGAATAAAACTTGTAAATAGTTAATTGTTGATGCTTCAGAAGCAGGTAAATTTTTTAATCCTATAGTTAAGAAAGTCTGACCTAGTTGTGTAAATAATCCAATGCCTATTATCCAAACTAATTCATTTAAATTTGGAGTAACCCAGTTAATCAATACAATTGGCAATAATGTTATGAAAGAAACAAGTGGAAAATATTCAATAATTACGTAAACATCTTCAGTATATGAAAGTTTCTTAACTGTAACGTAAGCCAATGCGGTGCAGATTGCCCCAAGAAATGCTATCGAAATTGATATATTTTCAATTTCAACGTTTATATTTGATAATTGGCTTGGATTTAAGATTATTAATATTCCAATCCAGCCAACCACTAAAGCAAAAATTATATTACGAGTTATTTTTTCGTTTATAAATATGCCAGCAAATATAGATATAAAAATAGGATAAGTGTACTGAATGACTGTAGATATACTAAGAGGCATATTTCTTATCGCATAAAAAATACAAATTAAAGCTAAAGTTCCTAAGACACCTCTTAAGATAAGTAATGGTCTATTTTTGCCCCATGGATTTATACTTTTTAGATTAATTATGAATAATGTAATTATTAAACTTAAAAAAGATCTGAATAAAACTAATTCATAAATAGGTATTCTTTTATCAATATTTTTTACGCACAAAGTCATCAAACTGAAGAAGAATGAGGCAAATACCAAATTATACCTATTTAATAAATTAAATCTTTTTTCTAATTCTTCGATATTTATCATTTAAAAAAATAGTTTTTTTGTGAAATTAAGTAGATTCTTCTTTGATTTTGACCTATAACAAATAAATCATTATTTATTTTTTAATAAAAATCTCAATGGTTCATTCTATACACCCAAGAACTATTCAAGAGGTTAAGGAAAAAGCAGATATTGTTGATGTTATATCTGAACATATTGTTCTTAAAAAGAAAGGCAAAGAATACGTTGGTATTTGCCCTTTTCATGATGATACTAAGCCATCTATGACAGTATCACCAACTAAACAATTTTATTATTGTTTTTCTTGCGGTGCGGGTGGTAACTCTATTAAATTTTTAATGGAATTTACGCGTGCAAATTTTTCTGATGTTGTACTTTCCCTTGCTAAGAAGAATAATATTAATGTTGAAAATCTTGAGGGTCCTCAAGTAGAAGCTTATAAAAAACAATTATCTAGAAAGGAAGAGCTTTATAAAATACTAAGAGTCACTAAAAATTGGTTTAAGTCTCAATTAAATAATTCTCTAGGTGTTGAAGCTATGAAATATTTAACAAATAAGAGAAACTTGAGTAAAAAAATTATTGATGACTTTGAATTAGGTCTTGCTCCAAATTCATGGAATGATTTATTTAATTATCTATCCAAGGTTGAAAAATTTCCTATTAATCAAATATTGGCTTCAGGTCTTGCAATTTCTAAGGATAATTCTGACAAGATTTATGATCGTTTTAGAAATAGATTAATTGTTCCAATATTTGATATGCAAGGACGTGTAGTTGCCTTTGGAGGAAGATCACTTGATGCACAGGAGCCCAAATATCTTAATTCTCCTGAATCAGAGATTTTTGAAAAAGGGAAAATGTTGTTTGCATTTGAAAAAGCATCTAGCAATATAAGAAAAAGAGATAAAGCTATTATTGTTGAAGGTTACTTTGATGTAATTGCTCTTCATTCAAAAGGTATAACTAATTCTGTAGCTTCCCTCGGCACCGCATTAAATAAATATCAAATTTCTCAACTATGTAGATGTACAGATAATAAAAATATAATATTGAATTTTGATTCTGATAATGCAGGAATATTAGCTACAAAAAGAGTAATAAAAGAGGTGGAAAGCTTATCTCTCCATGATCAAATTAATCTTAAGATACTTCAGCTTAATGATTTTAAGGATCCTGATGAGTTTTTGAATAGTCATACACCAGAAGATTATTTTAATTTAATTGATAATTCATCCTTTTGGATTGATTGGGAGATTGATCAGATCTTTAAAGATAAAGATTTAACTAAGTCTGAAAAATTCCAGAGTGTTATTTCTTCATTAGTAAAATTGTTGAGCAAATTACCTCAATCATCAACAAGAACCCATTACTTACAAAAAGTTTCCGAACGATTGAGTAAGGGGCAAGCAAGGTTAGCGATACAGTTCGAACAAGATTTAAGAAATCAAGTTAAGGGATTTCGTTGGCATGGTAGATCAAAAAAATTTGAACAACCAAATGAAATTTCCCGACGGGAGAGAAATGAATCGGAAATAATTTTTTATTATTTACATTGTCCAGACCTTAGGCTATTTATTCGTGATGAATTTCTCAAAAGAGAAATTAATGTTTTTAATACTAGTTATATACAAAGTCTATGGGAAGCTATTTCAAAAATTGAACAAAATAATTTAGGTTTAAATTACTTAAATGATTTAAAAGAATCTAATAGTCAACATCTTCAAAAAGATTTTTCTTCTATTAACTTAATTTCACTTCTGCCTGACTACTTAGCGCTCAATAATCCTGAATCATCAAATAATATTAATATTTTTATTAATCCAAATGAGTTATTTTTAACATTGCTGAGTAATCCTAAGGACAATTTACTAGGAACTTTATCACTTCTTGAGAAATATAATTCTCTAAAAAGATGTAGACACTTAATAGAATCTTGGGGATCTCAAAGATTAAAAACTTTAGAAAATTGTATATCTATTTTAATTGATAATCCTTTGTCAGGTTCTTCAAATACAAATAAAGAGATAGATGATCTTTTTAAGGATTTAAACTCAGATGCCATTAAATTTCAGGAATTATACTACCTAGAAAGACAACATATAAATTTCTTAGACAAACAACGTTGTGGCAATTTCCTCGCTAGTTAATATAAAAATTTTTAATTTATAGGCAGTATTTTTTAATCAAGTTTTTAACTTTTTTGGGTTTATCTTCAAGAACATAAGCTTCTACTTCTTTCGCATAAGTCCCAGAAAAATTTGAACTAGAGAACTCTAATGCTTTTCTTTTACTTTGATGCAATTTGCTTTCTAATTTTTTTATATCCCCTATTGTTTTATTGTCATTACATTTTTGTATCGCATGTGTTGCTTCGTGTCTTAATGCTTTTCTTATTGCCCTTTCTGTTTTGAAGTTATCTTTATTTGGTTGTTGATTCTTATTTCTAAAATTTGTTTTCCTTTTTGCATTTTCAGTACATATTATTATTTTATTTTCTTTAAAATTATGTAGCCCTTTTATTTCTTTGTTTATTAGGCATTCAATTTTATTTTCTTCAACTATGTAGTTTGCTTTCATTAATAAGTTAAGAATCTCTTTATCTAATTTGCTCAAAAATAATATAAATTCCATTCTATTTTGTTTACTTCACTATAGTTGGGATTTGTTCTATATCAGTTGTAGATGAGCGACTTAAGAAATTCTTATTCATCTTCCAACTTTGTGGATTTTTTGTAATGGCCCATGTAATTGCATTGTTATTAAATCTTTTATTTAATAAATCAATCGTTTTCATAAGATTTGTTGATTTTTTTAAGACTTTCTGAGATTTGTAATTGATAACTGATTGCTGTAAATATTCGCTATTTGTTAAATCCTGCATTAAAACACCAGCTTTTGAGAATTTATATTCGGGATTATAAATTTCTTTAGATAATTCAACTACTATTTTTAAAATGCTGTTTGTGTCGTCTGTTGCATTTGTAAGTTTTCTATGAGCACTTCTTTGATAATTTTGACTTGAATATTTACTAGTTCTTGCAAATACTCTGATATTAGATGATTGCAAATTCTGACTTCTCATTTTTTCAGATGCTTTTATTGCGTGAGTCGCTAGTGCTTGAGTTAAGTCTTCTAATTTTGTGACAGGAGTACCGAAACTTCTGCTTACCTGAATTTCTTTTTTTGATTTCTTGTTTTTTTCTATAGGTAGACATTTATAACCTTTCAGTTCTAATTGCAATCTTTTTCCTACTATGCCTAGTTTCTTGATGATTTCATTTTCTTCCATATCTCTTAATTCTTTCGCATTCTTAATACCTTTACTTTGCAACCAATTAGAGGTTTGTTTCCCGACTCCCCATATCTTATCTACACTAATTCTTTTTAAATAATTATTCTCATTTCTGGTTCTAGCTAAATCAAATATTCCAGCCGAATAATCAATATTTTTAGCTAATTTATTAGCAATTTTTGCTCTTACTTTATTTTCTCCTATGCCTACTGTTATGGTAATCCCTAGATTCTGATATATTAATGATCTTATGTTTCTTGCCCAAGGATATAGATTTTTATCATTAGGTCTAGAAATTGAGACAAATGCTTCGTCAATGGAATAAATTTCTATCTGTTCACAGTAGTTTTTCAGTAAATTCATTAGTCTTCTGCTCATATCCCCATAAAGCGAGTAGTTTGAGCTTAAGACTGCTACATCTAATTTATTTAGTCTTTTTTTGACCTTAAAATACGGAGTTCCCATTTTAATTTTTAAAGCTCGCGCTTCAGGGCTTCTTGCAATGATACATCCGTCATTATTAGATAAAATTACTACTGGTTTATTTCTCAAATGAGGATTAATATTTTGTTCACATGACGCGTAAAAATTATTAGCATCTATAAGAGCTATTGCATCAATATTTGAAATTCTCATAAATAGCTATGTATTGAATAAATAACAACTCCCCATATCTGTACATCAATATGGTTTTTAAATCTAAAATCAGGATAATTATGATTTTCTGATTTTAAATATAATTCATTATTTTTTATAGATAATCTTTTTATTGTAAATTCTCCGTCTATCATTGCAATGATGATATTCCCTGGCCTGGCTGTTAAGCTCTTGTCTACTATTATTAAATCTTTATCTTTAATTCCTGCATTTATCATTGAGTCACCTTTAACTCTAAGAAAAAAAGTGCTAAAAGGATTAGATATTAAATGTTCGTTTAAATCAATATTTTCTTCTGTATAGTCATCTGCAGGAGAAGGAAACCCTGCTGATACCGAATCAGTTAATAAGGGGATTTTAAATGTTTTAGTAGTTGAATCAAAAGAATCCAAGATTAAATTAATAGTATATATGTACTATATAGTAAAAAATCAAAAAATAGTTAGTTATTAAACTTTTATAGATTAATTTTAGATTGAATCTAATCTTTTTAAGAACGATGGTAAGGGGAGTTGTTTGATATAGAAATAGCTCTATAGATTTGCTCGATTAGGATTAATCTAGCTAATTCATGAGGAAAAGTTAAAGGAGAAAGGCTTAGTATAAGATCTGATTTTTCTTTTATATCTGAACTAACTCCATCAGTATCACCGATTAAGAAATTAATTTTTTTATTTTTAAAATTCAAGAGTAAGGAACATAGTTCAACTGAATTAAACTGTTTTCCTTCTTCACTTAAGCAGATAATAATATTGTTATTGAATCTAAGATTAATTAAATTAAAAGTCTTTAACTCATTAATGATAAGTTCAGGCATTCTTTTTTTGTATTGATTAATTCCATCTCTAATCCAAGGTTTCTTTAT
>CACASR010000021.1 GCA_902535175.1 uncultured Prochlorococcus sp.
AAGTTGAAGTAAATCCGTGGATTTCTTTCAAAGATAATGATTGCATTCCTCTCGCAGAATTTAATTGCATTTGGATGAGAAAAGATCCTCCTGTAATGAGGCTTATTTATATGCAACCCATCTTTTAGAAGTTGCCGAAAGAAAAGGAGTAAAAGTAATCAACAAACCCTCATCGCTAAGAGCATGGAATGAAAAGCTAGGTGCTTTGAGATACAGCCACTTAATGGCACCTACAATAGTGGCGAGTAAGGTAAAAGATCTTATTAATTTTGCAAATGTAAATAATGAAGTAGTTATAAAACCTCTTGGAGGAAAAGGTGGTCAAGGTGTTATAAGGATAAATAAAAATTCTCCAGGGATTAAATCAATCATTGAATTAATCACTTCTCAAGAAGAATTACCCGTTATGATGCAAAAATTTATTCCTGAAGTCATAATGGGTGATAAAAGAATAATTATCGTAAACGGTGAAGCAATTGGATCAATAAATAGGATTCCTCAAGGAGGTGATTTTAGGAGTAATTTAGCGATGGGAGGAAAGGCTGAACCAACATTATTAACAGAAAAAGAAAAAAGTATCTGCTCAGAATTATCTCAACACTTCAAAGATGAGGGTTTATTTTTTGTAGGTATTGATGTAATAAATGGAATGCTTAGCGAGATTAATGTAACCAGTCCGACAGGTTTAAGAGAAATAGAAAATTTATCCAATAAGAATGTTTCAGAGGAAGTTATTGAAAAATTATTGAAAATTATCTAGAACTTTTAGCGAAAAATATTTGTTTTACTATAGATTCAAATTTTAATTTAATCTCATCTATTTCTTTCTCTAAAACGGAGCCTGAAACTATACCTGAACCGGCAGTAAATTCAATATTTTCTTCAACATACCTAGCTCCTCTTATTGCTAAAAGAAATGAAGCATTTCCTGATGAATCAACCCAACCCATTGGAGATGCATAATTTCCTCTAGGAAAAGACTCAAGAGTGTTTATCCAATCCAATGCTGCATTTTTTGGGTAACCACAAACAGCCGGAGATGGATGTAAGTTTTTAAGCAATTCAAAAGGACATATATTTTCAACTTTAGAGAAAATAAGTGTTTGCAAATGTGAAATATCTCCAAATGAATTTACCTTGATATCACTTTTTTTAAAGTTTTTTATTTTTGAAACTTCTAAACATTTAATCAAATACTGTGTGACGTAATTATGTTCGTTTAAGTCTTTAGTACTTTTTAAGAGTTTCTTAAAATTTGAATTAGTAGAGATAGTTCCAGCAAGAGCCTCCAAAGTTAAATTAGGTTTATTAAAAGAAAATAATTTTTCTGGAGATGCTCCAAACAAAATGTCCTTACTATTTCTTTTCCAAACGTATCTGCATGTATTTGGATGATTCTTTTTTAATCTTTTTAAAATTTTTATTAATTCTAATTTTTTTTTAAATTTTATTTTAATCCTATTCGCTAAAACTATCTTTTCGAGAATACCTTTTTCTACTAATTGAATTCCTCTATTTACTACTTTTTTCAAACTTGTATTAGAAGTTTCTAAGGAATGCAAGAAATCGTCAATAATAGGTAAATCAAAACTAGTATTTAAGCCAGATGATTTAATTAATTCTGAGCCAGAATTAATAATTTGATTTCTAATTGTCCATATTTCTTCAATTAATATTCTTAATGATGATTTACCCTCAACATGACCATTGATTCTTAACCAGCAATTCTTATTACTTTTAATAATTAAAATTTTTGGTAAGATAGCTTCCAAACTAGGGACATCAGAAGATAAATTCTTATTATTCAAGTTTTCAGAAAAAGAAAATAAATAAATTATTTTTGAAAGTGCAGAATTATGTGATTCATTAGTTAAGTTAATTAAATTTTTAAAATTCTCAGAATTAAACTCTTTTGCCAACTCAAATCTTTTTGGACCATCCAAAGTAACATATTTACATTTCTCAAAAGCAATGTATGAAATACCATTAGATTCCTCCCAAAATGAAGAAAACTGATATTTATTTATAAACAATTCATATACTTGCAATAAATCAATACAAGGAATCTCAACACAAATACTTACTAAACCAGAATTCTCCACTTTCTTATCGAAAGAAGAAAATACATCTTTTAAAAAATCTGTTAAGTTTAAATCATTTTTCATTACTTATTGAAAATAACTAAAAATCATGCAATAAAGTAAAAAATGTAACTCAATTTATAAACTACATTTAATAATGATCGAATTTTGTGAGTTAAATAAAAATGGACGAAGATAAAAAAAAATTATGGAAACAAGCGATAAAATGGCCTCTTTATTCTGTTGCCATACTTCCGGTTTTAATTACTGGGGCTTATATATTCAATGAATATGAAAAGGTAAAAATTTATAATTTGATTGCATTTACTTTAGCTGCAATTTTTATATTACTTTGGGAAAACCTAACTAATGATCTATTCGACGCAGAAACAGGTATCGATGAATTTAAATTCCATTCAATTGTAAATCTTGTAAAAAATAAAAAAATAATTTTATTTATTGCATATTCATCTTTAGTTATTGGTTTATTAATAATTTCAATTATTTCAGTATCAACAAGTATAAACATTTTGATTTTGGTGGCATCTTGCTGCTTCTTAGGATATTTATATCAAGGACCTCCTTTTAGATTTGGCTATCAAGGTTTAGGAGAACCATTATGTTGGCTTGCATTTGGACCTTTTGCCTACTCTGCAGTCTTAATTGCGTTAAATCCTTCTAATATTTACTTCGAAGATATTCCCTGGAAAGTTTCTTTATTACTTGGTTCAGGACCTTCATTGGCAACAACTCTTGTATTATTTTGTTCTCATTTTCATCAAATTTCTGAAGATAAAAAGCATGGGAAAAATTCACCTTTAGTTCGCCTAGGAGCAAAAAAAGGTTCTCAATTTGTGCCTTGGATAATTTTTACAATATATATTTTTCAACTTTTAACTATATTTACTGGATTTATTCCAGTGTTTTGTATCCTTTATTTGATAAGTTTTCCTCAAGCAATAAGACTTATAAATTTATTAAAATCTTCATATAAAAAACCTTCTGCAACAAAAAATTCCAAATTCGTCGCAATAAAATTTCAAACTCTTAATGGAGTTGGCTTAATCACAGGATTAATTTTTAATTACTTGCTTAATAAATGAACTTAAAATTTAAAAAAAAATCTTATAGCTTCAAGTTACCCACCAAATTAAAAAATTCTAAAACCACTTACCTTAAAAAATCGGGTTGGATAATTAAATTAACAAGCAATGATAAAAAAATTGGGTTTGGAGAAGTATCACCACTTCCAAAAGAAGACTTAAAAAAGTGTGAGAAACAACTAGATATGATCCCTGATTTTGTAGAATTTAATAGTTTATCTGAGCAAATAAATATTTTTCACCCATGCATTCAATCTGCAATAAATTCTGCATTAGCTGAGATAAATGGAAGAATAATTTTTAAAGAAAACTATTACTTTGATGAAATTGATAAAACAGCCATACTGTTAAATCCTGAAAATGTAATTTCAGATCTAAATGAAATTAAAAAAAGACAATCTAAAATTGAAAAATCAGTAACCATAAAATGGAAAGTAGCATTAAAAAATAACCATGAGGAAGAAGCAACTTTAGAAGAAATTTTAAGCCAAATAGGGAATAATATTAAGTTAAGAATAGATGCTAATGGTTCTTGGGGAAGAGAGATAGCTTATAGATGGGCTGATATTTTGAAGGATATCAAAAATATAGATTGGTTAGAACAACCTCTCTGTGTTGATGATATTGATGGACTGACAGAACTTAACAAAAAAATCCCTATAGCCTTAGACGAATCACTTTTAAAATTTCCAACTTTGATTGATGAGTGGAAAGGTTGGCAAATTCGAAGGCCTTCACAAGAAAAAAATCCAGTTAAGCTTTTAAGAGAATTAGAAAATAAAAAAGCTTTAATATCTATAAGTACCTCATTTGAAACTGGTATAGGAAAGAGATGGCTTTATCATTTATCGTCTCTACAATTACAAGGACCAACTCCAAAAGTTCCTGGTTTAGCTATGAATAATTTCCCTAATTCTTTTCTATTTTTAAATGAAGCAAAAAAGATATGGGATCTCCTATGAAAAATAAAATTCATACTATTAATGTTGAAAATAACGAAACTCAATCTGTAGAGAAAATTCTTGAAAAAATTAAAGAGAATAAAATTATTTATGTAAAAAACAAATTTTATGAGGACGAAGATGTATTAGATTCAATTAATGAAAATGGGCCAGCAATTATCTTAAACAGTAGTGGAAGTTCTGGAAAACCGAGACAATGTTTTCACCATTTGGATAATATTAAATTATCTGCAGCTACATCAGGTCAATGGCTTATAGAGCAAGGCTTTGAGCTGCAAAACTGCTTAATTTTAAATACTTTACCCCTGAACCACATAAGTGGATTAATGCCAATTTTTAGAAGTCAAACTTGGGGATGTGATTGTATTAATATTTCTCCGAATTTAATAAAAAAAACTCGAGAACTTTTACTTTTTACAATTAAATCTAAAAAAAACAAAAAACACTTGATTACATCATTAGTACCTACACAATTAAAAAGACTTTTAGCTCAAAAAGATGGTATTAGTTGGCTAAAAATTTTTGATCTAATTTGGGTTGGTGGAGCTTCAATTTCAAGGGAAACTGCAGAACAATGTATAGAAGAAAAGATAAAATTAGCACCCTGTTACGGCTCAACTGAAACAGCAGCAATGGTTACGAGTTTAAAACCAAAAGAATTTTTAATGGGTTTTAAAAATGTTGGAGAAATACTACCTGATACAAAAATCAGAATTAACGCACAAGGATTAATCGAAATAAAATCAGCGAGAATTGGAATCGAAATAAAAGACTCTTCAAAAACTGAAAACTTCAAAAATAAAAATGGGTGGTGGCAAACCGGTGATTTAGGTGAAATTAATCAAATAAATAATTCTTTATATTTAAACTTTCTTGGAAGAAGTGATAACGCTTTTAATTCAGGAGGAGAAATCGTTTTTCCAAATGTAATTGAATCTCGATTAAATGATTTCATTATGAAAGAAAATATCCCAATTAATAAATTCATTATTTCAAAAGTGTCCGACAAATTATGGGGAAATAAAATTAAAATAATTGTGGAATATAAAGAAAATACAAATCATAAAAATATTGAAAATTCATTAAATTTTTTAAAAAAATTTTCTCAAAGTTGGCCTAAACATGAAAAACCTGAAAAGTGGATTGTTAAAAAAAATACCAGTGCAGAAAAAATAAACTATAAATTTAAAAAATAATAATTAGCATTCTTTTAAATTTGTTCTTACATTTGAAGCCTCTATCCATCTTTCTAACAGATCGGGAAGTTCTATTTTATTTCTTGAATCAAAATCTAAAGAACAATGTATTATTTTTCCTTCTGCTACTTTATTTTCATTTTTTATAAAAAAGCTATTTACTTGAAACAAATGTGTATTAATTTTATGAGGGGCAATTTTTACTTTTAAAAAATCACCAATTTTTATAGGCGCAAGAAAGTTTGCTTCGCAGTTTACTATGGGAAAAATAATTTGACTTTTACGGATAGAAAAATCTGGAAAAATATCTTGATATGGAATCCCATAAATTTCGATACTCTCTTCCCAAGCTTCGTGCGACCATTTTAATAAGTTATGAAAATGAATTACACCTGCAGAATCACAATCACCGAATCTTACCTTCTTCTGCAATATCAACCAGTCAGCGGGGTTCATTTAAAGAACTTATCTATCAACAGATCCCATAATGACATCTATTGAGCCAAGAATTGCCATAATATCGGCGATTTTGGCACCTTTAAGAATATGAGGCAATATTTGCAGATTATTTAAATCAGCTGCTCTGATTTTAAATCTCCATGGGGTAACTTCATTATTTCCTTGAATGAATACACCTATTTCTCCTTTACCGGACTCTAATCTTGTATACAATTCTCCGTTAGGAATTTTAAAAGTTGGAGCAACCTTCTTAGCTACATATTGATAGTCCATTCCAAATATTTCACTTTTCTTATCTTCAGTCGCCATTCTTTGAGCTTCCAAATTTTCTGTTGGACCTCCTGGAATCATTTTACAGGCTTGGCGAATGATGCTTAGTGATTGTCTCATCTCTTCAACTCTAACTCGATATCTCGCATAACAATCTCCTTCTTTTTCTGAAGCAATCTGCCAATCAAAATCGTCATAACATTCATAACTATCGACTTTCCTTAAATCCCAGGAAACTCCAGAAGCTCTAAGCATTGGCCCAGACAAAGACCAATTAATTGCCTGCTCTCTTTGTATTGTTCCCAGACCTTCAATTCTTTTTCTAAAAATTGGATTATTTGTGATTAATTTTTCATATTCATCAATCTTAGGTCCAAACCAATCACAAAAGTCTATACATTTTTCTAACCATCCATATGGAAGATCACATGCGACACCGCCTATCCTAAAGAAATTATTATTTATCAGCCTTTGTCCAGTAGCAGCTTCCCAGAGATCATATATCATTTCTCTTTCTCTAAAAATATAGAAAAATGGAGTTTGAGCTCCTACGTCTGCTAAAAAGGGACCGAGCCACAAAAGATGATTAGCAATACGATTTAGTTCTAGCATCAGAACTCTGATGTAACTAGCTCTTTTAGGAACTGGAATATTAGCTAATCTTTCAGGAGCATTTACTACAATAGCTTCATAAAACATTCCTGCTGCATAATCCATTCTGCTTACATAAGGGACATACATTACATTTGTCCTATTTTCAGCTATCTTTTCCATGCCTCTATGTAAATATCCAATTACTGGCTCACAATCAATGACATTCTCACCATCAAGAGTTACAACTAACCTTAAAACCCCATGCATTGATGGATGGTGAGGGCCAAAATTGACCACCATTGGTTCTGTTCTAGTCTCTAGTTGAGCCATTCGAAATTTAACTTCTAAATAAATCTTAGTCGAAAGTTATGCAAACTGACCTATCTGATTCATCTTTTTTCAATCATAAATCAGTTATGACAGATGAGATTATGGCCTCATTAGAGCATTACCCATTAATCCATAACAACCAACTTAAAGGGATAGACGCAACTTTAGGCGGAGGCGGGCATTCTTATCATTTATTGAGAAAATATTCTGATTTAAATATAATTGGACTTGATCAAGATCCATTCGCAAGAAAATCAGCATCAAAAAAACTTGATGAATTTAAAAATAGGCTTGATATTAGGGCTACAAATTTTGCGGATTTTATGCCAAAAGAAAAAGTTTCTTTTGTGATTGCAGATCTTGGAGTAAATAGCAACCAAATTGATAACCCTAAAAGAGGATTTAGTTTCCAAAAAGATGGTCCGCTTGATATGCGCATGAATCCTTTTCTTGAGGTTGATGCAGAGAAATTAATTGAGACTCTAAATGAAAAAGATCTAGCTAACCTAATTTATAAATATGGAGAAGAGAGATTATCAAGAAAGATTGCCAGAAAAATAAAAATGGATTTGAAAGAGAATGGGAAATATTCTGGGACAAAAGAATTAGCCTATTCTATTGCAGGCTGCTTTCCACCAAAACAAAGATATAAAAAAATACACCCAGCAACAAGAACATTTCAAGCACTAAGAATTGCTGTCAATAAAGAAATTGAAGTATTAGAAAAATTTTTGCAAGTTGTCCCTGAATGGATTTTGCCAGGAGGTATTATTTCTATTATTAGTTTTCATTCCCTGGAGGATAGGTTAGTTAAAAATTATTTTAAGAAAGATCAAAGACTAAAAAATCTGACAAAAAAGCCAATAACTCCTTCCGAACAAGAAGTCGAACTCAATAAAAGAGCTAGAAGTGGAAAATTAAGAATTGCTCAATTAAAATAAGAGCTAATTATTTCTAGCGTAATGATCTGATCGTATTTGTAAGAATATTAATTGCTTTTTTTATATCTTTTGAATTAGTGCTTAATCCAATACTTAACCTTATTGAAGATTCTGCTTCTTTAAAAGATCTACCCAAGGCTAGTAAAACATGGGATGGTTCACCATTACTACATGCAGATCCACTAGAACAAATTATTTTAGATTTTAAAAGTTTATGAAACTTTGCTCCGTTTAAATCCAATACAGTCAAATTCAAATTTTGAGGTAATCTTTTTTCTATAGAGCCATTAATTAATAAACCAGAATTATTTTCTAACAAACCCTCTAAAAGAGTATTTCTATGCAAAAGTAATTTCTCAGCATTATTTTTTTGATTAAAAACTGCTATCTCTATTGCTTTAGCAAAGCCAACTACTAAAGGAAGAGGTAATGTACCAGACCTGAGACCATATTCCTGACCTCCTCCAACAATTAAAGGCTCAAGATTCATTTCTTCATCAATCAAAAGAAGTCCTATCCCTTTAGGACCATATATTTTGTGAGAACTCATCGTTATCATATCTACATCTGATAAAAGATTGTTTAACTCGATATAACCTAAACATTGTGCAAAATCAGAGTGAAAAGTTATTCCTCGCGATTTACATATCTTCGAAATATTCTCTAAAGGCTGGATAACTCCTATTTCGTTATTTGCCAACATAACACTCACTAGAAATGTATCTTCTCTTATATTTTGATTGAATTTTTCTTCTGAAATTAAGCCATCTTTCTCAGGATTAATTTCTGTAACCATAAATCCCTCTTTTTTTAGTTGTTTTAGGGGCTCCAAAACAGCTTTATGCTCTGTTTTTAAGGTAATAATATGTCCATAATTTCCTGTTTTTTTATAGAAATTTCTAGCAAAACCTAATAAGGCTAGGTTATTAGATTCAGTTGCCCCGCTTGTAAAAATAACTTTTTTATTCTTAAGAAATAAATTTTGTTCTATTTTTTCTCTTGAGGCTTCCAATATAGCGCTTGCGTTAATCCCCGCCAAATTAGATTTGCTTGCAGGGTTAGAAAATATCTCACTCCAAAAAGGTTTCATAGAATCAACAACATCTTTAGAGCAAGGAGTCGAAGATTGATAGTCTAGTAGTATGGGAGTTGATAGCATTATGTTTAGTATATAAAATTCTTTTTATTACTAGAAAATCAAATTTAAGAATTTCAAAAATGAATGAAATTAATCTAATAAATAATGAACCGGTAAGAAAATCAAGGATTTTATTAGTTGATGATGAGCCTGGTTTAAGAACAGCTGTTAAAACATTTCTAGAAGATGAAGGCTTTGAAATATTTATTGCAGTTGATGGCGAGGATGGTTGGGAAAAAGCTCAAACAATTTTCCCCGATTTGATAATTAGCGATGTTATGATGCCACGAGCCAACGGTTATGATTTATTAGAAAAAATTAGAGAGGATGAAAAATTAGGAGGAACTCCAGTTATTTTTCTAACTGCAAAAGGAATGACCCTAGACAGAACAGAAGGTTATCTTGCAGGAGTTGATGATTATATTTCCAAACCTTTCGATCCCGATGAATTAGCTGCAAGAGTTCAAAATGTCATCAACAGACAAGAACGACTATTAAAAGAAGCGGCAAGATTCGCAGATATTGACGTAAGCAAAATGGCAAAACAAATTACTGAAATAAAATCTATGCTCACAGACCAAAACCAGACTAATCTAGAAAATAAAATAAATCTTCCTAGTTTTACTCCTAGAGAAGCAAGTGTGCTTCAACTAGTAGCAGAGGGACTAATGAACAAGGAAATTGCTAGAAAGCTTGAGACATCTATTAGAAATGTTGAGAAATATGTAAGTAGACTTTTTATCAAGACAGGTACATCTAGCCGAACAGAATTAGTTCGTTATGCACTTGAGAATCATTTAGTAAAATAAATTATTTAATTTTTTCGAATTCAATTAGTTTTGAAAAATAAAAAGGAGCTTGATTTAATTTCTTTTTAACAACTTTAAATCCTCTTTCTTTAGCAGCATTAATAATACCCTTTTCTTTCAATGTATATGCTCTTGTAGTTTTACTTGGCCCAGGAAATAATTTTCCAATATTTTTTAGAACAGCAAGAATTGGAGTATAAGGAGCAAAGCTAACGATTAGTTTTTCTTTGCTTAAATCGCATAGATGTTGAACCATTTCTTCTGCGACCGGTTGAGGATAATGAATAAATACATCCAAACAAACTACAACATCAAATAATCCTTTTAATTTTTCCAGATCACAGACTTCATATTTGATTTTACCTTTACTCAAACCTAATTCATGAATGCGTTTTTTTGTTTCTTTAATCATTTCAGAAGAAATATCACTCACCTGTAGTTCTTTTATACCGAGCCTTAATAAAGGTATGGAAAGACTTCCTACACCACAGCCTGCATCACAATAACTTTTTTTTGTTAGCGCAGGATAATTTTTGATGAATGAGACTACATCATCTACAGTTTTTTGATGTCCTTTCCTAATATTTTTCTGAACTGTATTAATTTCGTCAGATTTGCTGTAAATTTTATTCCATCTTTCAAAGCCAGTACCATTAAAATACTCTCTTACTTCACTTTTTTCGATAATCTTATTTGACGTCATAGTATTCTATGAAAATTTATTCTTTTTATACTAACTAACTGGCGCCAAATTAATTGCACGCCATTATAGGAAAGAATTAATTTGTTATTTTGTCAGAATTGAATTCTAAAGATATTTATAAAATTGCTGTCGTAATGGGTAGTGATTCAGATCTAAAAACATTGAAACCAGCCATTGATATTTTAAGAGAATTTGGAATAAAAACTGAAGTTTGTATACTTTCTGCACATCGAACACCTATTGAAATGATGGAATATGCAAAAAATGCAGAATCAGAAAACATAAAAGTAATAATTGCCGGTGCTGGGGGTGCTGCTCATCTTCCAGGAATGCTGGCATCCATAACTTGCATTCCTGTAATTGGCGTACCAGTGGAGAGTAAGACACTTAAGGGGATTGACTCTCTTTTATCAATCGTTCAAATGCCCGCTGGAATTCCAGTTGCAACAGTTGCAATTAATGGAGCTCAGAATGCTGGATTATTGGCAATAGAGATGATCAGTTTATTTGATGAATCCATAAAGAAAAATTTGAAAGAATTCAGAGAAAATCTACATTTACAGGTAAGAACTAAAAATAGTAAGTTATCAAATATTGGACCTGACAATTATCTTCAAAATAAATGAACTCATATTTTTCTATTAGGCCTTGTTAAGAAAATTTTCTTTTTTAAGGTAGTTAATAATTTTTGCAACGGAATCATTTAAATCTAACGAACCTGTATCAACAACAATTTCGGGATTCAGAGGAGCTTCATATGGACTAGAAATCCCTGTGAATTCCTTAATCTCACCCAAACGAGCTTTCTTATAAAGACCTTTAGTATCCCTATTTTCGCAAACTGTTATATCAGCAGCACAATAAACTTCAATAAAATCCTTAGATCCAATAATTTTTTTCACCTTATCTCTATCGCTTATAAATGGCGACACGAATGCTGTAATAGTTATTATCCCAGCATTCATAAATAAATTCGCAACTTCGCCAATTCTTCTTATATTTTCTTCTCTATCTTCATCCGAAAAACCAAGATCTTTACATAAACCGTGTCTAATATTATCTCCATCCAACACATAAGTAGAAAAACCATCTAAGTGTAAAACTTCATTTAAAGCGTTGGCCAAAGTACTTTTACCAGAACCAGATAAACCTGTAAACCAGATAACCATACCTTTATGACCTCTCATTTTCTCTAACTTTTCTCTATCAATAGTTAAGTTGTGCCACTTTATATTGGTTGACTTTGTTTGATTTTGTTCTTTCATTTTTTACTTCATCAAAATTAAAAACCTATCCTAACCCTTGCTTCATAAATTATGAAATCCCTCTTTACGAAGAAACTCAATTAATTTCGATACCATATCACCCTGTAACTGGATAGTTCCATCAATTAATGTTCCTCCAGTCCCACAAAAAACTTTAATTTTTTTTAGTAATTCTTTTAATAAGATTTCATCCTCAGTGCCTAAACCTCTAATTAAAGTTATAGTCTTGCCCTTTTTACCTTTTTTTTGTTTAGAAATATTTATTTTTGATCTTTTATTAAAAGTATCTACCTTAGCTTTTTCTTCAGATTTCTTTTCTTGATTATCAAATTCGATCCAATTCTTTTTTCCCATTATTTTCAATATAATCTATAGTTAGTTAATACTTATTCTATAAAAAAAGTGGTAAGTACATTTTCTCGCAAAGACCAAAACTATAAAAATGACGATTTAAATCAACCCTCCAAGGAGGGAAGATTTGGAAAATATGGTGGTCAATATGTTCCTGAAACGCTAATGCCCGCTCTTTTTGAGCTTGAAGAAGCTGCATCTAATGCATGGAAAGATAAACTTTTTGTAGAGGAATTAAATCATCTACTTAAGACCTATGTAGGAAGAGAAACACCACTTTATGAAGCCAAAAGACTTACTGAGCATTACAAAAATAAACAAGCAACTCCTAGAATATGGCTTAAAAGAGAAGATTTAAATCATACTGGAGCTCACAAAATTAATAATGCTCTTGGACAAGCTTTATTGGCAATAAGAATGGGCAAAAAAAGAATAATTGCAGAAACTGGAGCAGGTCAGCATGGAGTTGCTACTGCTACTGTTTGTGCGAGATTTGGCTTGAAATGTATTATCTACATGGGTGCTGAAGACATAAAAAGGCAATCCCTTAACGTTTTCAGAATGAAACTTTTAGGGGCTGAAGTTAAAGTTGTAAATTCTGGAACTGCAACACTTAAGGATGCTACTAGTGAGGCTATTAGAGATTGGGTTTCTAATGTCGAAACCACACACTACATTTTAGGATCTGTTGCAGGCCCCCACCCTTTCCCAAAGATTGTGCGAGATTTTCATGCAGTTATAGGTGAAGAAACTAAAAAACAATGTTTGGAATCATTTGGATCTTTGCCCGATATTTTGCTTGCTTGTGTAGGTGGGGGATCCAATGCAATGGGGCTTTTCCATCCTTTTATTAAAGAAACTTCTGTGCGTCTTATTGGAGTAGAAGCTGCAGGAAGCGGAGTTGATACTGACAAACATGCTGCCACTATCACTAGAGGGTCAGTTGGAATTTTGCATGGATCAATGAGTCTTCTCTTGCAAGATGATAATGGTCAAGTACAAGAAGCTCACTCAATCAGTGCAGGTTTAGATTACCCTGGAGTAGGACCTGAGCATAGCCATTTAAAAGATATAGGTAGAGCAGAATATGGATCAGTCACAGATCAAGAAGCTTTAGACGCTTTAAAACTTGTTAGTGAACTAGAAGGAATTATACCTGCACTTGAAACTTCCCATGCCTTTGCTTGGTTAGATAAATTATGTCCTACTCTTGAAAAAGATACTCATATAGTTATCAATTGCTCTGGTAGAGGCGACAAAGATGTTAATACTGTTGCATCTTCATTAGATATTTAATCAATACCTAGGAATTGATGGGTCAATATATCTACTCCATCCATCAATACCCTCCTCCAAATTCCATATTTCGCTTACAATATTATTATCCAAGCACCACTGCGAAAAGTTATAACTTCTTATTCCTGCATGACAGGTAACTACAATTTCTCTGTCTAATAAACCAGCAAATATTTCTTCAACAAATTCAGATGTGACTTTACTAATTGGTATATGTAAAAATTCTTTTGAGAAACGAGCTATTTCAAGCTCTGACTGTTCTCTTACATCAATCAGCACTGGATCTTCTTTATCAGAATTAAACCAATCATTGAGACTAGAAGCATTTATAGATTTTGGATAAGTTCCCAATTTATAGGATAAATTATGTGTTATTTACAATTTAATAAATTAAGTTGCAGTAGTAAGTTTATTGTTAAAAATAAAAATAAACATTGATAATGAAACTTAGAGTAGTAGCAATAATACTATTATTATCTTTATTACTTTTTCTTGGTTTTAAAAAAGTTTCTGCTAATAAATACAAGGAGCAAAGTACAAATATTGAGCAACTAAATATCTTAAGATATATTCCTAAAAACAATGAATTATTATTTATCTCAAATTTAGATAGTTTTCATATTATTAACAATAATGAAAAAGATAAAAATTCAATTAACCAAGATGACTTTGTTTTAATAAAAGACTCTATATTAGATTACTTAGGTATAGATCTAGGCAAAAATAAATTAGAAGATATCTATAACAATGAACTTATAATCTCACTTTTTGAAAATAATAAAAAGCTTAAAGATGATATTTTGATTGTTTTTAAAATTAAGCCAGAAAAAACAATAGACGATTTATTAAATTTGCCTAATAAAATTGATCAAATTGATGAGATAATTTCAATTAATAGAAAAAACAAAATAAATTTCCTTAACTATATATACCGAACCGACGATAATTATATAATTGCTTCATCAGATAAAAAATTGATCAAAAATAGTATTAATTCAAGTAATGATTTTAAAGAAAAAAAATTTCAATATGAGGGAGAACTTTTTGGACTCAAAAATCAAAAAAATATATTATTTACAAAAAAATTTAGAGAAAGTATATTTTTTGATAAAGAAATTTTTACTAATAAAAATGAGGATATTGTGGCTACTACATTTGATTTAAAAAATAAACATTTAATTTTAAAATCATATTTACTAAATAATAAAAAAAATATTGATATTATTGCTTATGATAAGTTTATAGATAAAGAAAATACACATAAAGATAATCCTCAAGTTTCAATTTTTACTGAAATTGAGAATTTTGAAAAATATCTAAAACCTTTTATAAATAATTTTGAACAAAGTTTTTTTGAAGATTTCAACCAAAATACAAATCAAAATATCTTAATTCTCAATTCAAATAAAGATTGGCTTTTTGCATTTGAAAAAAATACTGAGAATCAATTTGATTTAAGTGCTTTGAAAAAACTAAAAGATTTCAATAAATATACTTTGAAACAAAATGAAGATATTTACTCAATATACTCCAAAGATATTCTTGAAGAAAAAAACGATGCAATAAAACAATTAACTTTTGAAAATATCTATTCAATAGAATCAGGAGGTTTGCAATTCATAAGTAATTTTTTAATAGATAGTAAAAAACTAGAAACAATCTCAAAAAAATTTTTCAACCTAAAAAGTTGTAAAGATAAATCTACTTTTCTTTTTGCTAAAGTTGATATCAAAGATGAAAATTCCAATAAAATTAAATATTTAACTGATTTGGGAGATCTTAATTTTCTAATTAGAAATATTTTAAAAATATCAAATGAAGAATATCTAGAAATCATAAGTCAAACTATTCCAGAAAAAAATCCAATTCTTTATACAGAAACAAGTTTAAAAATACCTTAATAAAGTTATTCAAATAAGCTTCAAAGACAATCATTTGAAATTTTTGTGAAGTTAATAACTTGTGGTTAATTAAAAATTATTTGACTATCTTTAACCTATAAGTATTTGATATTGAATTAAGCAATTGGACAATAAAAAACTTGTTTTAAAACCAGGATTAGAGGGTGTCCCAGTTACTAATTCATCTATCTGTGATATTGACGGCAACAAAGGTAAATTATTGTACAGAGGCTACTCCATTGAGGAACTATCCAAAAAAAGCAGTTTTTTAGAAACTGCATACCTATTGATTTGGGGTGAATTGCCAACAGCTATTCAACTTAGAGATTTTGAACAAGAAGTTCAGATGCATCGAAGGTTAAGTTTTAGAGTCAGAGATATGATGAAATGTTTCCCTGCGACAGGTCATCCTATGGATGCTCTTCAATCTAGCGCGGCTTCTTTGGGGCTCTTCTATTCGCGCAGGGCAATAGATGATCCTAATTACATCTACAACGCAGTAATAAGGCTAATAGCAAAAATACCCACAATGATTGCTGCGTTTCAACTTATTAGAAAAGGACAAGACCCAATTCAACCTAGAGATGATTTAACTTACTCATCAAATTTTCTTTACATGCTGACTGAAAAAGAACAAGATCCTATAGCTGCAAAAGTTTTTGATAGGTGTTTAATTCTACATGCCGAACATAGTTTAAACGCTAGTACATTTAGCGCTAGAGTTACTGCAAGCACTCTTACAGACCCATATGCTGTCATCGCCTCTGCAGTAGGAACCCTTGCTGGCCCATTGCATGGAGGAGCAAATGAGGATGTAATTGCAATGTTAGAAGAGATTAAAACCCCAGAAAATGCTGGGTCTTTTTTAGATAACGCAATAAAAAATAAAAGTAAGATAATGGGCTTCGGCCATAGAGAATATAAAGTCAAAGATCCAAGAGCAATAATTCTTCAAAAACTGGCAGAAGAGCTTTTCATTAGATTTGGAGCAGATGAAATGTATGAAGTTGCTAAAGCACTTGAAGCAGAGGCAATACCAAGACTCGGTCCAAAGGGTATATTCCCTAACGTTGACTTTTATTCAGGTCTTGTTTATAGAAAACTTGGTATTCCTCGTGATTTATTTACTCCAATTTTTGCCATATCTAGAGTGGCTGGTTGGTTAGCTCATTGGAGAGAGCAACTTGGAGCAAATAGAATTTTCAGACCATCGCAAATCTACACAGGTTCAGTACCAAGAGATTGGATCAGCCTAGAAAACAGAGAATAATATTTGCAGCTTTTCATAAAAAACACACATATTGTTTGTGAAGAGTTAATCTATTAAGTAAATAACATAAAAATTTTGGAATACGGATTAGATCTCGAATATAGTTTTAATGAATTCTTAAAGGGTTTTGGCCTTTCCAGCGAAATCGCTCATATAATCTGGCTCCCTCTCCCTATGCTTTTGGTTTTGGTGGCGGCAGTAGTTGGAGTGTTAGTAACAGTTTGGCTGGAAAGAAAAATATCTGCTGCTGCTCAACAAAGAATAGGTCCCGAATATGCAGGAGCACTTGGCGTCCTTCAACCGATTGCAGATGGTCTTAAGTTACTTGTAAAAGAGGATATTATTCCTGCTAAAGCAGATGGAATTCTCTTCACTGCAGGACCTATTTTAGTTCTTGTTCCAGTGATTCTGTCCTGGCTAATTGTTCCTTTTGGACAAAACCTACTAATAAGTAACGTTGGTATTGGAATTTTCCTATGGATCGCTTTAAGCAGTATCCAGCCAATTGGACTTCTCATGAGCGGATATGCATCTAATAATAAGTATTCTTTATTAGGAGGTTTAAGAGCAGCAGCTCAATCAATAAGTTATGAAATTCCTTTAGCTTTATCTGTACTGGCTATCGTACTAATGACAAATTCTCTAAGCACTATTGACATTGTCAACCAACAAAGTGGTGCTGGAATCCTAAGTTGGAATATATGGCGACAACCAGTTGGTTTTATAGTCTTTTGGATTTGTGCTCTTGCAGAATGTGAGAGACTTCCATTTGACTTGCCTGAAGCTGAAGAAGAATTAGTTGCGGGATATCAAACTGAATATGCAGGAATGAAATTCGCATTGTTCTACCTTGGTAGTTACATTAATTTAATCCTTTCAGCTCTATTAGTATCAATACTTTATCTAGGAGGATGGGGGTTTCCTATTCCAGTTGAATTAATAGCTAAGTTTCTAAATTTGCCTATTAATGCACCCTTCATACAAGTTTTCACTGCATCAATAGGAATTGTAATGACTGTATTGAAAGCATATCTTTTAGTTTTCATTGCAATATTACTGCGTTGGACAACTCCTAGAGTAAGAATAGATCAACTATTAGATCTAGGATGGAAGTTTCTTCTTCCAATTTCTCTTGCTAATCTTTTGATAACTGCAGGATTAAAACTAGCTTTTCCGCAATTCTTTGGTGGTTAAACTTAAGTAAAAATACTTAAATTAAAAATTAATCTACTAAAATAAAAATAACTAAGTAAATTCTTCAAAATGAAAAATTTCCTTCAACAAATAAATAGCTATATCAAAGAAGCATTTAATGCTGGAAAATATTTGTATAATGGCTTATCAGTTACTTTTGATCATCTACGAAGAAGACCTGTTACTGTCCAATATCCATATGAAAAATTAATACCTTCTGAAAGATATAGAGGAAGAATACACTATGAATTTGATAAGTGCATTGCTTGTGAAGTTTGCGTGAGAGTATGCCCCATAAATCTACCTGTAGTTGATTGGGTGATGAATAAAGAAACAAAAAAAAAGGAACTTAGAAATTATTCTATAGACTTTGGAGTCTGCATATTTTGCGGAAATTGTGTTGAATATTGTCCAACTAATTGTTTATCAATGACCGAAGAATATGAATTAGCTACTTTTGACAGACACAATCTAAATTTTGATAATGTTGCACTTGGTAGACTACCCACAAACGTCACAACAGATCCTTCAGTTAAGCCTCTAAGAGAACTTGCCTATCTTCCTAAAGGTGTCATGGACCCTCATGAAATCCCAGCTTCAGATACTAGAGTTGGTAAATTGCCTGAAGAAGTCTATGATTGGATGAGACCTGAATCCAATGAAAATAAAGATAAAGTTTCTAATCCAAATAATTAATTTCCATTAATTTATGTCAATTGCAATAACAACTCAAATTATTTGTTTTTCAATTTTATCTTTAGTTATCCTTATTGGAGCACTTGGTGTTGTATTACTAGAAAGTATTGTTTATTCAGCCTTTCTTCTAGGAGGAGTTTTCATGAGTGTTGCAGGACTATATCTCCTTTTGAATGCAAGTTTCGTTGCTGCAGCGCAAGTATTAGTTTATGTAGGTGCAGTTAATGTTTTAATAATCTTTGCAATAATGCTAGTCAATAAAAAAGAAGATTTAAAGCCTATCAGTGACATTAAATCGAGAAGAATCATATCAACATCAATATGTTTAACCCTACTAAGCCTCTTAATAAGAGTCGACTTGACCAATGTATGGAGCTTATCAAGTCCTCAAAACTCCATAGGCGAAGAATCAACTATCAGAATTGGTGAACATCTATTTAGTGATTATCTACTCCCATTTGAAGTAGCTTCAGTTTTACTTTTAATGGCAATGATTGGTGCTATTGTTTTAGCCAGAAGAGATGTAATGAGCAAGGATATTTCAACTGGATTGCCTGTTGATCAAGAGTTAATTGAAAAATCATCAGAACCATTACTCACAAATAAAAATTAACCTTTCAACTTTCTTATGATTAGTCTACAATCAATTCCTCTTCAAGCTTTTTTAATAGTATCTTCAGCACTATTCTGTATTGGTATTTGGGGATTATTAAATAGCAGAAATGCCGTCAGGGTTCTTATGAGCATTGAATTAATGCTCAATGCAGTAAATATAAACTTGATGGCGTTTTCTTCTTTTGTTGACAATAATTTAATTCAAGGACAAGTTTTTACAATTTTTGTTATTACTGTTGCTGCAGCAGAAGCAGCCGTTGGATTAGCTATATTATTATCCCTTTACAGGAATAGGGTAACGGTAGATATGGAAAGTTTTAATTTATTAAAATGGTAAAACCATTAAATGAAACTTTCATTAGTGCTTATTGTATATCGTTCAGATAGTTCTATAGCTGAAGAGGCTTCTAAATTCTGCGAAGAAGCCCTCAAATCTAAAAATATAAAAGTAAACAGAATTCAAAGTGATTTTCACAGAGATGAAATTGAAAAAAATTTTTATAATGCAGA
>CACASR010000022.1 GCA_902535175.1 uncultured Prochlorococcus sp.
ACATTGTAAGGAATATTGCTTATTGGCTAAAAAACAATATCGGATTGATAAGAAGTGATCTAGTTGCTTTGATTGATGAATTAGGTAAGAGAGTTTTTGAAGAGATGGATTATCTCAACGAAGCTGCAAATGCTGAAAAATTTAGAGATATGCATAAACATAACAAAATGATTGCCGTACCAAAAATTTATAAAGAAATAACTTCAAGAAGAGTTTTAGCAATGGAATGGATAGACGGTACAAAATTAACAAATTTAGAAGACGTAAAAAAATTAGGAATTAATCCTGATGAAATGATTGATATAGGGGTGCAATGCAGTTTAGAACAGCTTTTAGAGCATGGTTTTTTTCACGCAGACCCACATCCAGGTAATTTATTAGCCTTAGAAGATGGAAGATTGTGTTATCTAGATTTTGGAATGATGAGCGAAGTTTCCAGAGAATCTAGATCAGGATTAATTCAAGCGGTAGTACATTTAGTGAATAAAAACTTCGATAAATTGTCTCAAGATTTCGTAAAATTGGGATTTTTATCAGAGGAAGTTGATCTAGAACCTATTGTTCCAGCATTTCAAGATGTTTTCATTAACGCCGTTGAACTAGGAGTTTCGAAAATGGACTTTAAAAGCGTTACAGACGATATGTCTGGGGTTATGTATAAATTTCCTTTCAGACTACCACCATATTATGCGCTTATAATTAGGTCTTTACTTACATTAGAAGGAATAGCTTTAAGCGTAGATCCAAACTTCAAAATATTAGGCGCAGCTTATCCATATTTTGCAAGAAGATTGATGGAAGACCCTGATCCACAATTAAGGGAAAGCCTTAAAGAAATGCTTTTTGATAACAAAAAATTTAAATGGGACCGTTTAGAAGACCTCCTTTCTAACGCTGCAAAGCAAACTAATCTTGATTTAGAAAAACTTTTAGACGAAGTTATAAATCTTCTCTTTTCTCCAAATGGAGGATTTCTTAGAAATGAGATAGTTGAAGGTTTAACAAATCAGATAGATTTAATTAGTTTAAAAATATTGAAAAGTTTGAATAATTATCTTCCACAGTCAATTAAATTAAATACTATTAACGAAAATAACAACTTGAGTGACCTTATTTTTTATGTTGACCCATTGAGAAACTTTCTAGAGATTTTACAAAAAGTTCCAGGCTATTCAATTGATATTTTTCTAAAAAGGGTACCAAGACTTATAAATGAACCCTATACAAAAGAAATGGGCATGAAAATTGCAAAAAAAAGTAACAGAAAAAGGAGTAGTAAGACTTGTTAAGATTGCCGCTGGTGCAAATATCTAAATGAAGTTTAGTAAATTTTTAATATTTAAAATATTTTTTATTTTAGTAATTTCTCCAATATTTTTTAATGTTCCAAAAGCTTATACTGCTGAAGAAATTAAAATCACATACAGTATATTTTCTAGAACAATAAAAGTAAATTCTTTAAAAAATTTCGCTAAAGAAGGTAAATCTACAAAAGAATTAAAAAAAATTTTGAAAGCAACCGGTTCTTCCGATAAAGAAATTAGAACAATTTTAAACAAAAATTTTGAAATTCCTATTACCATTGCAAGCAAATTAGTATATTCTGAAATAGGAAATGTTTTTTTAACAAGACTTTCATCTATTATCCACCCACCCAAAGCAACTGATGAAAGAACAGGCATGCTGGCCCTTAGAGCAAGCATAATTCAAGGAATTAACATAGGAAATGGAAAAATAAATCTAATAAATTTTTTTGAAGGATATCCAACTAAAACTGTAATTTTAGATGTCAGCGCTTTAAGCAAAGTTATGAATAAAGTAGAATCGATTTCAGAGTTATTAACCTTTTTCACCAATTCGCCCCTAGAAAAAATCAAAACAAATTAAAAAACCATGGTGTTATTAAATAAAATCAAAAATAAACTTCGTATTAATTACAGAAAAAAAAGATGGCCAGGTCTAATAGAAGCTTATAAACAATATCTCCCAGTTACAAAGAAAACTCCAATAATTTCCCTCAATGAAGGAAATACTCCACTAATTCTAAGCGAATCAATTAGCAACTTAATTGGAAATGGAACAAGAGTTTTTTTAAAATATGATGGCCTTAATCCAACAGGATCTTTTAAAGATCGTGGAATGACTATGGCAATTAGCAAAGCAAAAGAAGAAGGCCGTGAAGCAGTAATTTGTGCAAGTACTGGAAACACCTCTGCTGCTGCTGCTGCATATGCTTCAAGAGGAGGATTAAAACCTTATGTTTTAATCCCAGAAGGATTTGTTGCACAAGGAAAGCTTGCGCAAGCATTAATGTATGGAGCTGAGATAATATCTATTAATGGAAACTTTGATAAGGCACTTGAAGTTGTTAGAGATTTATCCTCAGAACATCCTATAGAACTTGTTAATTCTGTTAATCCATATCGAATACAAGGACAAAAGACGGCAGCTTTTGAAATTGTTGATGACTTAGGTTATGCTCCTAATTGGCTTTGTATTCCAATGGGTAATGCAGGAAACATAACTGCTTATTGGATGGGATTTAAAGAATATTCAAAAATGAAAAGGAATTTGAAATTACCAATAATGATGGGTTTTCAGTCCGAAGGATCTGCTCCATTAGTAAAAAATATAATAGTTAAGGATCCAGAAACAATTGCAACTGCAATAAGAATTGGAAATCCTGTAAATAGAGAAAAAGCAAAAAAAGTAAGGAAAGAAAGTAAAGGAGACTTTCAATCAGTTACGGATGAAGAAATAATCAATGCTTATAAAATTCTTGCCAAAGAGGGAGTATTTTGTGAACCTGCCAGTGCAGCATCAGTTGCTGGACTGATTAAAAATAAAAATAGAATTCAGAAAGAATCTACTATTGTTTGTGTTCTGACTGGTAATGGATTGAAAGATCCTGATTGCGCTATAAAAAACAACGATGCTATTTTTAGGAAAAATATTGAGCCTTCATTAAAAAATATAACTAAAATCTTAGGATATTAAAGTCCAAAAAAAATAGTGTCTGTGGAAATCAATTAAAAATAAACTTCATTTGTTGAAAAGTACATAATAAAAAATACTATTTGTTGAATAAATTTAAAACTTTCGAAAAAAGTAAAAAATATTCAACAAATAAAAAATTTTTTACACATATTCTTTTCTTCGTAAACTAAATTGGCAAGCTGTTTAATTAAAGAATTCCACAGTTCCCACAAGAACTACTACTACTAAATTTTTTATTATTAAGTATTTTTTTTTATTAGAAAAAGAGTTGAAATTATTTTATTGAATTTAATTTACGAAAAAAGTATATTGTATTTGTAAAAAGTTCCAAATTCTGATGGAAATTATTTGTAATCAAAATGAATTAAATAATGCTATACAACTAGTAAGCAGGGCAGTTGCTTCAAGGCCAACGCATCCAATTCTTGCAAACATACTTTTAACAGCTGACGAAGGAACTAATAAAATTAGCGTCACAGGATTTGACTTGAATTTAGGAATTCAAACTTCTTTTGATGGAACTGTTAAAAATAGTGGAGCTATTACTATACCTTCAAAACTTTTATCTGAAATAGTCAACAAACTACCTAATGAAACTCCTGTTTCTTTAGAAGTAGACGATAATTCAGATAATATCCTAATAAAAAGTGATAGAGGTTCTTTTAATCTAAAAGGGATCCCTTCCGATGAATATCCTAATTTGCCATTTGTTGAAAGCGGTACTTCTTTGAATATTGATCCTAGTTCTTTTTTAAAGGCTTTAAAATCTACCATTTTTGCCAGTAGTAATGATGATTCAAAGCAACTACTCACAGGTGTCAATTTTACTTTCAAACCAAATTATTTAGAATCTGCTTCTACTGATGGTCATCGATTGGCTGTTGCCTTAATTGGTAATGAAGAACATCTTGAAAATAAAGAAAACTTATCTTCAAATGTTGATGATTTATCGGTAACTATCCCAACTAGATCATTGAGAGAAATTGAAAAACTAGTATCTTTGAGAAGCTTAGAAAATTCAATTAAGCTTTTCTATGACAAAGGTCAAGTAGTATTTATATCTTCTAATCAAATAATTACTACAAGAACTTTAGAAGGTACTTATCCTAATTATTCACAATTAATTCCTGATTCTTTTTCTAAAATTCTAAATTTTAATACAAAAAAATTAATTGATTCATTAGAAAGAATTGCTGTTTTAGCTGATCAGCAAAGTAGTGTTGTAAAGATTAAATTAGATGATACAAATTTAGCTTCAATCAGCGCAGATGCTCAAGATATTGGAAATGCAAATGAATCAATACCTGTTTCTTATTCTGGAGAAAATTTTGATATTGCATTTAACGTAAGATATTTGTTAGAAGGTTTAAAAGTTATTGCTTCTGAAAATGTACTTTTAAAGTGTAATATTGCAACTACTCCAGCTGTTTTTGTGCCAGAAGATAATCTTAATTCTTTTACTTATTTAGTTATGCCTGTGCAGGTTCGTTCTTAATTTGAAATTACCTAAAGAAATTTTATTAAGTGAACTATTAAATTATACTGTTAAGGGTAATATGGTCCTTAATTATGGAAATGGTGAAAATGTTTGGATGCATCCTCCAGTTCACCGAATTCTAGGATGGTACTCTCGTCCTTCAAATTTTGATTTAAAAAGAAATGTTTGGCGATTAAATCAAATTACTCAAATAATAGATAATGAAATTTATGTCAAAGGCGATCCAGCTATTTCGGATTTAGCAACTTTAAATAGGTTCCCAACTCTAATAGAAGCTAATCTTATAAATATAAATGGATCAAAAATAGGAGTCATTGCAGATTTTTTATTTGAAATGAAAACGGGAAAAATTAAATATTACTTCGTTTCTAGATCTAATCCTAAGATTCCAGGTTCTAGTAGATGGAAATTAACTATTGATAATATCAATGACCAACAACCGGGATTGGTATTCTGTGAAAGTAATTCTTTAGATGATTTGCCTTTAATAAAATCAAGTATCAAAAATGAATTTATGCAAAAAGGGAAAAAAATTTTTGATAGATTTGATGATATGAAAAATATTGCTTCTAATAGATTAGAGGAATGGCTTGAAGAAGATGAAGATATTAGCCAAAACTTAGATTTTAAACAAAAAAGTTTTTATAATAATGACAAAACATCTACACCTTCTGGTGAAAAAAAAGAAGATGACCCTTGGATATAAATAATGATAAATCAAGAAAATAATGATCTATATGATCTTAATGAAGCACTACAAGTTGAAAATTTAACACTTAAAGATTACGAAGAAATTTGCAAAAGATTAAAGAGAAAACCTAACAGAACGGAATTAGGCATGTTTGGCGTTATGTGGTCCGAACATTGTTGTTATAGAAATTCAAAACCTTTACTATCTAAGTTTCCCACTAAAGGTAAAAATGTTTTAGTTGGACCTGGAGAAAATGCTGGCGTTATTGATGTTGGAAATAATCAAAAACTTGTATTTAAAATAGAAAGTCATAATCATCCTTCTGCTATTGAACCTTTTCAAGGCGCAGCAACAGGTGTAGGAGGAATTTTAAGAGATATATTTACAATGGGTGCTAGGCCAATCGCAGTCTTGAATTCATTAAGATTCGGCAACCTTGATAAATCATCAAATGTAGATTTACTACGAGGAGTTGTATCCGGTATTTCACATTATGGGAATTGCGTTGGCGTACCGACTGTTGGAGGTGAAATTGACTTCGATGATAGTTACTCTGGAAATCCTCTAGTGAATGTTATGGCTTTAGGACTTTTAGAGACTGAGGAAATCGTTTGTTCTGGAGCTAAAAATGTAGGGTCACCAGTGTTATATGTTGGTAATACAACTGGCAGAGATGGTGTTGGTGGTGCTAGTTTTGCTAGTTCAGAATTAACTACAACTTCATTGGATGATAGACCTGCTGTTCAGGTAGGGGATCCATTTGTTGAAAAAAGTCTTATTGAAGCTTGTTTGGATGCTTTCAAGACAGGGGATGTAATTGCAGCTCAAGATATGGGTGCTGCAGGTTTAACATGCAGTAGTGCAGAAATGGCCGCAAATGGAAATTTAGGGATATCAATCGATTTAGATTTGGTCCCTTCTAGAGAAGATGATATGTCCTCATACCAGTATTTATTATCTGAATCGCAAGAAAGAATGTTATTTGTCGTTAAAGAAGAAAAAATTAATGATCTTATTGAAAAATTTAATAAATGGGGATTATATGCCAGTGTTATTGGTGAAGTGATAGGAACTAATGAAGTAATTATTTCTCATAAAGGTAAAATTGTGGCCCAAATACCTACTTCTGCTTTATCTGATGATACTCCTGTCAATTTTCACAATGTGATTAATAACCCACCCGATGATATTTTAAATAAATGGGAATGGAAAGAAAATGATTTACCAGAAATTTATGAGCAAAAAATATTTTCATTGAAGGAAAATAAGAATTTTTCTTTTTCAGAAATAATTTTAAAACTTCTCTCTAATCCATCAATAGCTTCTAAACGATGGATTTATAAACAATATGACTCTCAAGTTCAGGCAAATACAGTTTTTAAAACAGGAAAATCAGATGCAGCCGTAGTAAGACTAAGGGAACAAAATGAAAAAAATAAAAGTAAAGTATTTTCTGGTGTTGCTGCTTCAGTTGATTGCAATAGTAGATGGGTTGCGCTTGATCCATTTAGAGGATCTATCGCTGCCGTTGCAGAGTCCGCTAGAAATGTTAGTTGTGTTGGTGCTGAACCAGTAGCAATTACAAATAATTTAAATTTTTCTTCCCCTGAGAATGATATAGGATATTGGCAACTCTCATCTTCATGTAATGGAATTGCAGAAGCCTGTAAAGCCTTAGAAACACCTGTTACAGGAGGTAATGTTTCTTTATATAATGAATCTAAAAATAAAGATAATCTAATTACTCCTATTAATCCTACTCCTGTTATTGGAATGGTTGGAAAGTTAGACAATGTCGAAAAAGCTATAAGTAGTGAATGGAAAAATATTAAAGATCAAATTTGGTTAATTGGTTCTTCCAAATCAGAAATAAAAATCGCAGCTAGTTCTTATCTGGAATATTTTCATGGAGAAATTACAGGTCGGCCGCCAAAAATAGATTTGTTGGATGAGAAGTTTTGCCAGAGTTTTTTAAGAAATGCGATTTTAAACAGTCTTGTAGTTTCTTCTCACGATATAAGCGACGGAGGTTTAGCTATAGCTTTAGCAGAGTCTTGTATTTTGTCCGAAATGGGTGCAACTATAGAATTAGAGAAAGATTTAAATAGAGTTGATAATTTATTGTTTGCCGAAGGCGGATCAAGAATTATTTTTTCAATTAGTAAAAGGAAACAAAATGAATGGTTTAATTATTTAAAACAAAATCAAATAAATTTTCCATCAACTGTTTATTTAAAAAAAATAGGATACGTATCTACTGACACGCTGAAGATAAAAATCAATGAAAAAAATATTTGCAATATTAGGGTTGAGGAATTAACCGAAAAATTTAATAATAGTATTTCAGATTATTTTTAAATATGAAAAACATTTCTCAACTATTAATCTTTTTAAGAAATTAAGTTATGTGCGGAATAGTTGGAATCGTTTCTTCAAATGATGTAAATCAACAAATTTACGATAGTCTTTTGCTTTTGCAGCATAGGGGGCAAGACTCAACAGGTATAGCAACAATGGAAAATACTGTTTTTCATATACATAAGGTTAAAGGTCAGGTTAATACTGCTTATAGAACTAGAGATATGAGAAATTTAATTGGCAAAATTGGATTGGGTCATGTTAGGTATGCAACAAAGGGATCAGCAGAAAGTGTAGAAGAAGCTCAGCCTTTTTATGTTAATGCTCCTTATGGAATTGTTTTGATACATAATGGAAACTTGACTAATACAAGAGATTTAGAAAAACAGTTGTTTAATGTCGATAAGCGGCATACAAATTCTTCAAGTGATACTGAAATGTTATTAAATGTATTTGCGACAGAATTACAAGAACAAATTCATAATCAAGAATTAGAACCTGATATTATTTTTAATGCCGTCAAATCTTTACATAAAAGAATTCAGGGATCATATGCTTCAATTGCATTAATTTCAGGACACGGTTTATTAGCATTTAGAGATCCTTTTGGTATTAGGCCTTTAGTCATAGGGAAAAGACTTTCATTAACCACAAAAAAAGAAGAATGGATGGTTGCAAGCGAATCTTTAGTACTTGAGAATAATGATTATCAAGTAGTGAGAGATGTAGATCCAGGAGAAGCTGTTTTTATAAATCTTGATGGAGAGTTTTTCTCTAAGCAATGTTCTGAAAATCCAATGTTATTTCCCTGTGCTTTTGAATATGTTTACTTAGCTAGGCCAGATTCAATTATGAATGGAATTTCAGTCTATAAAGCTCGTTTAAAGATGGGAGATTATTTAGCAGAAACAATAAAAGAAACAATTAATTCTGGAGATATTGATGTAGTTATGCCTATTCCTGATTCTTCTAGACCCGCGGCAATGCAAGTTGCAAGGCAGTTAGGGATAGAATATAGGGAAGGTTTTTTTAAAAATAGATATGTTGGTAGAACATTCATAATGCCTGGTCAGCAGAAACGTAAGAAATCTGTAAGGCAAAAATTAAATGCTATGAGTGCAGAGTTTAAAAATAAAAATGTATTAATTGTTGATGACTCGATAGTAAGAGGTACTACTTCAAAAGAAATTGTCCAGATGGCTAAAGATGCAGGAGCAAATAAAGTTTTTTTTACATCAGCAGCTCCTCCTGTTCGTTATCCTCACGTTTATGGAATTAATATGCCTAATAGAGATGAGTTAATAGCTCATAATAGGACAGTAAGTGAAATCGCCGATAAACTTGAAATTGATAATCTTGTTTATCAAAGTGTTGAAAGTTTGAGTAAATCTATAATAAGTGATTCTCCAATTAAAGGTTTAGAGATGAGTTGTTTTACTGGTGAATATGTAACTGGAACAGTAAATCAAGAATACTTAAATTGGGTTGAAAATGAATATAAATCTTAGTCGATAAAGTTTTCAAGTCGGAAACAATTTTCAAGGTATTCATCATTATCTAATTTTAATAAATCAATTAAAAAGTTTGATTTATTGGATTTGAAATTTAATTTATTTAGGTCTAATCTTGCAGATTTATTTTTATTAGTTTCAATATCAAGGAAATGGTTACTTGTCATTATTTTGAGGAAGTAATCGTTTTTAAGTTGGGTTTTCTCATTCAAATATCCTAAGCTGTATTCATTAGTGCAGTAAATTTCATTGCTATTTATGCAAAAGATTTTTCCTTGTTTGGATATTAAAAAAATATTTTCTCCATCATGGAATGTACAACAAGAAACTATTTTTTCAGTTGGTAAAAGTTTTGCAATTATTAATCCTTGGGATTGTTTGGAAGTTGGTGTTAAAAATTGAGTTGATAAATTAAATTTAAAAATTCTTCCTATTGAGGTTAATATTATTAAATCTTTGTTTTCATTAGAAATAAAAGAATCAATTGTTTTTAAATTATTTTTTAATTTTGTAATAGTGAAAGATCTATTACTTTTAATCATATCTTCATCAAATAAAACTTTTTTAAATCTTCCATCTGAATTTAATATGCATAAATAATTTTTAGTTTCTTTTTTAATTGAATGAAAATTTATTATTTCACTAGGATGAATATTTCCAAGAACTTTATTATCTAATTTATAGTCTTTATTAATACTTGATTCCCAATCAATGTTAAATACTTTTCCCGTATTTGTGATTCCAATTAATTTTATATTTTTTTCAATATTACATATAAATTTTTGAATATTTTTATTATCTATATTTTTATTCACAACCTCAAATGATTTCTTGTAATTAGCTAAATTTATCCTTTTTAAATAAAGTCTATTGTCTATGTATAATTTTGTTTTTTTATTTTTAAAGTCTTCTAATATTTGATTATTAAGAGTTTCTAATTCTTCATTTTGATTTATATTTTTAATAATTTTTGTTTTTCGTATAACATTGTATTTTGTCTTTAATATTAATAATTCTTCTATGAGTAATTTTAGTAATAATTCTCTTTCGTTCAATAATTTTTGAAAATAATTCTTTTTTTCTTCTAAATTTTTTATTTCATTATCAATTTGATTTTTTTCTAGATTTGTTAATTTTTTTAGTGGCATATCCAAAACTGAATTTGCCTGTTTTTCACTTAAGAAAAAATGTTTTATTAATTTTGATCTAGCTTGTATAGAATTTTCTGATCCCTCAATAATTGCGATAACTTTTTTTATGTTTTTTGTAGCTTTAGATAAACCTTCTGATATTTCTAGTTTATCAAGGGTGTTTTTTAGAAAGTAAAAAGTTCTTTTTCTGATAGTTTCTTCTCTAAATTCAAGAAAATAGTTGAGATATTTTTTCAGATTTAGTTGTATGGGCTTGCCTTTTATTAAAGCTAAGAATATTGCGCCAAAGTTTGTTTGGAGAGTTGTTTTTTTATATAAATTTGAAATAACAAGTTCAGTATTAGAATCTTTTTTTAGTTCTATTACAATTCTCATTCCATCTCTGTCGCTCTCATCTCTAATATCAGAAATCCCATTAATCTTGCCTGAATTAACAAGTTCTGCGAGTTTTTCAATCCAACTTGCTTTGTTAATTTGGTAAGGAAGTTCCGTAATGATTATTGCATTCTTTTTATGTTTTCCTTTGCCTAAATTTAGCTCTTCTGTATTTAGAACTCCTCTTATCGTTAAAGATCCTTTTCCAGTTTGATAAAGTTCTTCTATTGCAGGACTACAAATTAATTCTCCGCCTGTAGGAAAATCAGGTCCTTTGATAATATTAGAAAGTTTTTTATCACTAATATCTTTATTTTTAACTAAAGCAACTAAACCATCTACAATTTCGCCTAGGTTGTGAGGAGGAATATTAGTTGCCATGCCAACAGCAATTCCTGATGAGCCGTTCAACAATAAAAATGGAAGTTGGGCTGGAAGAACATCTGGTTCTTTTTGAGAACCGTCAAAGTTATTTGAAAAGTTTACTGTGTCTGATCCAATTTCTTCAAGAAATCCTTTATGAGCTATTGGAGCTAATCTAGTCTCAGTATATCTCATAGCTGCCGGCGGATCATTATCTACAGATCCAAAATTCCCATGACCGTCAAGAGTAGGATATTTAGTTGAAAAATTTTGTACTAGCTTTACTAATGCATCATATACCGCTTGATCTCCGTGAGGATGGTATTTTCCAAGTACATCTCCAACAACTCTTGCACACTTCCTAAATGGTTTATCAGGAGTTAAACCTAATTCGTACATTGCAAATATGATTCTTCTTTGGACAGGCTTAAGACCGTCTCTTGCATCTGGCAAAGCACGCCCAACTATTACGCTCATTGCATACTCCAAATAAGAACGTTGCATTTCTTCTTGAAGTGAGATGGAAGTGAAGTTTTTCTTATCCATTAGAGCGCAAAATTAATAATCATTAATTAACTAAATTAAGACTAATAGGTAAAACAATATTTACCAGTATTGAATATTAAGATGATTCATTTATTTTTGATTTTGCAAGTATTACGTCTTTTTTTAGTTGTTCATTTTGTAAAAGAATTTCTGTATTGGCTTGTAATTTTTCTCCCCATAACTGTTCTTTTCTATAATCATAATTTACATATTTGGGATCTTTAGCCAAAGCTTTTTTTGCTAGCTGAATTGCTAATTTCTTATCATTGATACTTATGCATGAGGCTAGACCTAGTAATGGTTCAGCATTTTCCTCAATTGAGATTGCACTTTCAAAAAGTTTGATTGAGAAATTTATATTGTTTCTCTCGAAATAAGCTAAACCTTTATTATTGATTGCTTGCCAGAAGTCAGGTTTAATTTTTATAGATTTATCAAACAATTTGATAGCTCCCAGATAATTTTTTTCCATTAATAAAATATTTCCTAATTGAAAAATAGCTTTGTGATTTTTAGGCTCAATCTTTAATCCTTTTTCTAAAGCACTCTTTGCTTTTGTTTGTTCGGAAATTTTTAAGTATACATTACTTTTAGCAAAATATATTTCGCTAATATTTGAATTGATCTGTTCTGCTTTATTTAGAGAATTTAATGCGTTTTTGTATTTTTTGCTAGCTATTTGTGCTTCAGCCAATATCAACCATAGTTTTTCATCTTTTGCATTAATTTTTACAGCTAATTTGGCTAAGTTCAGGCTGTCTTCATATTGACCGAAATAAAGAAGTTGATATGCATTTTTGCCAATATATAAACTTTGCTTTTGTAAATTTTTTATTGTTGGGAAATAATAATAGGGGACTATTGCTCGAACTATTTCTATTTGAAAACAGTAAAAACAGATCAAGGAGATCCAGATTCTTTTTTTTAAAAACTTCTTCATATTTTAATTTTTTTATTCTTTATATTTGCTTTTATGTTTCTTTTCCACATCCATGGTTTAATTCTTTTTAAGGTAGTTCCTTTAAGATTTTCTTGCCACGTTTTATCGTCCCAATCGAGGGACTCAATATTAAGATTTTTAATCCATTCTTTAGGTGTAGTTTCATAATTATTGTTAAAGGGTACTGATTTATTCCATGGACAAACATCTTGACAAATATCACAACCTGCAACCCATCCACCTAATTTTTTTTCTATTTTCTTTGGAATAGTTGTATTTCTGTTTTCTATTGTGTGATATGCAATGCATAGATCTGATTGTATGACAAAGGGTTCTACGATTGCCTTTGTAGGGCAATGTTCAATACAAATATCACATTTTCCACAAAGTGATTGATGAGGCTTATCAGGTATTAAATCTTTTGTGAGAATCATAAAACCCAAAGTAAACCAAGAACCATTGTTTTTGCTTATTAAATTGCTGTTTTTACCTATCCAGCCAATCCCTGCCTCTTCTGCCCATGCTTTTTCAAGAAGCGGAGAGGTATCAACACATATTTTCCATTTGCAATCAGGGATTTCTAGGTTGATCCACTTACCAATATTTTTTAATTTTTTGTGAATCACCTTATGATAATCCTCACCTTGGCTAAATTTAGCTACCTTGAGGAAACTGTCGTTGTTGTTTTGTGAATTAATGTAAGTAAATCCAACGCTTAAAACACTTTTTGCATCAACAAAAAGTGAGCCTATATTTTTTCTTTTTTCTGCTTCCATCCATTTCATTTCAGCATGATAGTTATTAGATACCCATCTTTCTAATGCATTAGTTCTTAATTTTATGCGCGAACTGCCTGGTATTGAAGCTATTCCGGCAACTGTAAAACCTTCAAAAATAGCTCTTTCTTTTAATTTTTTACTTATTTCTTTTTTGTCTTGAAGCGTATCAATCATTTCTTTTAAAAGTTATAGTTGGAGAATAAACTTATAAATAAAATAGATATATTTAAGAAAAATATATCCTAACTTAGTAAAAACAGTTAAATTATTAGTAAAGTTAATATAGTTAAAACGTTATTTTGGTTGAATCTAATCAAAATCAAGATTCGAATTTAGGATCTAGGCTTCAACAAGATCTCAAAAATGATCTTATTGCTGGGTTGTTAGTTGTAATACCCTTAGCAACAACAATTTGGCTGTCATCTCTAGTTAGTAAATTTGTTTTAACGTTAGTTACTTCAGTTCCAAAGCAACTAAATCCTTTTATTACTTTAAATCCTTTATTACAAGATTTAATTAATCTCACCTTAGGTTTAACTGTTCCTTTATTAGCTATTTTGCTTATAGGTTTGATGGCGAGAAATTTTGTAGGAAGATGGTTATTAGAATTTGGAGAGGGTACCTTATCAAAAATTCCGGTAGCTGGGGCGGTTTATAAAACTCTTAAACAATTGCTAGAAACTTTCTTAAGTAATAAATCCAATAGATTCAGACGAGTTGTTTTAGTTGAATATCCTCGTGAGGGACTATATAGTGTTGGCTTTGTAACTGGAGACGTGGGACCTTCTCTACAGCCAGAATTGGAAGAAAAGTTACTTAGTGTTTTCATTCCTACAGCACCAAATCCAACTACTGGCTGGTACACACTTGTTCCTGAGTCTTCTGTTAAGGATTTGGATATTTCTGTAGAAGATGCTTTTAGAACAATAATTTCTGCTGGGATAGTTAATCCAGATGAGAAAAATAACACCACAAATCCAACATTTTCAAAATTGTTTTCTCAATTACGAGCTTCCACTAATACTTCTTCTTAATTGATGCATAATAGATCCCTTTCTAGAGAATTATCTTTAATTTCTCTTGGCCTTATAAAAGATAAAGGTGATTGTAAGTTAAATAAATTTCAGATAGAAGAAATTTTTGAATCTGCTTTGGATTCTCTAATAAACCATTGCAGAGAGGAATTAGATAATTGCGAGTTAGAGTTAGAAAATGCTTCACAAAAAATATTAGATAGTGAATTGCAAGAAGGTGTTGATTCCTCTTATGCAAATGTTCGAGATGAGCTAAAAAAATCTCTTGCAAAAATTGAAACTGTAATGAATACACTCTCTGTCACTCTAGACTTTCCAAAATTAATTGTTTCTAGTGGTCAAATAGATATTAGAGAGGATGTAAATCAAAGGATTTGTAATATAATAAATAATCTTAAAAGTATTGATTCTGATATTGATCAAGTAATGGATGGCTGGAGATTAAAAAGATTACCAAGAATTGATAGGGACATTCTGCGTCTAGCTTACGTGGATATCAATTTTTTGAATACACCTGTAGCTGTTGCTTGTGATGAGGCGGTTAATTTAGCTAATAAATATAGTGATTTGCAAGGAAGAAAATTTATAAATGGAGTTTTAAGGAGATTGCAAACAATTTAATTTTTATAATTATTTGATATAAATAAATAGTATTTAATTAGGAACTACAGATAAATATGACTAATGCTGATAATT
>CACASR010000023.1 GCA_902535175.1 uncultured Prochlorococcus sp.
AAAGAAACAATTATCAACCTTATAAAGGTATTAAAGATAAGGGATTCTAAATATGGAAAATTCTTCTTCTTTGCTAATTGGTGGAAAACAATTTTCCAGTAGATTAATGGTTGGTACTGGCAAATACAAATGTAATCAAGATATGGTGGAAAGTTTGTCAAATTCTGAAACGGAAATTATAACCGTCGCTGTTAGAAGAATTAAAAATGATCAGACTGGAGAAAATTTACTCGAAAAGATTAACTGGCAAAAATACTGGATGCTTCCTAATACAGCTGGTTGTGTTAATTCCGATGAGGCAGTCAGAATAGCAATTTTAGGTAGAGAACTTGCAAAATTATCTGGTCAAGAAGAAAATAATTTTGTGAAGTTAGAAGTTATTCCTGACAAAAAGTATTTGCTACCAGATCCAATAGAAACTCTTAAAGCAGCCGAAATTTTAATAAAAAAGGGTTTCGCTGTACTTCCTTATATCAATGCAGATCCTATTCTTGCAAAAAGACTAGAAGAAATAGGTTGTGCTACTGTAATGCCATTGGGTTCGCCCATAGGCTCCGGGCAAGGTTTGTTAAATTTATCAAATATAAGGATAATTATTGAGAATGCAAAAGTGCCAGTAATAATTGACGCAGGAATTGGAGTGCCTAGTGAAGCTTCTCAAGCTATGGAAATTGGAGCTGATGGTGTTTTAATCAATAGTGCAATAGCACAAGCTGCAAATCCTCCTCTAATGGCTCAAGCGATAAATTATAGTGTAAAAGCTGGCAGGCAAGCTTTTCTTGCAGGAAGAATTAAAAAACAAGACTTTGCAGTAGCAAGTTCGCCGGAAAAAAACATATCTATCTAATTCTCTTTGTCTAGCAAAGTTTAAAAGAAAGTAAAAATTTATTATTTGCTTTTTTTATCGTATTAAGAAAGAAGATTTGAAACTATTTACAATGTTTTTTCGCAAAGTGGAAGCACACTGTAGTAATTTAATAAATATATTATGAATCTTTAATTCTGGAGTTCTGAGTGAAAGTTATTGTTCTAGGTGGAGATGGTTTTTGCGGTTGGCCTTGTGCGGTGAATTTAGCAGAGCAAAATCATGATGTTATTATTGTCGACAATTTAAGTCGCAGAAAAATTGATATTGATCTAGAGGTAGAATCTTTAACTCCAATTGCTTCGATAACAGAACGACTTTCTGCATGGGAAGAGATTGGAGGTAAGCCTATGAGATTTCTTAATATGGATATCTCTAAACAATATCAAAAATTGCTCAATTTGCTAATTAATGAAAAACCAGATTCCGTGATCCATTTTGCAGAACAAAGAGCAGCACCTTACTCGATGAAATCCAGTTTCACCAAAAGATATACAGTAGATAATAATGTTAATGGCACACACAACCTTCTTGCTGCAATAGTAGAGAGTAATTTAGATATTCATGTTGTTCATTTAGGAACAATGGGAGTCTATGGATATGGATCACATAGAGGTGCAACAATTCCAGAAGGTTATCTAAAAGTTGAAGTTCCACAACCAGATGGAAGCCGATTCGAAGAAGAAATATTACACCCTGCAAGTCCAGGTAGTGTTTACCATATGACTAAAACCTTAGATCAATTATTATTTCTTTACTACAACAAAAATGATCTTGTAAGAATTACTGATTTACATCAAGGCATTGTTTGGGGAACAAATACAGAAGCAACTTTAAAAGATCCTAGATTGACAAACCGATTTGACTATGACGGAGATTATGGAACTGTTTTAAACAGATTTCTAATGCAAGCTGCAATTGGATATCCATTAAGTGTTCATGGTACAGGCGGGCAAACAAGAGCATTTATACATATAAAAGACTCTGTAAAATGCGTACAACTTGCTCTTGAAAATCCTCCAAAATCTGGAGAAAGAGTCAAAATCTTTAATCAAATGACTGAGAGTCATCAAGTTGGAGAACTAGCTAAAAAAGTTGCTTCTCTAACAGGAGCTGATATTAATTATTTACCAAATCCAAGGAATGAAGCGGTAGAAAATGATCTAATTGTTGATAATAAATGTTTTATAGAATTAGGTTTAAACCCAACGACTCTTGATAATGGCTTATTAGAAGAAGTTGTTGAAGTTGCCAAAAAATACTCCAATAGATGTGATCTTAAGCGCATACCTTGTGTTTCATCCTGGACTAAAAAACAAGCTGAGGCAATAAAGACAAATTAAAATTTCTAAAATAGTTACCTTAAGAAAGTGAAAATTGCATTGTTTACTGAAACTTTTTTACCTAAAGTTGATGGTATAGTCACAAGACTGACTAAAACGATTGAATTTTTAATAAAAAATGGTGATGAAGTTATAATTTTTTGTCCAGAAGGGTGTCCAGAATCATATATGGGAGCAACTGTAGTTGGAGTTGCTGCAATGCCATTACCCTTATACCCAGAGTTGAAGCTTGGTTTACCGGGTCCTGCAGTCTCAGATAAGTTAGAAAAATTTAACCCAGATTTGATACATGTTGTTAATCCAGCTGTACTTGGCTTAGGTGGCATATGGTTAGCGAAAACTAATAATATTCCTTTGATTGCCAGTTACCATACTCACCTTCCAAAATATCTAGAACATTACGGTATGGGTATGTTAGAGCCACTTTTGTGGGAATTACTTAAAGCAGCTCATAATCAAGCCTTGTTAAATTTATGTACTTCCACCGCTATGGTCAATGAGTTAAAAGATAAAGGTATTCAAAGGACTGCTCTATGGCAAAGAGGAGTAGATACTTTCAGTTTCAGACCAGATTTGAGAAATGAGAAAATGAGAAAAAAATTATTTGGGGAATATAACGACGCTAATTACTTATTGATTTATGTAGGAAGATTATCAGCAGAAAAACAAATTGAGAGAATTAAACCTGTCTTAGAAAGTATTCCTAATGCTTGTCTAGCACTTGTAGGTGACGGACCATATAGAAACCAACTTGAAAAAATCTTCGAAGATACCAAAACTAATTTCATAGGATATTTATCTGGCGATGAACTTGCTAGCGCCTATGCCTCTGGAGATATATTTTTATTTCCATCTAGTACAGAAACACTTGGGTTAGTTTTACTAGAAGCAATGGCAGCAGGATGTCCAGTTATTGGCGCCAATAAGGGGGGAATTCCAGACATTATTAGCGATGGGATTAATGGTTGTTTATATGATCCTGATGAAAAAGATAATGGGAAACAAAGTTTGATTGAAGCGACAAAAAAAATTCTAGAGAATGAAGATAAAAGAGAAGTTATGAGGAAAGAGGCACGCAACGAAGCAGAAAAATGGGATTGGAATCAAGCAACGTTACAACTGCAAAATTATTATGCAGATACTCTCAAAGAAATAGATTAAACTAAATCTTAATTATGCTACGTGTGGAGGTGTGGGACTACTATACGAACTTAAAGGAAGTATTAGAGTAGCGATATTTTGATTCTTTTCAGGCCTTTTTTTCTTCGAGAATTTTTTACCAAAAGGTACCCTTATAACATTAGTGCCCTCAATGGAACAAATATTTGAGTTATCTTCTGAAAAATTATAAATAAAATTTGGTAAATCGACGTTTTTAACTGGCAGGTGCTTAATATTACCAGATTTAAAATCTTTAGCCATAGCTTCAAATACCCCAAAAAATTTGATGCTCGAATATTTTAATAAAAAAATTTAAAAAAATTCTATAAGAAAATATTAAATTTTTATTCTCACTGATAATAACTAAGTAAATACAAGGACGCTAGTCCTTTAAGCACATTTTTTTTCTTCGATAGTCTCTCCTTGATTTACATTGCAAGAACAAATTAAATTGCGATCTCCATATGCATTATTGATTCTAGAAACTGAAGACCAAAACTTAATAGATGTTGAGGTTTTATATGGAAAAGAAGCTTTTTCTTTTGAATAAGGATGATGCCAATTATCAGCAATTAACTCTTTCAGCGTATGGGGAGCGTTGCTTATTACATTATTATTCTTTAATTCAATATTTTTTTCTATTTCGCTGATTTCTTCTCCAATCAATAGCATAGCCTCGCAGAATCTATCCAATTCAACCAAACTTTCACTTTCAGTAGGCTCTATCATTATCGTCTCTGGAACAGGCCAACTTATAGTTGGGGCATGAAAACTATAATCTATTAATCGTTTAGCTAAATCATTTACACTTAAACCAGTTTTGGATTTTAAATCTCTAAAATCTAAAATACATTCATGTGCGACAAAATTATTTTTTCCTTTGTAAAGAATCTTGAATTTATGCTTTAAAGAATGCGCAATATAATTTGCAGATAAAATTGCATGCGCAGTTGCTTTCCTTAAACCACTAAGACCAGCCATTTTTATGTACATCCAACTTATTGGAAGAATACTTGCACTCCCATGCTTGGCAGAAGATACGTAATTGGCACTATTAGATAAATTATTATCAATTAAAGAATGAGTAGGTAGAAATGGGCTTAAAGTTTCTGATGCAGCAACTGGTCCTACTCCTGGCCCACCACCTCCATGTGGAATACAGAATGTTTTATGTAAATTCAAATGACAAACATCAACACCATAATTCCCCGGTTTACATAATCCAACCTGAGCGTTCAAATTTGCTCCATCTAAATATACAAATCCTCCTACAGAATGAATTAAATCACATATCTTTCTGATTTGTAATTCAAAAACTCCATGAGTAGAGGGATAAGTCAACATAAGAGCCCCTATTTGGTTGTCAAATTTCTTGACCTTAATCGACAAATCCTGAAAATCAATATTTCCTTCCTCATCACATTCAACAGTTAACACATCAAAACCTGCCATAACTGCACTAGCAGGATTTGTTCCATGAGCACTTTTAGGAATTAAACATTTTTTTCTTAACAGTTCACCTTTTGATTCAAAATAAGAATTAATTGCCAATAATCCTGCAAACTCTCCTTGAGAGCCAGCATTTGGTTGAAAAGAAACTGATTTTAAACCAACAATTTCACTTATCCATTTTTCTAAATCAGATATTATTTTTGAATAACCTTTAGTTTGATCTGGTGGGGAAAAAGGATGAATGGAAGATAAATTAGCCCAAGAGACTGGATTTAACTCTGCTGCAGAATTTAACTTCATAGTACAGCTTCCCAATGGCATCATGCCATCTACCAAAGAAAAATCTTTTTCTGCAAGTCGGAATATATACCTCATTAATTCAGTTTCACTTTGATAATTTGTGAATATATCTTGCTGCATCCATTCACTGGACCTCAAAGCTAAACTTTCAAGATGAAATACTTTATCAAAGTTTATATGATCTAAATCTTCTTCTTTTTCTATAAGTTTTGCTATGAAAGTCAAAATATCTTTGATTTCTTTTTCATTGCTAAGCTCATCTAAGGAGATCCCAAAACCAGTTGAATTTTCAATAGTTGATCCCAAAGGCAAAATTCTTAAGTTATAGCCGTTTTTTAGAGCTTCATAATGGATCCTCTGGGAGTGGTCAGAATATACATCAACACTATCAAATCTAATCCCATCAGGAATATCAAAACCTAAAGCAGCTAAACTTGATTCTAAATTTATTCTCAACTCCACTAATCTCTTTGCAATTTGCGTTAATCCAGAGGGTCCATGATAAATAGCATAAAAAGAAGAAATTATGGCTAACAAAGATTGAGCAGTACAAATGTTACTAGTGGCCTTTTCCCTTCTAATATGTTGCTCTCTTGTTTGCAATGCTAATCTTAGAGACTTTTCTCCATTTTTAGATAGAGTTTGCCCAACAATTCTTCCGGGTATCAGCCTTTTATATTTTTCACTACAAGCAAAATATGCTGCATGGGGGCCACCAAAACCCATTGGAACACCAAATCTTTGCATACTACCGACTGCTACATCAACACCGAATTCAGAAATGGGTTTAATCAAAACTTGTGCCAGTGGATCAATACATGCCGTAACAATAATTTCTGATCTATGTGCTTGGGATATTAAAAATGTGGGATCATATAATTCCCCATTTTTACCAGGTAATTGCAACAACATTCCAAAAACATCATCATGATTAGGAAGGTTGCTTTGAGTAAAGCGTTTTAAGGATATTCCCAAAGGTTTTGCTCTGGTTTGTAGAACATTAAAAGTATGATCAAAAACATTTGATTCCACTAAATACACTTTTGAAGATTTATTTTTTCTTGCGGAAAAACTCATGGCCATAGCTTCTGCAGCAGCAGTGCCCTCATCTAACAAAGATGCATTGGCGACAGGAAATCCAGTTAGTTCACAAACAATAGTCTGAAAATTAAATAGAGCTTCTAACCTTCCTTGAGCAATTTCTGCTTGATATGGAGTATAAGACGTGTACCACCTTGGATTTTCAAGAACATGTCTTTGAATTACTTTAGGCATGTGATTGTCATAATAACCAAGGCCTATTAGTGATCTCATTTTAGTATTTTTATTCGCAATCTCTTCTAATTCATTTATAGCCTCAATTTCTGAACAACCTTGGGGCAATATTTCTGAAGATTTATCTTTAAGTTGAATATCTTCAGGAATAACTTGATTTATAAATTGATCAATATTATTAAAACCAAGCTTATTCAGCATAATTGTTTCATCATTATCACCTAACCCAAGATGCCTATCTATAAACAAATCAGACCTAAATTTGGATTTCATATTAAAATAATTTTCTTTAAAATAGCTCTTTTTAAAAAGTTTGCCTTATTTTGGTACAACCTTTGATTGATATTCCTCAGAAGTCATCAAATCAGCAATTGATGCTTTTGAGTCTGGTTTCAAAATGACTAACCAACCGTCTCCAATCGGATCATTCTGTAAAAGCTCAGGGTTCTCAATAACACTTTCATTTACAGATACTATTTCCCCTGAAAAAGGCAGATAGACTTCCTCAACGGCCTTAACTGATTCTATTGTTCCAAAAGTCTCACCTTTTTCTAAAGTTGCTCCTTGATCAGCTAATTCAACAAAAACAATATCTCCTAACTGATCTATAGCGAATTCACTAACTCCAATTTTTAATAATCCATTTTCTTCCAAGACATATTCATGAGTATCAGCATAATTGAGGTTGTCTGGAAACTTGTAAGACATAATTAAGTCGATAAAGGAAGTAGAGAATCCTTTGAAATTAATTCTTCCTCTAATAATTCAAATAATAATCGAATTAATGCAATTTTGATGTGAGCTATGTGAGAACCACCTTGAACAAAAATATTATAAGGATCTCTTAGAGGAGCATCAGCAGAAAATTCACTTGTACTACCTTCAATAAATGTGCCTCCGGCCATTAATAATTTTGAATCATATCCATCCATTGATGATGGAACAACATTCAAAAAAGAATCTACTGGTGAGGAATTTTGAAAAGATTGACAAACTTTTTGTACCAAATCAGGATTATTCAATCTTACTGACTGAATAAGATCAGATCTATAAGTTGCTGGCTCTGGTAAAACCTTAAATCCCAAATTTTTAAAGACTGCTGCAACCATATCAGCACCTTTTAGTGATTCGTGAACAATTTGTGGTGCTAAAAACAAACCCTGCAAAATTAATCTTCCTAGTCCAAAATTTATTCCTGCAGAAGAACCGATACCAGGTGAGGTTAATCTAGAACATGCCATCTCAACCAACTCTGCATCTCCTGCAACATACCCACCAGTAGGAACGATTGTTCCTCCCAAATTTTTAATCAATGATCCAGCAATTATATTTGCCCCTTTAGAAATTGGTTCACTATCTTCAACAAGCTCACCATAACAGTTATCAACAAAACATATACAGTTAGGATCAAGAGAATGAATAAGACTACAAATATTCTCTATCTGATGATTCGTAAGAGACTTTCTCCAACTATATCCACAACTTTTTTGTATAAATACTAATTTATATGAGTTTTCTCTAAAAGAATGAACAATTTTCTCTTCAAAAGAATCAAAATTATCACAGATATTTATTTGCTTGTATTCAATCTCAAAATCTTTAAGTGATCCTTTTCCTCCTCCCCTTATTCCTATGACTTGTTCTAACGTGTCATATGGTTGTCCTGTAAGAGATAACATTACATCTCCAGGTCTAAGAATTCCAAATAAGACAGAACTTATTGCATGCGTTCCACTTACAAATTGCATCCTCACAGCTGCCTTTTCAGCAAGAAACAATCTTGCAAAAACCGCATCAATTTTTTCTCTAGATATATCATCATGACCACTACCAGAAGATTGATTGAAATGACTAGTAGAAACTTTTTCTTCCTTAAAAATTGTCAAAATATTTTCTAATTTCTGGAAAACCTGATTGGACCGTTCTTGGAAAACTTTACTTAAACTCTCTTCGACAGAAAGAACAACGTTTTCAGCCAGTTTTAAGTTATTTTTTAGCGTCATTTATTATGAAAATTCATACTATTTTTCAGAAGCTAAATTTCTTAATTCTGCGAGGAAAGCATTAGGTCCCCTACCCTGAAAATAAGAAAGTTTTTTTGAAGCCTCATATAAATCAAGAAGTTCTGCATCTAATTCTTCAGCCGTATAATCTCTAATTCCTGCTATTACTTCAGCAAAACGTTCTCTGCGGGCAGATTTACTAACAGCATAGGCTTCCATTACCTGAATTTTACATGATCTCCAAGCCTTATTCTGACAAAAATGCACTGAAAGAGCATCACTTAAAGCAGAAGCTTCTTCGTCCTCTATATACCAGTCAAAAGATGAAGGTAGAGATTTTAATCCTGCAAATATCTCGAATAACTCCCCGGCCGATAATGGGTTACCAGAATCATTTTTTAGGGGTAATGCAGACTCTTCCAAAGATTTCCATAACTCTGGGTAATCACCTTCAAAACGATCCCTGATTTTTTCAATGCCTTGATCAAGAATCGTATTAACTTGAGCTAAAGCTAGAAAAACTTCAGGACCTGGCGAAGATAACTTCCCATTCCTAAGATTAGAAATTTGCGAATTATGAACTTTACCTAAATCAAGAACTTCTGAAAGTAATGGTAAAACTCTATGAGACCATCCATTTCTTTCATGCCAGAGGTGTATCAAATGAGCCATAGCTCTTCGACCTCTAGATAATTTATCGCGATATCCGAGACTCACAGATAATTAAACTTATCAATAGTATAGTATGATAATATTACATATCGGTAATTTTGAAAATAGTATTTCAATATCATGAATTCAGTAATTTTCCAAGAAACAGCAAAATTAAAAAAACCTGTTCCAGCTGAAAAAGTTATAGAACTCTCAGAAAAATTACTGGAACCTTCCAGTCATTCAAAAAGATATCCTCCAAGACTTCATAAAACGTGGGGAACAATAGTTTTTATGGTTGCAATTCATATTCTTTCTCTTGTGGCAATACAACCAAAATTTTGGAGTCTTCCTGCAGTCACTTCATTATTATTTTTTTACTGGGTAACTGCTTGTTTAGGAGTAACTCTTGGATATCACAGATTGTTATCACACAGATCGTTCATTGTCCCGAGATGGTTAGAAAGATTTTTTGCTACTTGTGGAGCAATAAGTTGCCAGCATGGACCAATAGATTGGGTAGGTTTGCACAGGCATCACCATTCTTTTTCAGATACTGAAGTAGATCATCATAATAGTAAAAAAGGTTTTTGGTGGAGTCATATGGGCTGGATGTTTAAAGACGTTGAAGCACTAAAAGCTGTTCCAAAACTAAGTGCAGATTTAATAAAGGATCCATACTATAGATTTCTAAATAAATATTTTTTATTCTTACAAATTCCTATTGGACTTTCTTTGTACGCAATAGGTCAAAAATTAGGAGTTGGGGGATGGGCTCTTGTCCTTTGGGGAATTCCATTGAGGCTTGTGGTTGTTTATCACGTAACTTGGCTAGTCAACTCCGCGACACATTGTTGGGGTGAAGCACCATTTGAAAGTGGTGATTCATCTAAAAACAATGCGTGGGTTGCTGCATTAACATTTGGAGAAGGTTGGCATAATAACCATCATGCATTTCCCAATTCGGCAAAACAAGGATTATTTAGAGGTCAAATAGATATAACTTGGGAACATATTAAGTTTCTTGCAAAATTTGGTCTTGCAAAAAAAGTAAAGTTACCCTCTAGGTCTTATTATTAACTATATTGTTCAATATTTTCATGGCTAAAAGAGTACAAGTCGCATTAACTGAATCAATCTCATCTCTAGGTAAAGAAGGAGATCTAGTTGAAGTAGCACCAGGATACGCACGAAATTTTCTATTACCTTATGGAAAGGCAATGAATGTCACACCAGCAGTCCTTAAACAAATTGAAAGGAAGAAAGAAAAAGAAAAAATCGCTGCTGATAAATTAAAGCAAGAAGCTTTAGATTTCCAAACTGCTTTATCTACAATAGGTAGGTTCACAATCAAAAAACAGGTTGGAGAAGATGGTGTCCTTTTTGGAACTGTTACCAACGGGGATGTTGCCGAAGCGATAGAAGCGGCAACTAAAAAAGAAATTGATAGAAGAAACATTACTGTTCCTGATATTCATAATTTAGGTTCCTTTACTGCAAAAATAAAATTACATCCAGATGTAAATGCAGAAGTAAATATTGAAGTAACAAGTTAATCAATTTGTTGCATTATTTTGAAAAGTAGCCAGAGTATATATCTAAGCAATTAAAGATATGGTTTCCGTACCTTTTCCAAATAATGGGCAAAATAAAAATATTAAAAAGGATTTTAATAGTGAAAATTCTGGATTAGTACCTCCTCAAAACGTTCAAGCAGAGGAAGCTGTTCTTGGTGGCATACTTCTTGATCCAGACGCGATCGGAAGAATTGCAGACTTAATTAAACCTGAAGCTTTTTATATAAATGCCCATCAAGAGATTTATAGAACAGCATTAATGTTGCATACCCAGGGAAAACCAACTGATTTAACATCAATGAGTGCTTGGTTAGCAGATAATGGATCACTAGAAAAAATTGGAGGAAACAGCAAACTGGTAGAACTAGTTGAAAATGTTTCCTCTACAGCTTCCATAGAACAAGTTGCTAATTTAATTAACGACAAATTCATGAGAAGGCAACTTATCAAATCTGGGAATGAAGTGGTTCAGCTAGGTTTTGATCAGACTCAAGATACTAATGAAGTACTAGATAAAGCAGAGCAAAAAATATTTGAAATCAGTCAAGAAAAACCTTCAAAAGGCCTGACTCAAGCAGCTGAAATCCTTACAAGTACTTTCAATGAAATAGAGTCAAGATCATTAGGTACTTCAGTAGCTGGTATTCCAGTAAATTTCTACGACCTTGATGCGATGACTCAAGGTTTTCAAAGAAGTGATTTAATAATTGTTGCTGGAAGACCTTCAATGGGGAAAACTTCAATAGTTCTTAATCTGGCTAAAAATGTTGCACAATCTCAAGATTTACCTGTGTGTGTATTTAGCCTTGAAATGAGTAAAGAACAGTTGACATATAGATTACTCTCTATGGAAGTTGGAATCGAGAGTGGCAGGCTAAGAACAGGAAGATTACAGCAAGATGAATGGCCATTACTAGGAGAAGGTATCAATTCACTAGGTCAATTACCAATATTTATAGATGACAAGCCTAACTTGAGTGTTTTAGAGATGAGATCTTTGTGCAGAAGATTAATCGCTGAACAAAAAAAAGAACTTGGATTAATCGTGATTGATTACCTCCAGTTAATGGAAGGATCAACTCCTGATAATAGAGTGCAAGAACTTTCACGAATAACAAGAGGTCTTAAAAGCATGGCCAGAGAATTAAAAGTACCAGTAGTAGCTTTATCTCAGCTTAGTAGAGGTGTAGAGTCTAGAACAAATAAAAGACCAATGTTAAGCGATCTAAGAGAATCAGGATCTATTGAACAAGACGCAGATTTAGTATTAATGATTTATAGAGATGAATACTATAATCCAGAGACTGAAGATAGAGGAATTACAGAAATAATAGTCACTAAACATAGAAATGGACCCGTAGGAACTGTTAAATTATTATTTGAACCTCAATTTACGAGATTTAGGAATTTAGCTAATTAAATCAATCCTAAAATGCAAGATCATCACTCAACAAATGAATCTTTTGAAGTCATCGTTATTGGAGGAGGACATGCAGGATGCGAAGCAGCTATAACAACAGCAAAATTAGGATTTTCTACAGCCTTATTTACAATCAATTTAGATAGAATTGCCTGGCAACCTTGTAACCCTGCTGTTGGTGGCCCTGCAAAAAGTCAGTTGGTACATGAAGTTGATGCATTAGGTGGAATTATTGGTAAATTAGCTGATGAGACAGCTATACAGAAAAGAATATTAAATGCAAGTAGAGGTCCAGCTGTATGGGCATTAAGAGCTCAGACTGATAAAAGAGAATATTCAAAAAAGATGATTGAAGTACTTCAAAATACGGAAAATTTATCATTAAAAGAAGCAATGATTACTGAACTCGATATCGCAAAAACTGAAGAAATTGGATTGAACTCAAAAAAAATCTTAAAAAAAAGAATAAAAGGTGTAAGGACTTTCTTTGGTAGTTATTATTCAGCAAAATCAGTTATCATCACAGCTGGTACGTTCCTAGAAGGAAGAATATGGATAGGAAATAAATCAATGTCAGCTGGTAGATCAGGCGAACAAGCAGCCAAAGGTCTTACTCAAAATTTGCACGAAATTGGTATCAAAACAGAACGTTTAAAAACGGGAACTCCAGCAAGAGTTGATAAAAGAAGTATCATTTTTGATGAATTAGATATTCAACCAAGTACTGCAGCAGATAAATATTTTTCGTTTGACCCAGATATAAAAAATAATATGCCCCAAGTTAGTTGTCACATCACAAGAACAACTACCAAAACACATCAACTAATTAGAGACAATTTACATTTAACTCCCATTTACGGCGGTTTTATTGATAGTAAAGGGCCAAGATATTGTCCATCAATTGAAGATAAAATCGTTAAATTTGCTAATAAAGAATCACATCAAATTTTCTTAGAGCCAGAAGGAATTAATACTCCTGAAATATATGTACAAGGATTTTCAACAGGTCTACCCGAAAATATTCAATTAGAACTTTTAAGAACCTTACCTGGATTAGATGAATGTAAAATGTTGAGACCAGCATATGCTGTGGAGTATGACTACATACCTGCAACACAACTCCAAACGTCACTCGAAACGAAAGAAATTGAATATTTATTTAGCGCCGGACAAATTAATGGCACTACTGGTTATGAAGAAGCAGCAGCACAAGGATTAGTTGCAGGCGTCAATGCGACAAGAAAACTGAATAAAAAAGATCCAATAATCTTCACTAGAGAAAGCAGTTATATAGGAACAATGATCAATGATTTAATTACCAAAGATCTCAAAGAACCATACAGAGTTCTCACTAGTAGGAGTGAATATAGGTTAACTCTTAGAGGAGATAATGCAGATAGGAGATTAACACCATTAGGTTATCAAATAGGACTAATTAATGAGAAAAGATGGTCGGCCTATAAAGAAAAAATGAAACTCCTCGATGAAGAGAAATTAAGATTAAACAACACTCGCTTAAAAAATACCGATGAAATATCAAAAAAAATAGAATTAGAAACGGGATCAAAAATCAAAGGCTCAACGACTTTGAAAGAACTCTTAAAAAGACCAAACTTTCATTATTCAGATCTAATTAAATATAATTTGAATGAAAGAAATCTAGGTTCTTCAATACAAGAAGGAGTTGAAATAGATATTAAATACGAGGGTTACCTTAAAAGACAAAAAAACAACATTGAACAAATAAATCGTCAAAGCTGTAAATCTCTACCTCAAGAAATAAATTATGAAAAGATAGATACATTATCTTTAGAAGCTAGAGAAAATTTGAATAAGATAAAGCCAAAAAATTTTGGTGATGCTTCAAAAATTCCTGGAGTAAGCAAAGCTGATTTAACTGCATTACTTGTTTGGCTAAAAATAAGAGAAATAAAAAAAGAAAAGGCAAATATTTTTGTTGAAAAAAAGTTATCATCTTAAAAGCATTCCGTCTGAGCACTGAATAATACACTTTTTAAATCACCAAAAATTTTATGGGAAGAAAAAGCCTCTACTTTTTTAGTGAAAAATTCATTACCAAAAATATCTGGTCCGTGGAAATTAATGCTGCTTGGGGATGGAAGTCCCACTAGACATTTACAACTTTTAACAAATCAAGAGACGAAAATTAAATTAATTTCAATGCAAGTAGATCCTCTATTCATTGAAGAAGGTCCTAAAGAATTAAATCAATTAAATGGGCCTTTAATTAGAAGACAAGTATGGATTAAAAACAATAATAAAAACCTAGCATGGGCTGAAAGTTGGTGGAATGCAGAACAAGTGAATGAAAATTTAAAAGCCAAAGAAGAACCAATTTGGAAGAATTTGACACAAGATAGATCAGAATTGTTTAGAGAAGTTGATCGAATTTCACTTGTTAATTCAAATTGGTTAGAGGATCAATTTTGTTTTAAAGGGCCATTCTGGTCAAGAAATTATAGATTTTTTCGAGACAAAAAGCCCCTAACAATTATTAGAGAAGTATTCAATCCACATTTAGAAACTTTATTAGGCTATTCAGGAATTAAAGAATTTACGAAACTATACTCTTCTTCTTCTTGATTTGGGAAGATTTCTCGATTTTGATTGAACTTGTTGGTTTGATTGATCTCTCAGCGTATTATTCTCTTTTTCTGAAGCTCTTTGCCATCTTTCAACTTTGAAATCCATTTCATCTGGCCAATCTTCGTCCTTACTCTCTTTCAAATAGGGTAATTTTTTTTGCTCAGTTGTCTGTAAATTTTTTGGCTGCCTTAGAGATATTGCTTCTAAAGGTCTTTTTGAGTGCTGTTTAGCAGATACATAAGAATTTGATTCTCTGGAAAATGT
>CACASR010000024.1 GCA_902535175.1 uncultured Prochlorococcus sp.
TGTGTCGTTGATGAAAAAGGTAACTTAAATGAATATTCTGGTCAATTCAAAGGATCTAATGTCCTGAAAGATGCAAATGATTTAATTATTGAACATTTAAAAGTAAATAATTTGCTTCTATTACAAGAAAATTATAAGCATAGATACCCGTATGATTGGAGAACCAAAAAACCAACTATTTTTAGGGCAACAGAACAATGGTTTGCCTCTGTAAATGGCTTTAGATCATCTGCACTAAAGGCAATCGAAGATGTTGAATGGATGCCTGAGACTGGAAAGAAAAGAATTTATTCTATGGTTGTTGGTAGAGGAGATTGGTGTATTTCTAGACAAAGGTCATGGGGAGTCCCTATTCCAGTGTTTTATAAAAAAAATGGTAATGAAATTCTACTTAACAAAGAAATAATTAATCATATTCAAGAACTTTTTAGTAAACATGGAGCAGATATTTGGTGGGATTGGGATGTTAAGAGTCTTTTGCCAAAAAATTATGCAAAAGAATCTGATTTTTGGAAAAAAGGAACAGATACAATGGATGTTTGGTTCGATTCGGGATCTAGCTGGGCCGCAGTATGTGAACTAAGAAGTGAATTAAAGTATCCAGCAGATCTTTATTTAGAGGGCTCAGATCAACATCGAGGATGGTTTCAGTCTTCTTTGCTAACATCTGTTGCAGTCAATAATAAACCTCCATATAAGAAAGTTTTAACTCATGGATTTGCACTTGATGAAAATGGAAGAAAAATGAGCAAATCTTTAGGAAATGTTGTTGATCCAAATATAATTATTAATGGAGGTAATAATAAAAAAACTGATCCTGCTTATGGCGCTGATGTTTTAAGGCTGTGGGTAAGCTCGGTAGATTATTCAGTAGATGTTCCAATTGGATCCAATATACTCAAGCAACTTTCAGACGTTTATAGAAAAGTTCGTAATACTGCAAGATATCTTCTAGGTAATATTCATGATTATGATCCTAAAATTGATAGTTTTGAAATTGATCAATTGCCTCTCTTAGATCAATGGATGTTAGGCAGATTAGTTGAGGTTACAGATCAAATATCAAATGCTTATGAAAATTATGAATTTTCAAAATTTTTCCAAATTTTGCAAAGTTTTTGCGTTGTGGATCTATCAAATTTTTATTTGGATATTGCGAAGGATAGGTTATATGTAAGTTCTAAATCACAATTTAGGAGAAGATCTTGTCAGTTCGTCATGTCAAAAGTCGTTGAAAATTTAGCCGTACTTATTTCTCCAGTACTTTGTCATATGGCCGAAGATATTTGGCAAAATATACCATATTCAACTGACGAAAAATCAGTCTTTCAAAGAGGATGGCCAATATTTTCGCAATCATGGAAAAATCAAATACTTAATGAGCACATTGCAAATTTAAGAAATTTGAGAGTTGAAATTAACAAGGCTATAGAAGGATGCAGGAACAAACAAATAATTGGAGCAGCTTTGGAAACTGAAGTTAATTATTTACCTGAAGATAAAGCTTTAAAAGATTCACTTACTTGGCTCAATGAATTTGGAAATCAAGAGGTAGATTTATTTAGAGATTGGCTTATAGTATCAAACTTCCAAGTGGTATCGGATTTGGTGGATAATTCTCTGATTATTGATAACAATGCACTTGGTAAAATTCAAATAAATAAAGCTCAAGGTCAAAAATGTGATAGATGTTGGCATTATCAAAAAGAAATTTTTAATGGAATCCAAAATACAAAATTATGCAAAAGATGTTCAAATATTATTAATTTTGAATTTATTTAAATCCAGTTTTTTTGATTCAAAAAGAAAACTGAGTTTTGATTTTCTCTTATAAAATTTTCTTCGGATTCTATTAACGGTGCTTTATAAAGTTTAAAGTTTGTAATTGTATAAGAAAAATTTATTACTTTTTTTTCTGAATCTATTTCAATTGGATGAGTTGTTGAGCTACTGTAACCTCTGAAAATAATTATTTCTAATTGTTCATTTTGATTTTCTTTTAGAATGAAACCCTCTAATTTAAGTATCCTATCAGGTACCACTGAACTTATTTTCTCAAGACTATTTATTAAATCAATTTTTGCCATTTTCAGAGAAGCAGGAGTTTCTTCCATTTTTAGGTAATTTGATTATTGACCATTGAATAAGGCCTAATGTATAGATTAATAATGAAAATAATCCTAAGAATTTTGATATCGGCTGGGTAAAGTTAGCTCCAAAGAAAAAATTAAATAAATTTTTTATGATATTATATAAATTTGAAGAAGGTTGAAGCCATATTGCACAAGCATCCGACTTAATAAAAGAAAAACAGTTGAAGTTTTGTAAACTCTGAATAAAGAAATTGAGAGATATAAAAGTTATCGTCCATCTCCATATTTTTGTCGTTGTGGTAAGGGAGTAAGAAAAATCATATTCTCTTAATTCATCATTAATATCATTCCAAAACCAAACTGAAACTGTCATTAATAATGTTGAAATATTTGTTATCACAAGAGCATAATTATACTTTCCTATTAAAAGCAGAAGGCTTATAAAAAATAAAAGGGATACTTTCCAATAAATTGATAGAAGTTTAATAACTGCTTTATTTCTTTTTTTAATTGACCAGAAGGATAGAGTAACAGGAATACCAATAAGGAAAATTATTGAAAGTTGAAAGGATAGCCAAATAGAAAGTTGATTAAAAACGTTCAAAACTTTTTCTTTTTAAACACATAATAATTAAACATCAAACTATTACTTTTGAACTTACTATTGTCATAGTTATGAATATTATGCATCCTTATATTATTGCCTAGGAATATATTTATAATTTTATGAGACAACATGTTAATCCCCTTAGTTGTAATTTCAATAAAATTGAGAGAATACCTTCTTTGAGCGAAATGTTTGATGATTCTAAATCGAATCTTCATTTGGATATAGGTTGTGCTGCTGGTGAGTTTCTATTTGATTTAGCTTTAGTTAATACTAGTTGGAATTATTTAGGAATTGAAATCCGTGAGAAATTAGTCAAAAATGCTAAATTAAAAGTTATCGAAAGAGAAATCAAAAATCTATATTTTATATTTGGTAATGCTAATAATATTTTGAATGATGTCCAAAATAAATTTATTTTCAAAAATCTAAAAAGTATTTCTTTTAATTTCCCTGATCCTTGGTTTAAAAAGAGGCATTATAAAAGGCGCGTAATTCAGCCAGGATTTATTAATATGCTCTCAAATTCATTGCAAAAAGGTAGCCTAATTTTCATAAAAACAGATGTAAAGGATTTATTCGATTATATGGATTGCACTATATCAAGTAATTTTCATTTTAAAACAATAGATAAAAAAGATTTTAATTTTTCCGAAAGTTTTAATCCAATTAAACTTAAAACTAATAGGGAAAAGTATGTGATTGTAAACCAACTTGATATTTATGAAAAAATCTATATAAAAATTTAATTCATCTTTGATTTGTTATTTTATCAATTTCTAAAAGGAGTTTTTTTGTTATTTCGCTTGATAAAAAATCAACTTTCTTATGATTTTTGGCCTCAACAAGAACTCTAATAACGGGTTCTGTACCGCTAGGCCTTATAAAAACTCTACAATTATCCGAATATATTGCCTGAAAATTTTTTATAGATTCATCAATTAAGATTTTGTTTTTTGGATCTAATTTTTTAATATTAAAATCTAGATTGATATTGGTTAGTTTTTGGTGATAAGGTTCGAAACTACTTTTAAGCCAATCATTTAAATTAATATTTTTCTTTTTACAAAATTTAGAAATTTGAAGTGCAGTCAATATCCCATCACCAGAAAAGTTATTAATTTTTGAAAGTATATGACCTGACTGCTCACCTCCTAAAACTGCTCCTTTCTCCTTAATTGCGTCATGCACATGTTTATCTCCTACATCAGTTCTATGTAAAATTCCTCCAATTTTCTTCCAGGCCTTCTCAAAACCTAAGTTTGCCATTTGCGTTGATATTAATAAATTATTTGTGAGAATTTTTTGTTCCATAAGTTCTCTACCCCAAAGAAAAAGAATGTGATCTCCATCTAAAACATTACCTTTTGAATCTATTCCAATTACTCTATCGGCATCCCCATCGAAGCTAAAACCCATATCTGCAGGACTCTCTTTTAATGCTTTTTTTAATGGTTTAAGGTTAGTAGAACCACAATTCATATTAATCTTCAAACCATTTTTAGAGTTATTGATAACTCTTACATCAGCACCAAGAGAATGAAAAATTTTTTTTGCGCAGGTTGCCGCTGATCCATAGCATGTGTCTAATATTATTTTCAACCCGCTTAGATTTTCTCCACCCATTGTTTGGATAAGGCTTTTGATATAAATATCGATAAGTTCTTTATTTGTATTCCCTGGAAGCACTGTTCTAGGAATTGATATATTATTTGAGTCTTCAACTAATTGTTGGATTTTATTTTCAAAATATTTGGTAATTTTTTGACCATTATGATCAAAAATTTTTATCCCATTATATTCTGGAGGATTATGACTTGCAGATATCATGATCCCACTGCCCAGATTCTCTTGTTTGATTAAAAAAGGTATAGCTGGTGTAGGGCAGATTCCTAGATTTATGAATTTTTTGCCACTATCGTTTATACCTTGCGTAATTGCCTGAAGAAGAATATCTCCACTAATTCTTGTATCTCTACCAATTATTATTGGACTTTTATTCTCTAAGCTTGAACCTAGAGCATAGCCTACTTTGTAGGCTAGTGAATAAGTTATCTCTTCATTAAATCTTCCTCTTATTCCATCAGTTCCAAAGATTGATTGCATAATTAGATTTCAGGAATCAAAGAAATTTTGATAATTATTTATTTATTATTTTATCAGTTGATTAAAAGCTTATAGATTTCAATACTCTTTATCTGTTTGACTTATTTAAGATGTTTTTAGTTGATAATTCTTTAACAGTGCAATCTGAGAGCCAAGAGCAAATTTTAAAGACAAATTTAAAAACAATTCTTATTCTGATTATATCTATTGTAATCATTTCACTGCTTTTGTTTAGAAATTCCTTGTTTAAATCAACTTATCTTCTAAAGAGTTTTGGAGAATTATCTGTTGACCCTGAAATAGCTTTTACAAATAATAAGCCAACATTTCTTGAATTTTACGCTGAGTGGTGTGAAGTTTGCAAAGAAATGGCTCCACAAGTTTCTGCTTTTAAAGATGAATACGAAAAAGATATTAATTTTGTTTTTTTAAATGTTGATAATCAAAAATGGAGTAATTACATCCAGAAGTTTGATGTCAACGGGATTCCTCAGCTTAATCTTTTTGATAAAAAGGGTAATCTAATATCTACTTTTATTGGTAAGCAAGATGAAATTAAAATAAGAAAATCTATCAATAATTTAGAAAAAGAAGAGAAACCCTACGAGGAAATTATTAATGCAGAATTTTCAACAATTCAAGAAAATAAAAATAATGAGGTCAGTCCTCGTAGTCATGGATAATTTTTACCATTCTAAAGATTTTGATACTATCGGAAAACTTTTTTTAAAAATAGACTTGCAATTTTGGGCGATAGACTTATGTTCTTTTTGTGTGCCGTGAGCTGATCTTAAATGAATGTAATGGATCCACGATCTGCATGATCCAGACATATAGATTCTTGTTGGAGTTGCTAATGGCAAAACAAATCTCGCACATTCTTTGGCTACGCCTTCAGAAAGTAAATCTTCATATAATTCTGAAGCAGCCTGAAAATGTAAACCGATTTTTTCATTGAATCTTTTTTTTAACTCATCAGGGAGATCAGGAATTGAATTTTGCCTGTTTTTAAAATCTTGGCGCCTTAACTCTGGTAAGGGGATATTACCCAGTTGAGAACTATCTGCATATCTCTGTGAAAATTCCTGAAAAGTAAATGATCGATGCCTTAAGATTTGGGCAGCGATTCCTCTGTTAGTTTCTATTTGCAAGGTCATAAATGACTGTTCAAAAACACTCCAATGTTCATTTTTAATACAATATCTCAATAATTTCGAATAATCTTCATTTTCCTGATTTTTTGGATTACTAACTCTTGCAATGTAAGCCATTGTTTTTTCTGCATCAGGAGTTAGCGAAATTAGTTCAACTTTACTCATTTTAGATCTTTGCAAGAGTTACTTTTTCTGGTTGATTTTGATATTTACCTCTTCTATCTTCATAGGTTGTAGAGCACGGATCACCTTCAAAAAAGAGTAGTTGGCAAATACCCTCTTCAGCATATATTCTGCAATCTGCACCTGAACTATTACTAAACTCTAAAGTGAGATGACCTTCCCACCCTGCCTCTGCGGGCGTTGTATTAACAATAATTCCAAGTCGCGCGTAAGTACTTTTCCCTATACAGATTACAGTTATATTTTCTGGCACCTTCATCTTTTCTAAAGCAACTCCTAAACCATAGGAGTGAGCAGGAAGAATAAAAAAGTCTCCATCATTATCATTATGAAGAACAGTTTTCTCTAAATTATTAGGATTAAACTTTTTGGGGTTCATTACAGTCCCAGGGATATGCCTGAAAATTAAGAATTCTTTTGATGAAAGTCTTAAATCATAGCCATAAGATGAACATCCGTAACTCAAAACTGGCTTTTGTTTATTATTAGGCTCAAGATGTCTCACCAAATTTGATTGAAAGGGTTTTATCATACCTTCCGAAGCTTTTTGATTTATCCAGAGATCATTTTTTAGCATTTTTTTATGAGCGAAGTTCAGTAATTTGATTAGCCATTAATAATAAATCTTTAGGTATATCTGTACCAGTAAGGATTACATCTCCTGATATAAATCGGTTTTCAAGTGTTGAAATCAAATCATCTTTATCGATAATTCTCATGTCAATAGCTAAAAAAATCTCATCAAGTATGATTTGGTCATTCTCTTCAGACTGTAGTTCTCTTTTACAAAAATTCCATAATTCAATAGTAGATTCATGAATAGATTTTTTTAAATTTTTATTATTTTCAATTGCTTCAGAATTATATTGATCAAATGAATGTGATGATCTTACCCAGGTTAAATTACCGCATAGTTTTACTGCATGATCCACTCCTTGATTCACCCCTCCTTTCATAAATTGTATTAGTAGCACTTTTCTGCCAAGAGCAGCATTTCTTAGAGAGTCTCGAATGATAGATGTGTAGCTACCTCTATATGGAGATTGATATATTTGAATTTGTCCGTTTTGTGGAAATTTTTTTACGTTAATTTTGCTAGTAGTATTTGTTTTTGCAACATCAAGATTACCTTTGGAATAAATATGAGATGAACTAATTACCATTATTTAAATTCTTTCTACATGCAGTATAATTAGAATCTAGCAACGCTGCATATAGTGTAATTTTACTTAAAAAAGGGTGAAGCAATTTGAAATTGACTAAAAAAAGCTTTTTGGTAAACCGATAAGAATTGAAAATTGTTACTGTTGATACAAGATATTTCAGGGTGGCTCCTTAAATTTTCTAATAGTCAAGATATTTATGATACCTGCTTCACGAGGACTCAACCGCTTTAGTTCGCAACATTCCGGACAAAGTAAAATCAACTCCGTTGGAGAACGTTTTCCAATTAATAGAACTTTAATGGAAGTTATTAAAGGTCTAGATGGTGCAAGTACAGAAATGGTTGAGAGGTCTAAAACAATATTCTTTCCTGGAGACCCTGCAGAACGGGTTTATCTTATAAGAAGAGGAGCAGTAAGACTTTCAAGAGTTTATGAGTCAGGTGAAGAAATAACTGTTGCTCTTTTAAGAGAGAATAGTCTTTTTGGTGTTTTATCTCTTCTAACAGGCCATAGATCCGACCGTTTTTACCATGCCATAGCATTCACAAGAGTTGAAATGATAACAGCACCTGCCAATTCTGTTTTAAGAGCTATAGAGGAAGATGCATCAGTAGGACTATTACTTTTACAAGGGCTTTCAAGTAGGATCCTGCAAACTGAAACAATGATAGAAACTCTTACACATAGAGATATGTCTTCTCGTTTAGTAAGTTTTTTAATGGTCCTTTGTAGAGACTTTGGAGTTGCAGGTGAAAAAGGTATTACGATAGATTTAAGGCTTTCACATCAGGCAATTGCTGAAGCTATTGGTTCTACTAGAGTAACAATTACAAGATTATTGGGAGATTTAAAGGATTCAGGGCTTCTTAATATTGAAAGAAAAAAGATCACAGTGTTCGATCCAATTGCTCTTGCAAAAAGATTTAATTGATTCATTATAAATTATGATGTACTGAGTATATGCAAAAGTGTGGCTTGGATTTTAATTGTTTTTTTAATATTGCTAGGGGGATTAATTGCACCATTTGGGGATATTCTTGGAACAAAGATTGGTAAAGCAAGATTTAGTATCTTAAAATTAAGACCGAAAAAAACAGCAACTATAATAACTATTATTACTGGTGGGTTTATTAGTTCAATATCAATAGGGTTGTTGATTTTAGTAAGCGAAGAATTCAGACAAAGGCTCTTTGTTGATATTCCTTTTTTGCAAAAAACTTTAGATGAAAGTAAAAAAGCTCTAATCCCTTTACAGGAAGAGCAAGAGGAACTTGAAGGTAAAATTATTCAAAAAGAAAAAGAGTTAAATCAATTAAAAAACAATATTAAAGAATTTAGGAGAGGAAATGTTGTTATTAAAAGAGGACAAACTTTATTTATAGCTGAAATTAACTCTAGCTCAAATTTAAAACAAGACTTTCCAAAAATCTATAATGAAGCTGATAAATTTGTTAGAAAAATTGTTATTCCAAATAATAAAGAAGCAAAAAATATTCTTTTGTGGAGACCTAGTGATATTACAAAAATTCAGACAATAGCTGCTAGGGGTGGTAACTGGATTTTACTAATCAAATCAGCAACAAATGTCTTAAAAGGTGATAACTATGTTTTTGTATCTCCTGATTTATTACAGAATAAATTAATAGTAAAAAAAGGGGATGTAATTACAAGTTCAATTCTGGGTAAAAGTGATTTAAATCTTAAATCAATAGATTTAAAAATTAAATCATTGTTGAGAGAAACAAGGGATGAAATTAAGTCAAAAGGATCACAAGTTAGTGAAATAAAAACAAATGGAAATTTTATCAAAAAAATTAGAGACTTTCTAAAAGAAAATCAAAATATCAAATTTAAGTTAGAAGTAGTCTCTTTGAGAGATAGTAAAACTGTAGAACCCATATTAGTTGAAATCAATATTTCTAAGATTGCATCTTAAATGCCTAGAGTTATAACTATTGATCCTGGGAAAAGTAAATGCGGATTAGTACTAGCTGAAATAAGTGAAAAAAAAGTTTATAAAGCGATTATTCTTAAAAGTGAATTACTAGATAATTATGTCAGACATTTAATTGCCGTTGAGGACATTTCACAAATTATTATTGGCAATGGCACTACCAGTAAAGAAATCAGAGAAAAACTATTTTTTTTTAAAAGAGAAATAATAACTTTTGAGGAAAAAAATACCACCTATAGAGCTAAAGCAAGATATTTCGAACTTTTTCCAATTAGTGGTCTGAAGTTTTTAATTCCTAGAGAGGTTTTTATTCTTAATAAAAACCTTGATGCGATATCAGCATTGATAATTTTAGAAGATTATTGCAAAACGAAGTTTACTTTGAATCAGAATATAGATTTTAAAACTTGGCTGAAATAGTGAACTTATATTCATTACCTGTTTCTAATTCATAATCTTTTTTCAGTAAAAATTTCAATAAGGCATTTTCAATTAATGCTCTTCCTAACGGTGGATTTACCTTCAATAGACCTTTATTAAAGAAGTATGTAAAAGTCCATCTAAATTGACTAGCTTCCACAACCCCCTGAATTTGCTTTTTTGAGAAGCAATATTCCTTAACACTTACATTTGCAATAGTTTCAGGTTTTGAACGCATTTCTTAAGGTTGGTCTTTGTCAAAAGAATTTAATTCATTAATTATATATTCTTCTTTTTTAGTATTTAGTTGTTCGAGTGATTCTATTACTCTCTTATATACTTTTTCCAATATTGATTTTTCTTCTAGAGAAATATTTCCTAATACATGTGAAATGGTATTGAAATTATTTTTTTCTTTTATTAGAGGAGGTGAGCCAATACCAATTCTTATTCTCTTAAAGTTTTCTGTTTTTAATTGTTCAATGATGCTTTTCAGCCCGTTATGTCCACCTGAGCTTCCTTTTCTTCTAAATCTTATTTTCCCAAGGGGAAGATCTTTATCATCGACTATTATGAAAACCTGATCTAGATTTATTTTGTACCAATCAACTATTGCTCTGACAGCATCACCACTGTCATTCATAAACGTATTTGGTAAAAATAATCTGAAATTAGAATCATTGATTTGAAATTCTGAGCAGTAACTTTTAAGCTTATCTCTTAATAAAAAATTTGAATTATATTTTTTCGAAAAATTTTCAAGAAGTAAAAACCCTATATTATGTCTATTTTTTGAGTATTTTTTACCAGGATTTCCTAATCCAATTAAAAATATTTCTTTCATTTTTTATTTCTAAATCTCTTTTTGTTTGAGAATTATGAATATATACAAACTATAACTAATTAATAAAAACAAAATTTAAAAAGTTATTTGGCAATTTTCACACTAACCAAATAACTTTTAGAGGAATATTCAGAAATTTAGTTTCCGTTCCAATCTACTGAGAAACCTTGGAGTAGTAAGGATTGGTTATAGATTTGTAGAAGAATAACTAAGAAAACCAAAAGTAGTAGACCAATTACTGTCATGACAGGAACTGCTCCCCAACCAGGTACAACTTTCCCTTGACCTGAATTGCCAATTGCTTTTAAAAGACTTCCTAAGGCTGTTTTTTGACCCATGTTAAATTCACAAAATCGAATATTATTACGCTATTGTATAAGAACTCATACATAAATTGTTTACAAACTTATCAAAATTGATGCAAACTTTATCATCTGCTCCAGATCCTGCAGTTTCTATAGCTGTAACAATTCTGGCTCTACTTTTAGCTTTGACTGGTTTTGGTCTTTGGACTGCCTTTGGACCTAAAGCAGTAAAGCTTACTGATCCTTGGGATGATCATGATGATTAGTCTCCCTTAAAGTATTTCAAAATTTACCAAAAATACAAAAAGTAAACAATAAACCATAGTTTAATTATAAATTTAATAGGATATAAACCTGTTAGCACTAGTAATTCCATGCTCGCTTTAAAAATTTCTGTTTACACTATCGTCTTTTTCTTTGTTGGAATATTTCTCTTCGGATTTTTAGCAAGTGACCCAACAAGAACCCCAAACAGAAAAGACCTTGAAAGTCCTCAAGATTAATTTATTTAATTAAATTTCTAAATTGATTTCAGGTATATCAAAAAAAGTAATATTTTTCTTTTTTCTTTTTATTAATTTTATTCAGCCATCAAAATCAGCTGATTTATTAAAAATTAATAAAGATATCAATAATCCGAATATAAAAAAAACCTTTACAGATGTACCTAATTTAGGAATTTCATCCAACTCTCAAAGTAAATCCCTTAGCAATGATTTTGATGATGATAATGATTATGTATTAAAGAAAAAAACAGATTCACTTTTGGTTTCTAAAGTAGAAAATCAACAAGAGTTAATAATACAATCAGATAAACAATCCGAAATAAATGGCATTATTTATGCAGAGGGTAATGTATCTGTTTCTTTGGGTAGTAAGTTGCTTAAAGCTGATGAATTAATTTACGATAAGTCAAAGAAAAAAATTAATGCTACAGGAAATATAGTCTTAGTATTAGGTGATCAAATCTTTAAAGTTTCACAACTAGAATACAGTTTTATTAGTGAAAAAGGTTATCTATTAGATGTAAAGGGAAGTATTCATACCAATAATTTGATTGATGACTTATTTTCAAATTTCAGCTTATTAGATTCTAATAAGATAGAAAATTTACTTGAATTTGAAAAAAAGGAAGTTTTAAATACTCCAGGTAAGGTTGAAAATTGGTTATTTTTTACTGATAAAATATCTATAGATGGCCAAAAATGGGAAAGCAAGAAGGCTGTATTTAGTAATGATTTACTTGAATCGAAAAGGGTTCAATTAGCCATTAATTCATTAAAAGTTATTTCTGAGGCAGAGAAATTACGATTTAAGTCATCAATAAACTATTTAATATTTGAAGAAAAAGTTTCAATTCCATTTTGGCTTGGAAATAGAACTTTAACTAAGTCCGATGAATTTTTTGACTTTGAAAACAGGTGGAATTTAGGATATGAAAACTTAGATAAGGATGGGTATTTTATTGGTAGGAAATTTAACTCTATAGATATTACTGATGATTTTGTGCTTTATTTAGAGCCGCAATTTCTAATTCAGAGGTCATTAAAAGGTTATACAAATAGTTTTGTAAAAAAGGACGAATCAATCACTTCGGATAGGGTCAAGAGAAATTCAAGTTTTGAAGATTATTTCGCTCTAAAATCCCAGATAAGAGGTCCAATAAAAAATTGGAACTTAGAGATAGACAAGAATTTAAATTCTCTTGATTTTGATAAATTTTCAGATGCATTAAGATTTAAAACTGAATTGAGTAAAGAAATTAATTTATTAGATTCAAAATGGGAGAAAAGTTTTTATGGAATTTATAGAGAGAGGTTCTGGAATGGTTCATTAGGTGAAGCAGAAATTTACTCAGGTTATGGTTCAAAATTGCAAAAAGAAAATACTTGGATTACTGATGGTATCAAAAAGTCAGAATTTTTATCTTTAGGGTTTGCCAAAATAACAGCAGAGGCTTTAAATACAAAAAATCTTGTAACTAACCTAAAAGGTAATTTGTTTTATTCTTTTGATCAGAAATTTCCAATTAGCATTGTAGATCCTAAAAAGAAATCTATTGATATTTCATATAAGTACACTCCTCAACCAATTACTAAAGGATTAAGTATTGATACAAGATTAGAAGCATCATATTCTTTCTATGAAAATGGTGGTCATCAAGAATATTTAGGGTTAGGTATAGGACCGGAATTAATATTGGGTAATTTTAAGGAAAAAACATTTGACTACACGCGTATTAGTCTTTTACCCTTTTATAAATTTGATAGTGGTGAGAGTGTTTTTAAATTTGACCATAATTATGAGAAATTCACTTTAGAGATTGCTTTTGATCAGCAACTATTTGGACCAGTTATTCTCAAAAGTTTTGGGACTTTAAACTTAACAGATGATTCAGAGGATTATGGTGAATTTATAGATTCTAAAATCGCATTAAATTGGAAAAAAAGATCCTATGAATTTGGTATTTTTTATCAACCTCATAATCAAGCAGGAGGAATTTCTTTTAGTTTATTTGGATTTGAATAGCTATAGTGAATAATTATTAAATTCTAAATAAGGTAAATCATTGCATTTATTTTCAATAAGACTTTCATTTTCAAGTAGTGTTGAAGTTGCATCCCATTCACCTGATAAAAACATTTTTCTTGAGCTTTCTTTAATCTCAAGATTTAAATTTAAATCTTGAGATTTTGCTGATGAATTTTTAAGATCAATTTCTAAGAATAAAAATTTATTATCCATATTTTTTTGAATTTCTTGTATTGATTTTTTTGGGAGCGTAAAACATGGGATGCCTATCGCAATACAGTTGCTATAAAAAATATCGGCGAAACTTTCTCCTATGATTGCTTTTATGCCCCATCTCATGAGTGCTTGGGGGGCATGTTCTCTGCTGGAACCGCATCCAAAATTGCTATTAACAATTAGTATTGTGGCATGTTTGTTTCCTTCTATATCGAAGGGATGCTTTCCTTTTAAAGTTTCTCTATCGTCCTCAAAAACATATTCACCCAATGAATCAAAGTTAACACACTTTAAGAAACGCGCTGGAATTATTCGATCTGTATCAATGTCGTTACCAATCAAGGAGATACATTGACCGTTTATTTGAGTAATTTTTCCAATTGGTGGGGCAAACTCGGATTTCATTAGTTGATAAATTCTCGAACGTCGCTTACTTTGCCATTAATTGCAGCCGCAGCGACCATTGCTGGACTCATGAGTAGTGTTCTTCCATTAGGAGATCCTTGT
>CACASR010000025.1 GCA_902535175.1 uncultured Prochlorococcus sp.
AAAAGTGGTGCTTTAGACAGAGTAAGAGAATTGATTTCTTCTGAAGGTATTAGAACTCCCAGGAAATTAATTTCTTTAATAGCTTTTTTGATTGCTCCAATATCTGGAATTGTACCTAATACTCCAGTAGTTGCATCTTTGTTACCCATAATTGAAGGTTGGTGCGAGCGGAGAAATATATCACCATCAAAAGTCTTATTACCTCTTTCTTTTGCTACTTTACTAGGTGGAACCCTGACATTATTGGGGAGCTCAGTAAATCTTCTTGTAAGTGATATTAGTCAGCAATTAGGTTATGGAGCTTTGGAATTATTTAGTTTGACTTCTATCGGAATTCCTGTATGGCTTATAGGTACAACCTATATGATTCTAGTTTCTGACTTGCTTTTGCCAGATAGAGGAAGAGATAAGGAATTTATTAAAAATGGTGATTTAAATATATACTTTACTGAAGTTACTATTCCATCTAATTCAGAATTAGTTGGACAATCTGTCAGAAATAGTAGATTGCAAAGACGATTTGACGTTGATGTTCTGGAACTGCAACGAAATGAAAAAGTTATTCTTCCCCCTTTGGCTGATAGAAAGATTGAACCCGATGATAGATTAATAATCCGCGTTACAAGGGCAGATTTATTTAGGCTCCAGCAGGAACATACCATTCTGTTAGGTGAAAACAAAACATCTTTCGATGGAGTTAATGTTTTCTCAGATGATGAAGGTACGAAGACCTTTGAAGCCCTTTTACCAGCTGGCTCAACACTTGCTGGTGCAAGTTTGAGAGAATTAAGATTTAGACAGCGTCATAATGCAACAGTTTTGGCACTAAGAAGAGGTCAACAAACTGTTCAGGAGAGATTAGGCCAAGCTGTTTTAAGGGCTGGAGATGTTTTATTATTGCAAGCACCTTTAGATTCCATAAGAGGTTTGCAAGCTAGTAATGATTTACTTATTTTAGATCAATTCGAAGATGATTTACCTTTCTTGATAAAAAAACCTATATCTATTGGAATTGCAGTAGGAATGGTTGTTTTGCCTTCGGTCTCTAATATTCCATTAGTAGGTTCAGTCCTTTTAGCAGTCATTGCTATGGTTGCTTGTGGATGTTTAAGACCTGCAGAGATACAAAAATCAATTAGGTTAGACGTTATTTTATTGTTGGGATCCTTATCATGCTTTAGTGTTGCTATGCAAGTAACTGGATTAGCAGATTTAATTGCTGTCAATCTAAACTTTGCCCTTAATGGAATGCCTCTATATTTTGCACTAGTCCTAATTTTTGTATCGACAGTTATTCTTACACAATTTATAAGTAATGCTGCTTCGGTTGCTTTGATTTTGCCTGTTGCTATTGAATTCTCAAATGTTTTAGGGATTTCACCAAGTGCTTTAATAATGCTTGTTTTATTTGGTGCAAGTCAATCTTTCTTGACTCCAATGGGTTATCAAACAAATTTAATGGTTTATGGCCCTGGAAGATATAGGTTTTTTGATATCGCAAAATATGGAGCTGGATTAACACTTATAATGTCTTTTACAGTACCAGCATTGATAATTTTAAATTACGGGTAATATCGTGAATTTCAAAAGTAAGGTTTATAAGTTAAGAGATGCTTACAAAAAGCTATCTGTGCCTCAATTTACTATTGTTACAGGCTTATTTATTATTTGCCTTGGAACTTTAATTTTGAGTTCTCCATTTTGTTCATCTTCAAAGGTTGGCTTGTGGGAAGCATTTTTTACATCTACTTCTGCTATTACCGTAACTGGTTTAACCATAATAGATATTGGTGATGATTTAAATTTCTTTGGCCAGGTTTTCTTGGCTCTTATGCTTTTATCAGGTGGTCTAGGATTAATGGCTATTACAACATTTCTACAAGGTTTTGTCGTAAAGGGGACAAAGCTAAGAACTAGATTAGACAAAGGAAAGACCCTAGATGAATTTGGAGTTGGAGGAATTGGTCGAACTTTTCAAAGCATTGCTATTACTGCGATTAGTATCATATCCTTGGGCGCAATTGTCTTATACTCTTTTGGATTTGTAGACATTCAAAATAATTGGGAAAGACTATGGTCCTCGATTTTTCACAGCATTTCTGCATATAACAATGCAGGATTTTCGTTAATGTCAAATAGTCTTCAAGACTATAGAACAAATTATTTGGTGAATAGTGTTTTTATTTTTCTAATTGTTATGGGTGGATTGGGCTGGCGGGTTATTGATGATATTTGGAGTCATAGAAAAAATCTTTCTTATAAGAAATTAAGCCTTCATTCCAGACTAGTTATTAGGACAAGTTTGTCTCTAATATTGTTCGGATCATTAGGATTCTTTATCACTGAATCATTGCTAAATAGTCAATTTTTTAATGATTTAAATTTGTTTGAACGGTTAATGTCATCTATCTTCGAAACAGTTAGTGCAAGAACTGCAGGCTTTACAAATTTTCCGATTTCTTTGAACTCTATATCAGATACGGGCCTCTTATTATTAATGACGCTTATGTTTATAGGAGCAAGTACAGGAGGTACTGGTGGAGGGATAAAAACAACTACATTTATTGCTTTAATGGCTGCAACTAGATCAACTTTAAGAGGTCAGAAAGATGTAATTATTAGCAATAGATTAATTTCAGATAAAGTTATTCTAAAGGCAGTTGGAATCACAGTTGGATCTTTGCTTTTTGTTCTTTTAATGGCAATGTTGCTTAGCACAACTAATACTTTTGTTAAAAAAGAATCATTCACATTCCTAGAAATTCTGTTCACTTGCATATCTGCATTTGCAACAGTTGGTTTTGATATTGGTTTAACGGCAAAATTAAATCATTTTGGTCAATTTATTCTTATTGTGGGTATGTTTGTAGGCAGACTTGGCATCCTTTTGCTTTTAAGTGCACTTTGGCAAGCTCTTTATAAGAGTAGAATAGATAGACAAAAGAGAATTGGCTATCCTAGGGCTGATCTATACGTTTAGAATTGACTGAGTTTTATTATGGCTGATTGGTGGCAATGGTCTCAAAAGAGGGAAAATGAAGCACTCACTTTTGCAGTTGTCGGCGTTGGAAGATTTGGAACCGCAGTTTGCAGAGAACTTATAAGTAATGGTGCAGATGTTTTGGCTGCAGATTATTCAGAAAAAGCTATTGATGATTTAAGGCAATTAGAACCTTCGATAGAAGCGAGAGTTGTAGATTGTACTGATGAAGAGTCTATGAAGGAATCGGGAATACTTGAAATGAATACGGTTGTAGTGGGTATTAGTGAGCCTATTGAAGCAAGTATAACTACAACTCTTATTGCTAAGGATAGTGAAGGTAGCAAAGTGAAAAGAGTAATAGCAAGAGCTACCAGTGACTTGCACGAAAAAATGTTAAAAAGAGTAGGTGCAGATAAAGTTGTTTTCCCATCTAGGATGCAAGGAGAAAGATTAGGTTTAGAACTAGTAAGACCAAACCTAATCGAAAGATTGGAACTAGATAATCAAACTGGTATAGATGAAATAACTGTTCCAGAGGAATTTATTGGAAGATCTTTAAGAGATTTAAATTTGAGGAAAAATTATTTAGTAAATGTTCTTGCTGCAGGACCTGCTGAAGAGTTAACAGTTAATCCTCCAGCAAAATATATTTTGGAGAGAGGAAATATTTTGGTAGTCATGGGTAAAACTGTAGATTTACAGAAATTGCCTCAAAATTAATTATTTTAAATCAGATTTTTTATAGTATCTAATCCTTTGAGGAGCTCTTTTTAATCTTCTGACGCTTTGTTTTTCAAGTTCATCTCTAAATTTATCAGTATTTAAATTATTTTCTGAAACATGTGATCTACTTTCTTTTTCTAAATATTTTTTAATACCCTCTTGTATTAAGACTTTTGCCATATTACTTACTGTCCTAGATTCATTATCGGCCAAAATAGTTAATTGCTCACATATTAATTCTGGAAGAACTACTTGAATTCTGGGGGATTTAGGCTTCCCATTAGTTGAGTTTTGGCGGGTAGCCATGAGTCAAAGTTGATAACTGTTACTTATAAGTATACACAGTTAGTCAAGGATACTATCTTTGTGTATATTATTAGTAAGGAAATTTATGTCCGTATCAATTAATTGTTTTATTGTCCCATGAAAAATTCAAGAAAAATTGATTCTCCTAAAAGTTCGATAATTGATAAACCCAAAAAAAGATTAGTCAATTCTGATTCTCACGAAAATGAAAATAGTGACGTTTTGGTATCAGCTGTAATAAGTCCATATTTGTTAACTCATCTTCACCATATTCTTCAGCAGTCTGAGTATTATGCTCAAAAAGATGGTAGAAAATCTCATGCAGCTAACTTTGCGAAACTAAGAAAAGTTTTATGTTTAGACGCAAGAAGTATGGCAGATGCCTCTGCAAAAGAGATAAAAGATGTGGACAATGATTTATCTAATAATAAATATAATGAACAAAATGTAGCGTGAAGTAATAATCTATTAATTAAGTAGATTTTAAAACCATGTCCAGTAATGCTGAAAAGCTCTATAAGTTAATAGCCAACGATTCCAAAAAGAAACAAAGTCTATTTATGACAGCCTTAACAAATCCCAAAAAAGCCTTAGATAAAATATGCGATATTGGCAAAGAGTTTAATATTTCTGTGACTAAAGAAGAGGTTATTGAATATTTGAGTACTATTGATGATGAAGCAACTAAAATGTGGTTAGTCAAGGCTCGAGGAGGTCTTTAGTAAAAGGTTTCGAATAATTATTATTTGGTTTAGGAACAGGTTTTATTCTTTTGTTGTAGCCACCTCCACCAGCTAAAGTCCAAAAAAACCAATAACTTGGAATTGCAAGAGCTGCAGCTATGAAAATTACTACAATTTGTTCTATTCTTTTCATGATTTAATTTTATTCCACAAAATATTTTTTAGTAAATAAGCCACAGATTTTGTAAATTCTATTTTTAAAACAGTGATTAGATTTGAAGGTGTAAGCAAAATTTATTCTACAGATGTTGTTTTAAAAAATATTTGTTGGGAGATTAAGAAAGGAGAAAAAGTTGGCTTAGTTGGTTCTAATGGTGCAGGTAAATCAACCCAATTTAAGATTTTAATCGGAGAGGAAGAGCAAACAAGTGGAACGATCATCAAAGAAGGAAATCCTAAAATTGCCCATTTAAGGCAAGAGTTTGATTGTAATTTGAATTTTTCAGTGAGACAGGAATTAGAAAGTTCTTTTAAAGATATACAAATTGTTGCCATTAAACTTTTAGAAATTGAGAATAAAATGAAATCGTTGGATATAAAAAAAAATTCCGATGAACTCGAAATATTTGTAAATCAACTCGCAAAATATCAAGCAAAATTTGAAGCTTTAGGTGGTTATAAAATGCAATCTGATGTAGAAAAAATATTACCAAAATTAGGCTTTTCCATAGAAGATGCTGATAAATTAGTTGGCAATTTCTCAGGTGGTTGGCAGATGAAAGTTGCACTTGGAAAAATAATCTTACAAAAACCTGATTTACTTTTACTGGATGAACCAACCAATCATTTAGATTTAGAAACTATTTTTTGGTTGGAAGAATATCTATCATCGCTTAAAATTGCAGTTATCATAATCAGCCATGATAGATATTTCTTAGATAAATTATGTAAAAAAATAATTTTTGTAGATAGAGGAAAATCTGAAACCTATAATGGGAACTATTCTTTTTTTGTCGAACAGAAATCTTTGAATGAAGAATCACAAAATAAGGCATATCAATTACAACAGAAAGAAATTGAGTTACAGAAGAGGTATATAGATAGATTTAGAGCTAGTGCAACTAGAAGTTCTCAAGCAAAGAGTAGAGAAAAACAATTAAAAAAGATTTCTAAAATTGATGCTCCCATAGCAAAATCAAAAAGTCCTGTTTTTAATTTTCCGGAGTGCCCTCGCTCAGGAAAATTAGTTCTAAATATCAAAAATTTGTCTCATAGTTTCGAGGATAAAATTCTTTTTTTAGATATAAATTTAAAGATTTCTTCTGGTGAGAAAATAGCAATATTGGGACCTAACGGCTGCGGCAAATCTACATTGCTTAAAATTATTATGAAAAAAATATCTCCTGAAATTGGAGAAATTAATCTTGGTAAACATAATATAATTACTAGCTATTATGAACAGAATCAGGCTGAAGCTCTTTCTCTTGATGAAAGGGTTATTGATTTAATATGTAATAAGTCTCCAGAATGGTCCCAAAAAAAAGTAAGAACATTTTTAGGGGGTTTTGGCTTTCAAAATGAAACTGTTTTTAAATATATTAAACAACTTAGTGGGGGAGAGAAGGCAAGATTAGCATTGGCGCTCATGATTATTAATCCTAGTAATTTCCTTCTTTTAGACGAACCAACTAATCATTTGGATCTGCAATCTAAGGAAAATTTAGAATTAGCAATCAAAAATTATAAAGGTTCATTATTAATCATTTCTCATGATCGGTATTTTATTTCAAAGGTTGCAAATAGAATTATTGAAATTAAAGATTCAAAGTTATTTTCATATGATGGTAATTACGAATATTTTTTAGAAAAAACTCAAAGCCAAAAAATTTGATTACCTTTAATAAAATTTACAATTGGCTAAGTAAGATCACTCATTTATCTTTACATAGTTTACCGTCCTTGATTAATCTTAAAATACAAAAATAGGTTTTAATAATTTAAATGAAAAATTACGATTTCCAAGAAAAACATTTTCAAATTTCTGATCCTATTGAAAGTTATTTCGAATGCATTACTTCCTGTGATATAAGGGATGGTAGATGTATTTCTAGATGTGTGGAAATACTTAAACGGAATGACAATTAAATTTTTTAGTTATTTTGTAGATTAGTAATATCAGTTGGTATTACTTTTAATTTAATAAATTTATTTTTACGCTTCAATAATATATTTACTTGTTTTTTGATACCATTTTTACTAATTTGTTCTATTACGTCTGATGCGGTTTCAATATCTTTATTGCCCACTTTAATTAAAATATCATCTATCTTGATTCCACTTTTTTCAGCTGGACTGTTCGGTACTACATATCCAACTTTTACGATAATATTTTTTCTTTCAAAAATACTTTCTTCTATTAGGCTGATTCCAATCATGGGATGTATTACTTTACCATTGTTTAAAAGTTGATAGGCAATTTCCTTAGCTTTATTAATTGGGATTGCGAAACTCAAACCTGCGCCTGGACCTGATCTTATCAACGTATTAATGCCAATTACTTCTCCATCGCTATTTAAAAGTGGACCTCCAGAATTGCCAGGATTAATGGCAGCGTCTGTTTGTATCAGTTCAAGTTTTTTATCATATATTCCTAATTGAGTTACATTTCTATTTAGATTACTAATAATACCAAGCGTAACTGTGTTTTCCAGTCCGAACGGATTTCCAACTGCTATAGCCCAATCACCAACTTTAATCTTTGCAGAATCGCCCAATTTTGCTTTTGGCCAAGGCCCTTTCCCTTCGATCTTTAGCACAGCTAAATCAGTAAAAGAATCTTGGCCTATTAGTTTAGCGTTTAACTTTTTGCCATTGGTTAAACCAACAATTACCTTATCTGATCCATTCACTACATGAGCATTGGTCATTACAAGTCCATCTGCAAATATAAATCCACTGCCTTGGTTTTGCTCTATCCTTGGTCGATTTTCGTTAGGCAAATCTAGTCCGAAAAATCTCTCAAAATATGGGTCTAGAAATAGTTGAGAATTTCTTGGAAAATTTCTTTTTTTAACATATCTTTGGGTATCAATTGTCACCACAGCTGCACCGGTTCTTTCTACAGCTTTTGTTATGAAAGATTTGCTTGAAAATAAACTAACTTGATTAATTTTAGGTTTGCTTAATGGTTGAGATATTACTTTTGCTGGATACGTAATGACTAATGGAATTAGTGAGACGATTAAAAATAGCTTTTGGATGTAAATTTTCAATTTTAATTTTCTTATGCTCTTCGAGAGATTAAATCCATCTCATTAGATAATTTAAATATAACTAGTAATTTAATTAATTGAATTTAGAGAATAATTTAGTGACTTAAAATAGCTAAATTTCTTTTTTTCGGGCTATGATATTAAAAATATATCTAATTAATTTATAAGTTCAATGACAATTCTTTTTCCAATTATATATTCTGCGGCCTTAACTTATTTAGTGTGGAAAGCTTTTAAAGTAATGTCTAATGGCTGGGGTATATCCGATGATAAAAATAAACGTTTAAGTACTTCCAGTTTTAAACAAAAAAAGTACACAATCCATCCAGAACTTTTAGATAAGTCAGGAAACATAACAGAAGAGGAGCTATTAACAGTAAGATTTTCGAATGATAATGACTCTACATTAGAAGAAAAAGGTTCAACAACTGATTAATCAAAATACATCTAAGGAAAAATAATTTGGAATTAAGAACAAAAATTGTTTCAGCGGTAATAAGATCTCTCAAATTGCCACCAAGGTTTCGTTTGAAAATGGTTAAAGAAGATCCAGTGAGACTTGAACTAAGCCTTACACCTTCTTACGGTAAAAACCCAGTTATTGTTGGTATAGTTGAATCTTTAGATTTAGTCGCGCGAAGAGATAGAGAAGGTAGACTTCCCAGAGATCTTCAAGGAACTTGGGACTGGACTGTAAGACATGGAAAAGTTAGTACTGGAGGTTGGAATCCTATGTTAAAAGAAGCCTTGCAAACAATGTTTGATACAGGATTGCCAGCCATTGTATACGAGGAATTAACTGGAGATGAGTATCGACCTGTTGATGGTGTAAGACATGTTAAATAAATAATTTATTATTTTTCATAAAATCTTCCGTAAAACGTTAAAATAATTTGATAGATAATTAATTTAATTATGAATAAAGACAATCAACCAAGATTTGGCTTTGTAAATTTTGCAGAAACTTGGAATGGTCGCATGGCAATGATGGGTATTTTGATTGGACTTGGCACTGAATTAATTACTGGACAAAGTATTCTTCGACAAATTGGAATAGGTTAGTATTTTATTTAATTTCTTCTGCTTTCACATCAATAGTACTTTCACTAGGCTTTTTATCTAATTCATTTTTCTTTTTTATATTCTCTAAATCTGCACCGCAATTCATGCAGGTTTCACTTAAACCTAATGATATTGCCCCACAATTACTGCATGTATTAATTTTAGATTTATAAGAATTAAAACCCATAAACACTAAAACTAATAATAGAAGAGTAATTAAAAATAAAATAAGTAAAATATTTCCAACAAAGCTAATTAAAAAGTTAAATCCAAAAATTGGAATAAAAATAAGTATGATTAATGAGTAGGTAAGAAGATTTTTATTAGCTTTAAGAAAATAATTCACCTTAATTATCCTTATCTATAATTTCTTTTTTTATTTACTAAAGTCATACTAGCAATTACTACGCTCCAACACTGTCCAAAATATAAAATCACTCCTAATAGCCATACCCACAAAGTAAGTACTAGAAAACCTCCAATAAAACCGTATGCTTGAAATCTTACTCCAAGTGAGAGAATACTTTTACTTACTGCTAGGTTCAAAGTAGTTAGGCCAATTCCAATAAGAAAAGATCCAGGTAAAAGTGGTTTCAATGGAACTCTTCTACTGGGTAAAAGTGCCTGTAATAAAAGAGCCATTAAAGAAAAGCCAACTAGTGGTATTGCAAACTGACCAACTTGTAATAACGGCAACTTTAATAATAAATCAGAAATAAGATTATTAGATTTTGAAAGATTTTCTAAAACGTTACTTGGGATCATCCTAAGATTCGCACTAATTTGATCTAGTACCATTAAAAAACCAATAAAAAATACTATTAAAAAGGCTTCAACTCTATTTCGGAGAAACTTCGAAGCTTGCACTCTCCAAGCAGCATTAACTTTTTTAGAAGGAATTTCGTCCTCCCAAAGCCTATCCGAACCTCTTTGAAGAGATAGATATGCATTTCCTGCTGTAAAAAGCAAAAACATAGCCCCAAGAATTCCTGCTCCAAAACCTTGATCTATCAAATTAAATAATGTTGTCTCTACTAATTCAACTACTGAAGGAGGTAAAAGCTGAGCAGCAATGGCAATTATTTGTTGATCCAATCCTTCTTGTTTTCCTAGGAACCATGAAGCTATTGAAAGAGAAATGAGAAGGATGGGGAAAAATGATTGAAGTGTGTAGTATGCAAATGCAGCGCTTAAATCAACACAATCAGATTTGCTCCATCGCTCACAAGCTCCCCATAAACTTTTCAGTATCCATGTTGAACTTCTCTGCATATTAATTTTCTTCAAATATTTATTTATTTACTTAATTTTTATTGTATCTGATTAAGAAATTTTTCAAGCAATTTTTTATTTATGATGCAACTATTTTGCTAATAATAAATTGCCCCATGGCTTTAAAATTTCAAATTTTTCAATAGATCTACAAGCAATTAATGGAAAATTAACATCGCTCAAGTCTTTTCCTGAAACTAAATTTAAAGGATTTGTTTCTAACCACTCTATAGAACAATTGAGTTCTTCTAATAGCAGCCAGGCTGCTGCAATATCCCATATCTTTGGGGTTGATTCTATTGCTCCAAAAGTTTGTCCCATCGCTACACTCGTAAGATTTAAACTCGATACCCCTAAGAGCCTGATTTTGCCAGGAAATACTGAGTGTGGGTTTTTTTGTAAAATTTTTATTGATCTACTACATAAAGAAATGCATTCACTTTGACGATTATTTTGGGTAGGATCAATTCTCTTATTATTTAACCAAACCCCTTCACCTTTAATGGATACAAACTTTTTTTTCAATGTAGGAATTATTAAAAAAGAAGATTGTGGTTTCCCATCAACGAACCTTGCTACAGATATAGACCAGTAAGGAATACCGGCAGCAAAATTTGTTGTCCCATCGAGTGGATCGACCACCCAGTAAGCTGTTGAATTTGGAATTAACTTTTGCCCTTCTTCACTAAGAACGCCTTCACCAGGAGCTATTGAAGCTAAGCCATCTACGATTGTTTTGTCACTCCATAAATCACAACTTGTTAATAATGATCCATCTGCTTTATTGCTGGCGCTAATGTTTCCAAAATCTTTTATTTGTCGTTGACTAACCAATTCAAATAAAGACTCTAAATCACTTAGTTGCTTATTTGTTAAATTTGGGGGATTCATATTTATATATTGCAAATAGACTTGTTATCTTTAATTTTAGTATTATTACTAGCTAAACAATATTTACTTTTATCAAGGAAAGTTAATCTTTCTAATTCATCTATATTAAGATTATAATTATATATTGCATTAATATTTTTTGATTTCGCATTACTTAATTCATTTTGTCTAACAAGAACATCTTTTAGAGTTGATATTCCGACATCATATCTAAGTCTGGAAAGCCTTACAGACTCTTTGCTAGATTTAATTTCTTTAAGAGAAGAGATTATTTTTTCTTCACTTAATTTGAGATTTAAATAGGCTTTACTAATCCTTGTGGTTAAAACATTTTTTAGATTTTCATAAGCATATTTTTCGGATTCTGCCTCTGCTATTTTTGATTTGTAGGAGTTCTTATTTTCTCCGCCATCAAAAATACTCCATGCAAAATTTAGACTTATGGTATTTGTATAATTAGATCCAGCTTTTTCAGAGTCGATATTAGTTGCTAGAGAGTCACCCTTTGAAAATGTACTAGATAATGAATTACTGATATAGATATTTGGCTTATTTTGAGCTAAAAAGCTCTCTGCTTGGCTCTTTTTGATTGATTTTTGAAGAATAAGGTTTTTTAAGGAAAGATTTTTATCAAAACCCTCATTAATATTCTTATTCAATTTATGATTCCAAAACCCGATAAGATTTTGCTCTTTATTAGTTTCGAAATCTCCCTTTAAATTAAGAATCTCTTTAAGAGAAATTTTATTAATTTTATGTTCTATTTTCTTTTCATTAAGTGATTGTTGATCTCGAGATAATTGAGCTTCTGCTTCAAGAACTTCAAATTTTGTACCAATTCCAGCACCTAGCTTCGCTTTAGCATTGTCTAAACTTGTAAGTGATAAATCAAGTGTGAATTTTTTATTTTGAATATCTTGATATGACTTTTTGTATTTGTGATATCTGATTCTTGCTTCTTGAATTAAATCTTTTTTCTTAATCTCATAATTATTTTCTGCAATTTTGTAATTTGTTTTAGCAATTTTAATTTCAAATCCTCTTAGCGGGGCAATTACATCCCATTTAATATTTAGGGAGGGATTAGCCGTAAATTGTGATGTTTTTAAAGTAGGTGAATTGCTATTGTACTTTTTACCTGCGACATATTTTGGTAACCCATTGGCTTGAAAATCTAAGGATGGGTATTTTTTGGCAATTTGACTGGAAAGATTAAAGCTTGTAGAGGCTACTAAGTTTTGTAATGATTTTAATTCTTGATTATTTAATACCAGTTTTTCTATTTCTTGATAATCAACAAAAGTAATATTTGAATTTTCTTCTAAAACATTATCAATGTAATTTTTTGTTTCGCTCGATAGTACATTAAAAGTTTTGAAACTTAGAGTAAGTGGCAATAATAAGATAGGGTTTATTACTCTTCTAAGCATGTTTTATAGTATCGAATATATTCGATTAACCAATCAAAGTATTAATAATATCATTTGAATCATCAAGAACGTGAATTTTAGTATCTAATTGATTTTCAACTTCTTGAATATTTTTATCATCTAAAAATAAATCAGTATTAATTTTTAACATAATAGATGGTATGTAAATAGCATCTCCTAAATCCTTATTTTTCAGCCCGTAAATAAGATCTTCTCCAGTAAGAAGACCTGTAACAACTTGATCTTGACCCCAATAAATACTTGGCAAACCATATAAGTTTATTTGCAAACCATCAATTGAGTTTAATTTCTTAACCGTAGGAATTAGGGCTTCATAAACTAATTTTCCAACAATCCAGCTAACTTTTTTTGGCTTTTTAACTTTTTTGGGTAGGTTATTAGTTTTCTCTCTTAAAGTTTCTAAAAAGTTTCTAATAGTCCCGACTCCGTTAGATTCTTGTGGCATATTTTCGTAGGTTTTGTAACTAGGTAAATTTTTACCAGCAATTAAATACCATTCGTCTGCTAGCCAACAAAAACGAGTCCCAAGATTAATTTGTAGAGAGGCTTGAATACTCTCTACTTGTTTAATAGTATTTATTGCATATTCTGGGCTTATTGATTTTAATCCATCATTTTCAGGTCTAAATTTTGTAAGTCCTACAGGAACTATTGCAACTGAAAGTACTGTCTGAGAAGTTTTTTTGTGGAATTCAGCAAGTTCCAATATTGATTTCTCAAGAATATCTCCATCATTTATATCTGGACAAACAACAATTTGAGCATGTATTTGAATAGAGTTTTTTTCAAACCAAGCAATTTGATCAAGGATCACTCCTGCTTTATTATTTTTTAATAATTTTTCTCTTGTGGCGGGATCAGTAGCATGAACTGAAACAAAAAGTGGGGATAGTTTTTGCAAAGCAATTCTTTCCCAGTCTTCTTTTTTTAAATTCGTAAGCGTTAGATAAGAGCCATAAAGGAAACTTAATCTATAATCATCATCTTTTATGTAAAGGCTTTTTCTTTTACCACTTGGC
>CACASR010000026.1 GCA_902535175.1 uncultured Prochlorococcus sp.
ATAAAGAAAAATAGAAATTTCCCTTTTAAATATCAAGTTGAACCTGATGATATTGCTGATGTTGTCTCAAAAATTACAGGTATTCCAATTTCTAAAGTAGTTTCAAATGAACGTAAGAAATTAGTCAATCTAGAAACAGAACTAAGTGGAAAAGTTATTGGACAAGAAAAAGCTATAGAAGCTGTTTCTGCTGCAATTAGAAGAGCTCGCGTTGGCATGAAAAGTCCTAAAAGGCCTATCGGATCGTTTTTATTTATGGGTCCTACAGGTGTTGGCAAAACAGAATTAGCAAAATCTCTAGCAACAGCTTTATTTGATGAAGAAGACGCACTTTTAAGATTAGACATGAGCGAATATATGGAGAAAAATGCCGTAGCAAGACTTTTGGGAGCTCCTCCAGGTTATGTTGGTTATGAAGAGGGAGGCCAATTAACGGAAGCTGTAAGACGTAAACCCTATTCAGTAATACTTCTTGATGAGATAGAAAAAGCACATGCAGAAGTATTTAATATCCTTTTGCAAGTATTGGATGAAGGAAGATTAACGGACTCTCAAGGAAGGACCGTAGACTTCAAAAATACCGTAATCATTATGACTAGCAACCTTGCTGGTAAATCTATACTGGAGTATTCACAAAAGATTTCTAAAAGTGAGGGAAAATTAGAAAAAGACCAACAAACCTTAGATGATTCCATTAGTAATACATTGTCTTCAATTTTTAGACCTGAATTTTTAAATAGAATTGACGAAGTAGTAAAGTTTAATCCATTATCTATTGATGAACTTCAAAAAATAATAATTTTACAAACAGAAGATTTAAAAAATCTTTTACTTGAACAGAAAATAAATATCGCTATAGATAAAAAAGTTATTAATAAAATTGCGAACGATTCTTACGAACCTGAATATGGTGCTAGGCCACTTAGCAGGGAACTTAGAAGACAAATAGAAAATCCCTTGGCTGCAAAACTTTTAGAGGATAACTTCAAAAACAAAAAAAATATAACAATTAAACTTAACCCTGCTAAAAAAAATGAGATAGTTTTCAAACCTAGCTGAGGAGTAAATCAATAAGCTAAAATAAAAACTAAAGCGTAAAGCTTAATTTAAAAAAAATTTTGTGACAAGTCCTACCACTAATAAAGAACCTCTTAAAAAGGATTCTCCTGAAATTGAAGAGCCTAAAAAAAAGAATAATTTTTTTAGATCTACCTACGATGAGCTTAAACTTGTCGTGTGGCCTAACAAACAACAACTTTTTAGCGAATCGGTAGCAGTTATAATTATGGTATCGTTTTCTGCTGCAGCCATTGCTTCTGTTAGCAGATTCTATGGATGGGCAGCCTCGCAAATTTTTGGTTGAATTATCTCCCGAATATCCATTAATAAAGACCTTAATCAAGTTTCTAGAAAAATGAGTAATGAATTAACTACAAGTCTTGCTTCTTCAAAAGCAAATACAAGCATCGCAAGATGGTATGCAGTTCAAGTAGCATCAAGCTGTGAAAAAAAAGTAAAAGCGACTCTTGAGCAGAGATCAGTAACTTTAGGTGTTAATAATAGAATCATTGAAATAGAAATTCCCCAAACTCCAGGAATTAAATTAAAAAAAGATGGAAGCAGACAAACTACTGAAGAAAAAGTTTTTCCAGGTTATGTCCTCGTAAGAATGATTTTGGATGAAGATACAATGATGGCTGTTAAAAGTACTCCAAATGTAATTAACTTTGTCGGCGCTGAAGACGGTAGAGGCAGCGGAAGATCGCGAGGCCATATCAAACCTCGACCATTATCGAGACAAGAAGTTAATAGGATCTTTAAGCGTGCATCAGAGAAAAAAGCTGTAATCAAGTTAGATATTGAAGAAAAAGATAGAATCATTGTAACTAGTGGTCCATTCAAAGATTTCCAGGGAGAAGTTATAGAAGTTTCCGGAGAAAGAAATAAATTAAAAGCATTACTTTCAATATTTGGGCGCGAGACTCCTGTAGAATTAGAATTCTCCCAAATCAATAAACAAAATTAATTTCTAATTGTTCTTGTTTATCGAGTAAAATTATGATTTTCTACTTCAGCTTAAATTCTCTAATCTAATGGCAAAAAAAATTGTTGCAGTTATCAAGCTTGCTCTACAAGCAGGCAAAGCAAATCCTGCTCCTCCTGTAGGGCCAGCTTTAGGACAACATGGTGTCAATATCATGGCATTTTGCAAAGAATACAACGCGAGGACACAAGATAAAGCAGGTTTTGTAATTCCAGTCGAGATTTCTGTTTTTGAAGATAGAAGCTTTACTTTTATCACAAAAACACCTCCTGCTTCCGTCTTAATAACAAAAGCAGCTGGTATAGAGAAAGGATCAGGTGAATCCGCAAAAGGCTCTGTTGGGAATATAACTAAAGCTCAATTAGAAGAAATAGCCAAAACTAAGCTTCCTGATCTAAACTGTTCTAGTGTTGAATCAGCAATGAAAGTAATTGAGGGTACTGCTCGTAATATGGGCGTCTCTATAACTGATTGAGTTCAATACAAAATTTCTCACTATTTAGGGGAGGTTAGTTTATAACCGTTTGCACCCAATATTATTATGAAAAAACTATCTAAAAGAATGGCGGCTCTATCAACAAAGATAGAAGATCGCATTTACACACCACTTGAAGCTCTTAGTATTATCAAGGAAAATGCTAATGCAAAATTTGATGAAACTATTGAAGCACATATACGTCTAGGTATTGATCCAAAATATACTGATCAACAATTAAGGACCACTGTTGCATTACCACATGGTACTGGCCAAAGCATCAAAATTGCAGTAATTACAAGCGGTGAGAATGTATCGAAAGCTAAGGCTGCTGGTGCAGATTTATTTGGCGAAGAAGATCTTGTAGAAAGCATCAACAAAGGAAATATGGAGTTTGATCTACTTATTGCAACTCCAGATATGATGCCAAAGGTTGCAAAATTAGGAAGAGTTTTAGGACCTAGAGGTTTAATGCCTAATCCTAAAGCAGGGACAGTAACTAATGATATTGCTAATGCAATAAAAGAATTCAAAGCTGGTAAGCTCGAATTTAGAGCAGATAAGGCTGGAATCGTTCATGTCCGCTTTGGAAAAGCAAGTTTCACAAAAGAGGCTCTATTTGACAACTTAAAAACCTTACAAGAATCAATTGATAAAAATAAACCAAGTGGAGCTAAAGGAAAGTATTGGAAAACTTTTTATGTAACTTCAACAATGGGTCCGTCAGTTCAATTAGACATAAATGCTGTACAAGATTACCAACCTGAAGGTTAACGCTTTATAGTATAATTTAAATTGCAATAATACGGCCAAAGAAAGTAGGTTGATTTAGTTATTCTAAATTTTTAATTCCTACCGAGGACTCGTCTTAAATTATTTCTTTTTGGATCTAATAAAAGCGGCCTCTTTAAAAGAACTTTGCCGCATTTCCTGCTCTCCCTAAATTACGATCCAAAAAACATCAATGGGCCGAACACTAGAGAATAAGCAACAAATCGTTTCTGAGATTAAATCTCTATTAAACGATTCGGAAATGGCTGTAGTTCTTGACTATAAAGGTTTAACTATCAAAGAGATGTCAGATTTGCGATCTAGATTGCAAACAACTAAGGGCATCTGCAAAGTTACTAAAAATTCATTAATGCGTAAAGCTATTGATGGAGATAGTAATTGGAACGATCTCGAATCTTTACTGTCCGGAACAAATGCTTTTGTCTTAATTAAAGAAGATGTTGGTGGTGCAGTAAAAGCTATCCAATCTTTTCAAAAAGACACCAAAAAATCCGAAACCAAAGGAGCTTTATTTGAAGGCAGACTTCTTAGCGATTCTGAAATAAAAGAAATTGCAAGTCTTCCATCTAAAGAAGTATTGATGGCCAAAATTGCTGGAGCTCTAAACGGCGTAGCAACAAAAATTGCCATCTCTATTAATGAAGTGCCTTCTGGACTTGCTAGATCACTTAAACAACATTCTGAAAAATCAGAATCTTAAATTCAAACCCTAATCAACTTTTAAGACAATGTCCGCAAAAACTGAAGAAATTCTTGAATCATTAAAATCTCTATCACTTTTAGAAGCATCTGAGCTTGTAAAGCAAATTGAAGATGCTTTTGGCGTATCTGCTGCAGCTTCTGCTGGTGTAGTGATGGCAGCTCCAGGAGCAGCTGGCGGTGACGCAGATGGTGGCGCTGCTGAAGAAAAAACTGAATTTGATGTAGTTCTCGAAAGCTTTGATGCAGCTGCAAAAATCAAAGTACTTAAGGTTGTAAGAAATGCAACTGGTCTAGGTCTTGGCGATGCAAAAGCACTTGTTGAATCTGCACCAAAAACAGTAAAAGAAGGAATTGCCAAAGCAGATGCTGAATCTTTAAAGAAAGAGATTGAAGAAGCTGGCGGTAAAGTTACACTTAAGTAAGAGAATATTTTTTTAAGCCGATAGACTTTATATCGGCTTCAAAAATTATGAATATTGATAGTATTGCAATTGAAGCTGCAACCGATGGAGCCTGTAGTGGTAATCCAGGTCCAGGTGGTTGGGGTGGTCTAATAATTTTTGACGACAAAAGTGAATTAGAAATAGGTGGTTCTGAGCAAAATACTACTAATAATAGAATGGAACTCACTGCGGCCATAAAAACACTTGAGAAATTAAAAACCTATAAATTAAAAGAAAACTTTAAATTAAGAACTGATAGTAAATATGTCATAGAAGGGTATACAAAATGGATTCTTAATTGGAAGAGAAATGGATGGAAAACAAGCTCAGGAAAATCAGTTCAAAACCTTGATTTATGGCAAAAAATCGATCAATTAAGAATTAATGGGCTTGAAATGGAATATGTTAAAGGCCATAGCGGTGACAAACAAAATGATAGGGTAGATAAAATCGCGACCAATTATAGCAAAGGTATATCTCTTAAAAATAACTCGAAAGAGTCTGAATCTTCAGTAGGGTTTTTTGAAAAAAGTGCACCTAAAGAAATTCAGGAATTATTTTCAAGAAATGAATTAATTCAAAAATTTGCAGAAAAAAAATACTTGTTAAGTTCACCAGAACTAACTAACTTATTAGGGGAAGAAAACAACTTAAAGATAAAAAAATATTCACCTTTTGAATGGCGTAATTGGATATTGATTCCTAAAGGTGAAAAATATTGGATAATAGAAAAAAAGAAGCCTGATTTTTTATGAATGAACAAAAGGGGGTATTTAAAAATCTTTATAAAAACTTGGTTACCCCTATACTAAAAAAAGACTCCGGAATCGATGCAGAATATTTAACTAATTTATCTCTTAAACTTCTATCATTCAGTTCAAGAAAATATAATTGGCCATTAGTTTCACATATCCTAAAAAATCTAAATGAAGAATTTTCTATAACTGACCAAAGGTTAACTCAGAAAATATGTGGAATAAATTTTTGTAATCCAGTTGGTTTAGCTGCGGGTTTTGACAAAAATGGAAATGCTGCAAACATATGGAAAAATTTTGGTTTTGGATTTGCTGAACTTGGCACAGTAACTAAGTTTTCTCAAGAAGGTAATCCCAAACCAAGGTTGTTTAGATTAGCAGAAGAAGAGGCGGCATTAAATAGAATGGGTTTTAATAATAATGGTGCTGAAAATCTAGTTAAAAACTTTCTTGAACAAGGTATTGAGTTTAAAAAAAATAGGGAGAATATTTGTTTAGGGATAAATTTCGGGAAGTCAAAAATTACAGGTTTATCTCAAGCAAAAGATGATTATTTAACTTCTCTAAAATTATTAATTCCATATTGTGATTACGCAGCAATAAACGTTAGTTCTCCAAATACTGAAGGACTAAGAAAATTACAAGATCCAATTCTTCTAAAAGAACTTCTTAGAGAAATTAAAAACTTACCTAATTGTCCACCATTATTTGTAAAAATTGCGCCAGATTTAGGCCTTAGTGATATTGAAGATATTTGCCAATTAATAATCGAGGAAAATATCGATGGAATAATTGCTACAAACACCAGCATTGATAGATTAGGTCTCGAAAATAGAAAGATCAGGCAAACTGGATTATTACTCTCACAAGAGAATGGAGGATTAAGTGGAAGGCCTCTCCAAAAAAAAGCAAATCAAATAATAAAACATATACATAATATTGATAAAAAGATTATTTTAATTGGCGTTGGTGGAATAGATAGTCCTGAATCAGCTTGGGAAAGAATTTGTTCTGGAGCATCATTAATTCAACTCTATACAGGATGGATATATAAGGGTCCTCAATTAGTACCAGATATACTTAAGGGAATTATAAAGCAACTCAACAACCATCAATTATCTAGCATAAAAGATGCAATTGGATCAGATTTAAAGTGGGTTGAATAAAATTAAAGAATGAATAATGAACCTCATGATTACACAACGTTAGCCATGCAAGGATCAAACTTGAAGCACGGTGGAAATGTATATGCAACTGCGAAAAAATTAAATTTATTACCCTCTGAAATAATTGATGCAAGTGCATCATTAGTACCCTTTGATCCCCCTCAAATAATAATAGATTCAATAAATGCGGAAATTAAGAATCTTGGCTTTAGATATTACCCAGAAAGAAACTTGAGTGATCTGAAAAAAATAATCGGCAAATTTCATGGTATTAATCCAGACAATATATTGCCTGGGAATGGAGCTTCTGAACTAATAACCTGGGCAGGTTATGAAGCATCCAAATTCGGAATAAGTTGTATTCCTTCTCCATCATTTGTTGATTATGAAAGATCTTTAAATTGTTGGAATAGCAATTTTATGCATTGCGAATTACCAAAAAACTGGAATAATATTTTTCCTCAATCATTTCCGCTTCATCCAAAAGGTGATGTTATTTGGATAACAAATCCACATAACCCTACCGGCCAATTATGGAAAAAAAATTCATTGGAGGAAGTTGTGAAAAAATATAAATTAGTTATCTGCGATGAAGCTTTCTTATCGATAACACCTAATGGAGACAAAGAATCTTTAATACCATTAACCAAAAGATTTGATAATTTATTAGTCTTGAGAAGCTTGACCAAAATCTTCAATATTCCTGGTCTTAGATTAGGTTACGTTATTGGCTCATCGAAAAAACTTAAACAATGGGAAATAAATAGAGATCCTTGGCCTTTAAATTCATTTGCTATTAAAGCCGGAATTGATCTACTAAGTAATAAGAAATTCTATGAACAGTGGACAAAACAGATTCACAGCTGGATAAATATTGAAAAAAAGAGAGTATTTGAAAAATTATTAAAAATAGAGAACCTTAAAATTCATAACTCTTCAACCAACTTTTTTTTAATAGAAAGTGAAACATCCTTGTCGCCAAATATAAAATACTTAGAAAATAAGGGAATATTGCTTAGAGAATGCACTTCATTTAAATTTCTTGACGACAAGTGGGCAAGAATAAGTCTGCAGAATAGAGAAAATAACACTCTTTTATGTAAGGAAATTCAGAATTCCTTTAAAAAATAATTAATATACTTTTTAATCTCATTCTTAGATTTAATTTTATTATTATTTTCCATGTTCTTCTTCATGAGATCTAATATTTCATAATGATTTTTTTCCTTTTTTGATTTTATTTTAAAAATTCTTTCTAGAGTTTCTTCAAAAACTTCTTTAGACATTTTATTCTGATTGATTAAAACTGAGCCTCCACTTTCAGCAAGAATCATGGCATTTTTCTCCTGATGATTATTCTTAGAATCTGGATATGGAATTAAAATTGAAGGTTTTTCAGCCTCCATTAGTTCATTGATTGTTCCTGCACCAGATCTCGATATTACAAGATCACAGTTTTGAATTAAAGCTGCTATTTCATTAGTAAATTTCTTTTGAATATAATTTTTGGAGTTTTTTACATGAAAAGGTTGTTGATTAGATTCGCCAACAATATGAACTATCCGAAACTGTTTTTTTATTAAAAATTCTAGAGATTCATAAAGAATTTGATTTATAGCTTTTGCTCCTTGACTACCTCCCATAACAATCAAAAGAGGTCCATTTCCTTTTGGAACCCATTCTGGCAAAAAATTAAATTTATAGAATTGCTCTCTTAAAGGTGTTCCAGTGAAAATAGTTTTACAATTTTTTAAATAAGAATTTGTTTCTTTAAATCCTAAAAGAACATAGTTACATAAAAAACCAAAATATTTCGTGACCATTCCTGGAATTACATTTGATTCATGAATAATGATAGGTATCCTGAGAAGTTTTGAAGCAACAATAGTAGGTGCAGATATATAACCGCCAGTCGCAAAAACTAAGTTAATTTTTTTTTCTTTTAAGATCCTAATTATTTTAAAAGTTGACATTAAAATTTCTATATATTGATAAAACAAAAAAATATTTTTTCTTGGTGTCTTTATATTCAAAGTCCTCAAATTATATTTTTTGGGAATAAAATTCGCATCAAGTCTTTGACCAACACCCAACCAATGAATATTCCATTCATCTTCCAACTCTTTAGAAACTGCTAAGGCTGGAAAAATATGCCCCCCTGTTCCACTGGCTGCAATTAATAAATTATTTTTTTTAGACATAAAAACCTAAAATAGTAGAATAAAATAACCAATGATTAATATGTTTAATTTAAACTTATTCAAAAATATAGGATTTCTTCTCTACTTATTTGTTTATCTTATTATTCCCTATTCAGCAATAACGCAAACTTTGAAAATTGATTTTATAAGAAATCTAGAAAACTCCTTAAATGCAAGAGATTTAGAATTCATTAGAAAAAATTTTAGAAATGAAAAAAGCCAAAATATACCAAAACAATTTTCAAAGATTATTAATGATTTCCCTAACAGCAAATGGAAGATCAAAAGATTAAAATCTGATATTCCAGATAAAGATATTTTGCAAATACAAGTTTCTGGGGAAAAAATTGTTAATGGAGAAATATATATGCTCGAATCCAAATTTGATTATTTATTGTCAATCGTAAATGGGAAAATAGATGAAGGGATTATCAAAAATTTATTCACCACAATAAGAAACGATAATAAAAAAATAGATATCAGTTTTAAAATACCTGATAAAGTTCTTACTGGTTCAAAATACGATATCGATATAATTCTAAATAAGCCTCTTGAAAAAGTCATTATTGCTGGAGCTATAAAACCTCATCAAGTTAATTCATTTTTTGAACAAGAAATATTATTGGAGCCATTGGCTTCTGGAGGGATTTTTAAAATAACAAGAGCCCCTTCAAAACCAGAGATACAAATTTGGTCAGGAATCATTGCTCATCCTGAAGGAATGATTACTTTCACAAAGAGTATTGATATTGTTGATGAAATATAGCCTAAGCGTCGTTTAACGCAGCTACACCTGGTAAGGTTTTCCCTTCTAAAAGTTCCAAACTAGCCCCACCTCCAGTAGATATATGAGACATTTTCTCAGCTAATCCTGCTTTCTCTACTGCTGCGACTGAATCTCCACCACCAATTATTGTACAAACTTCAGAAAAAGCACTTAAGTCCGCAAGAGTCGTAGCTATTGCATTTGTACCGTCTGCAAATTTATCAAATTCAAAAACTCCCATTGGACCATTCCAAATAATTGTCTTACATTCTGCAAGTGCATTCTGAAAAACTTTAATGGAATCTGGACCAATATCTAGACCCATCCAATTCCCACTAATTGCATCAATTTGAGATATTTTACTATTGGCGTCAGGAGAAAATTCATCAGCCAAAACCACATCAGTGGGTAATAGCAATTCTACTCCTTTTGCTTTTGCTTTTGCTTCTAAATCTTTAGCAAGCTCGAGTTTATCTTCTTCTACAAGGCTCTTTCCGACATCACAACCTCTAGCTTTGTAAAAAGTAAAAATCATACCTCCACCAATCATGATTTTGTCACACTTATCTAGTAAAGAATCAAGTACTCCTATTTTGCTACTAACCTTTGATCCTCCAACTATTGCTGCCAATGGACGATTTGGGGAATCTACAGCTCCTTGTAGGTATTTCAATTCTTTTTCTAAAAGGAATCCAGCTACTGAGGGACTTAAATAAGTTGTAACACCCTGAGTTGAAGCATGCGCTCTATGAGCAGCACCGAAAGCATCATTTACATACATATCTGCATGTGATGCTAATTTTTTAGCAAACTCTAGGTCGTTCTTTTCCTCTTCACCAAAAAAACGAACATTTTCAAGTAAAAGAACATCTCCATTAGATAAGCTATTTGATTGTTCAACTGCTTCATCACCAATACAACTGTTAGTAAGAGCAACATTTTGCCCCAACAATTCACTTAATCTTGCTGCTACTGGAGTTAATCTCATTTTTTCATTTACCTGACCCTTTGGTCTACCAAAATGAGCAGCTAAAATAACTTTTGCGGAATGATTAATAAGATATTCAATAGTTGGGATCGCTGCACGAATACGCGTATCGTCGGTTATTTGACCATCTTCATTTAATGGAACATTAAAATCTACTCTTACAAGAACTTTTTTTCCTTCTAAATGTGTCTTATCAAGGTTGGAAAGAGATAATTTTGACATTAAACAAGCTATATTTATAATCCCAAGACCCTAACGTTAATTTGGGCTTATTGGGTTAAAAAGTAGTTACTGTTACCTATGCCTTAATAAATTTTAAAAATTAACGATTATAAAAATTTTTTAGTCATTAAATTTATACTAAACTTTAGAAGTAAATACTTTTGAAACTTGTAAAACTAAAAAGAATACAAAATTTTATTTGATTTATTGAAGTGGACATACCCAAAATCCAATGGTACCCAGGCCATATCGCAAAAGCAGAAAAGAAATTATCTGAAGTTATCAATAAAGTAGATTTAATCATAGAAGTTAGAGATGCACGAATTCCTTTGTCAACAGGACATCCACACTTAAATAAATGGATAAATAATAAAAAACATATTCTTGTTATTAACAGATCAGACATGATCTCCCCTCATACAATAAATAGTTGGAACAAATGGTTTAATGATAAAGATCAATATCCTCTTTGGTGTGATGCTAAAAGAGGAATAGGGATTAAAGAAATTTGTAAGTCAGCCAAAGATTCTAGGTCCTCAATCGACGAAAGAAGACTCTCTAGAGGAATGCGAATTAGGCCAATTAGAGCCCTTACACTTGGTTTTCCAAACGTAGGAAAGTCAGCATTAATTAATAGAATTGCAAAAAAAAGAGTTGTAGATAGCGCTAGGAAAGCAGGCGTGACTCGTAATTTAAGATGGATAAAATTAGAGAGTGGTATAGATCTGCTAGATGCTCCTGGTGTTATACCTCCAAATTTAGAAGATCAAAAATCAGCACTTAATCTTGCACTGTGTGACGATATTGGTGAAGCTGCTTATGAAATAGAAAGTGTCGCAATTGGGTTTATCAAAATTATATCCACTCTCAACAAAGATAAGAATGCGAATATCTCAGTTAAACAAATATCTAAAAGATATGGAGTTGATATTACAAAAGGCTTTAAGAGTCCTTCTGCTTGGATCAACGAAGCAGCTTCAAAACATACTTCAGGTGATAAAAGGAGAATGTCTCATAAGTTATTGGAAGATTATAGAAATCAAATGCTGGGTAAAATTGCTTTAGAAGTCCCACTATGGAATTAAATAATCAAAATTCTTTCGGCATTGGAGAAGGTGAGCTTATAGAAATTATTTATGAGCAACCTCTGCCTATGAGGCTAGACAGATGGTTGGTAAGTAAAAGGCCAGAACAAAGTAGAGCAAGAATTCAACATTTTATAAATTCAGGTTTAGTACTTGTAAACTATAAGACCGCAAAAGCAAAGACCCCACTAAAAAATGGCGACAATGTTCAAATATGGATGCCTCCTCCAGAACCTCTTATTTATTTGAAACCTGAAAAAATGGATTTAAATATCCTTTTTGAAGACGAGCACATCATAGTCATCAATAAACAATCAGGTCTAATAGTTCATCCAGCCCCTGGACATAAATCTGGAACTTTAGTGAATGGATTACTTTTTCACTGTAAAGATCTACCTGGAATTAATGGGAAATTAAGACCTGGGATTGTTCACAGATTAGATAAAGATACCTCCGGATGTATGGTGGTTGCAAAAAGCCAAGAGGCATTAGTAAATCTCCAGAAACAAATTAAAGAAAAAATAGCATTACGCGAATATATTGCAGTAATTCATGGAGCACCTAATTCTGAAAAAGGCCAAATAGTAGGATATATTGGCAGAGATAAATTAAATAGATTGAAATATAAAGTAGTTGAAGAAACTTCAGGAAGGTATGCCTGTACCTATTGGAAATTAGAAGAAAGATTTGGCAATTACTCATTAATGAGTTTCAAACTAGATACGGGACGAACGCATCAAATAAGAGTTCATTGTGCTCACATTAATCATCCAATTGTGGGTGATCCATTATATGGAAGATGTAAAAAACTACCCTGTAAATTAGATGGCCAAGCTTTACACGCCATCAAGCTTGGACTTATACATCCAATAAATGGTAAAGAAATGATATTTGAATCAGAATTACCATTAGATTTTCAAAAATTACTAAGTGTTCTTAAAGTTAAATGAGATTTAAAGAGGAATTTAGAAGCGATTTTGTATATGGGTTTTGAGTTTTAGTGAATATTGTAGAACTTTCTCCTTCGTCAACTATCTTTCCATGATTCATAACTAGCAACCTATTACAAAATCTTTTTGCAATGCCTAAATCATGGGTAATAAAAATAATCGTTAAATTCATTTTTTCTTGAAAGACTCTTAGTAATTCAAGAATCTCTATTTTTACTGAAGCATCCAACATATTTACGCTCTCATCACAAATTAAAATTTTTGGCTTCAACAATAGCGCCCTTGCCAATGAAATTCTTTGCAATTGACCACCAGATAATTGGTTAGGATAAGAATTAAAAAAATCATTATTTAAGGGGAGATTTAAATTTCTTAACATAAATCTAATTTCTTTTTCGATTTTTCTTTTATCTGAAATTTTTTGAATAAAAAATATGTCTTCCAAAATACTTTTAATTGTCATTTTCGGATTCAAACTTGAAAAAGGATCTTGAAAAATAATTTGCACTTTACCGTTCTTATTAAAAGATTTATTTATTTTCGGTGCATGATTTTTATCATAAATTTTGATTTCACCGCCTCTTACTTTAAGA
>CACASR010000027.1 GCA_902535175.1 uncultured Prochlorococcus sp.
TTCGGAGTCAATAAGCTTTACTTTTTCTGCGTAGAGATTTCTAACTTCAAGCAAATCATCAGTTTTCTGAAGAGATTCTTCTAAAAAACAAACTTCTCCAAGATCTTTAACTTCAGGATTAAGACTTAAAATACTCTCTAGCAATGTACTACCACACCTAGGCATTCCAACAATAAATAAATATCGATTACTATCTTTCAATTTCTCAAAGTTTAAATGCTGATCTATTTTTAAATTCTTGAAATATTCACCAGTATTCAACTTTCTTTGTATGTCAGATGGTTGAATCTTAAGTTTTTCGTCATTGGCTATTTTAAGAAAATATGCACTTTTTTTATAGTCTTTATTGTTATGGTAGGCATTAGCTTTTGAATAAGAAATGTATATCTTTTCCTTTTGAGAGAGGTTTTCTATCTCAATATTTAGAAGAGTTTTTAATTGCTCTTTGTGATTTGAGAAATTGTACATAGTTGATAATTCATAATAACTATTTGCATTAAATTGATCGTCTAATAAGATTTCCAAGTGCGTCTTAATAGATGATTCTATTAACCCTATATTTCTATACATAATTCCCAAATTAAACCTCAACGGAATGAATTTTGGGAAAATTTTAATCCCTTCCTCTAAAATTAAAATTCCTTTTTCTAATTCTTCATTTTTAAAATAAAGCTCACCCAGATTAAGATATAAAATTCTCTCTTTACTAAATAGTTTTCTTAAACCTAAAAGAGCATCTTCAGCTAATTTATATTCCTTTTGATTGATAAATATCTTCGAAAGTAAAATTCCCCTTTGAAAAAATAAGAAACTATCATTTTTTAATTTTAAATTAACTAATAATTTTTTTGCCTCTTCATTTTTAAAAAATTCAACAAGTATATCTGCTTTTAAAATTTGATATATTTGATTTTTAGGCTGTAGGGTTATTGCAGAATCAATAGATAATATTGCTTCACTAAATAATTTAATAGTTTTGTATGAGATTGATAAATTGTAATCAATTTCAGGATTTGATTTTTCTATTTTTTTAGCTGCATGCAATATTTTCAAAGCATCATTAATTTTATTCTCTTTTCTAAAAATTTCAGCAAGCAATATATATGAATTAATTTTTAAGGGATATTTCTTTATAGATAAAAAAAATAAATTTTTTGCAATTTTTAGATTATTAATCTCTTTACAAAATATTCCATATGACATAAGTAACTCATATGTGTATATTTTTTGATTGATTAATTTCCTATAAATTTCATTAGCTTGATATATATTCCCTTTTTTTTGATTCTCTCTAGCAATTTGAATATATTTTATTATCTCTACTGAAATATTTTTCATTTCAATTCAAAAGAAACAATACTTTATAAGTAATAATACATTTATTTCTCTTAAAAAATTTTTTCAATAAGAAAAGACCTACCTTAATGGCAGGTCTTTTTAAGTGTGTAGTTTTAATTAATAATTAAAATAATTTAATTAGAAACTAAATGAAGTTTTAACTGCGAAACCAGTTGTATCAGTTGTACCCTCTTTGATGAATACACCTGGAGTGATTGTCATACCATCATTTATTGGATAAGAGTATGAAGCTTCGTAGGTGTAGTACTCAGTGTCAGAACTTGCATAGTTAGCTGATGTTGCCATACCTATGTCAAGAGAACCAGCTCCAACTTCAGGGAAACTTAGACCGACAAAGAAACCTGTCTTTGTACTAGAACCAGGATCTTCAGACTCGACGCCTCCACTGATTGTTGCGAAGTCAAAAGCATACATACCATTGACGCCCCAGAAAGTTGATGATTCATTATCAGAATAAGCAACTGCTACTCCGTAAGAATCTGCAGTGTAAGCAGCTTCCATGCCGTAGATATCAGTACCTTCTTCAGTTAGGACTTTTGTAGGATCAGATGAAACACCACCAGCTAGTGAAAATCCGCTATCGAAAGCGTATGACATTGCAGCAGTAACACCACTACCACCTACACCAACAGAACTACCTGTACCACAGTTACCCATATAGTCAGTAAAAGAACTGTAAGCACAAGCTCCAGTGTAAACAGCGCTGATATCAGTGTTATCACCAACCATTACTGTTGCACCACCTAATGGGAATGTGTATGTAAGACCATCAAGTTGTAGCTTGTCACCTGTTCCATCAAAGTTCAAACCATCAGTACCACCAATTGGATCTGTAGCTGTAGCATTACCTATGTCAATGGTTGCGCTTAAAGAATCTTCGCCAGTAAAGCTAGTTTCTAAGCCGATCCCCATTCCGTAAGTGAAAGTTGTAGCTTCAGTTGAACCACCATCAGCAGCACCAATAAGAAAATCGACACCGAAAGATGCTGTAGTTGTTTCTGAGAATGAACCAGCTTCAAGGTCATTGAATCTAGCTTCTAAACCGTCTACACGGCTGTTTGTAACTGCAATTTCTTCTGCAGCGTTAAAATCATTGATTGTAACTTCGTTAGCAGATGCAGCAATAGGCGCTAATAAGCCTAGTGTTGCAGGAGCCACGAGTAAGCTCTTAAAAAGCTTCATAAATTTCCTCACACGAAATTTAAAGGACACCTTAAGATAACGTAAAAATTATCATTTTTTCAAGTATCAACGGATACCCTTTTAGCTAAAACTTAATTTTTTGATTTTTTCTTAGAATGGAATTATCCTCAATATGTGAAATCTACTGATAGAAGAGGGTTTTAGAGATATTCATAAAAGAAAGAGTAAATTTTAGTTGAGAATGTGACGATAATATTTGTGTCCCTAGAAACAATTTTTCAGGCATTATTTGTTGAAATTTATAAGATTTATTGATTTTTGAACAACATTATCAGTAATTCAAAGTTAAGTTATATTCTGAGAGTTTCTAAATTATTAAGATCAATAATCATGAAAGGATTTGGGAACAACGATAGAACCAACAAAAAGGCAATAGAAAAAAAAAATACTATTTTACAAAAAGATAAATTGATTGCCAATGCACTATCGTTACACTCAAAGGGAAAAATTAAAGAAGCGTCGGAAATATATGATTATTTAATACAAAATAAAATCTATGATCCAAGGATATTTAATAATTTAGGTAGTATTTATTCTCAAATTAAACAGTTTGATAAAGCGATATTGCTGTTTAATGAATCAATTAAAAAATTCCCAGATTGTCTAGAGGCATATTCAAACCTAGCCAATGTACTAGTGGCTAAAGGGAGAAGTGATAATGCTAAAAATATTTTGAATAAAGCTATTGAAGTAAATCCCAAATACTTAAGGTCCTATTCTATCTTGGCCGGAATATTAGTAGGTGAAGGTAATCTTGAAAAAGCGAAATTTTTTTTAAAAAAGAGCTTAGAAATAAACCCAAAAGATATTAATGCTTTAGTTAATTTAGCCTGCGTTCTAAAAGACTCAGGAAAACCAGAGCAAGCAGAAATATTCTTAAAAGATGCTCTTAAAATTAATCCTAGCTTTGATTTTGCCCTTACTAACCTTGGAGCAGTATTAAACGAATTAGAGAAATTTGATGAAGGAGAGCAATGCTTAAGAAAGGTGCTTAGTATAAATTCATCTTCACCAATAGCACTAAATAACTTAGGCAACATTCTTTCCAACAAAAAAAAGAACAAGGAAGCGGAGCTCTGCTATCGAAAAGCTATTGAAATAAAATCAGATTTTTCTCTTGCATATAGCAATCTCGGTTCCCTTCTATCAAAACAGGGTAATCTAATTGAAGCAGAAAATTATACTGAAAAAGCTATTATTTATAATCCAAAATTTGAATTAGCTTATGTTAATTTAGGATCAATAAAAATAGATTTAGATAAGTTATCAGAAGCAGAAGAATTATTTCTTAGTGCAATTGAAATTAATAAAAACTACAATTTTGCCTACAGAAATCTTTTTAGACTTTATGAAAAAACTAACCAACTGAGCAAATTAAAAAATAAGATCGAAAGTTTAAAAAAGAATAAAAATATTATTAATGAAATATTTATGTTTAAAGCAAGAATTTCCTTTAGGGAGAAGGATTTCATTACAGCAAAAAAATTTATAAACCAAGTATCAAATGAATGGATAAAAAATACTGATCATTCTACTAATCTCCTTTATTGGTCCTTTAGAGCATTTATTGAAGAAAAAGTTAAAAATTATGATGAAGCCTTTAAATGTTTTGAGAAAAGTCAACTTAATTTAAAATATGAGAATACAAATCCAAAAGTTTTCCAAAATTACATACATATATATAGAAAAAATATTGATAACAAAGCTTTTTTAGCAAAAAACAAAAATACAAAAATACTTAAAAATTCTCCGGTTTTTTTAATAGGTTTCCCTAGATCAGGTACTACATTACTTGACACAATTTTAAGGAGCCATCCTGAAATTGATGTTTTGGAGGAAAAACCTCTAATTAATTCGGTTGAAAAAATTATAAAATCAAAATTTAAATACTCTCTTAATGAACTTCACAAATTAAGTTTGGAAGATCTGGATTTTTTGCGAAATCATTATTTGGAAATACTACAAAAGAATTCAGATAAAAAAAGCGCAAAAAAATTGATTGATAAATTTCCATTTCAAACTGTTTGCTTACCACTAATAAATATATTATTCCCTAATTCAAAAATAATTTTTACCTATAGAAATCCTTACGACACTGTATTGTCCTGCTTCCAGCAATCTTTTGAGCCAAACAATGCCATGTCTAACTTCCGAAGTATTGAATCAGCCTCGAGAGTTTATGATTTGACTATGAGTACCTGGTTGGACTACAAGGAAAAATTAAAAATGGATTACATAACGTCAAAATATGAAGATTTAATTGAAGATTTTGATAATCATACTTTAAAAATTTTGAATTTCTTAGATGTTAGTTGGGATGAAAATATAAAAAATTATAGAAGTACTGCTCATGAAAGAGGGAAAATAAATACTCCTTCCTCTTCTCAAGTTGTTCAACCACTTTACAAATCATCAATACAAAAGTGGAAAAATTACAAAAAATATTTTAAACACTCTAATCAATATCTTGATAAATGGATTAGTTACTTTAAATATTAATTAGGTATGGATTAAACATTTAAGTAGGTAATAAAAAAATCTTAAAAATTCAAGTTATTAAGAAATTAATGATTTAGAAATATGATTTTACCTTAATTTACTATTCAAAAATTATTTCTTTATGAGTTAATTTTTTTAGAAATTTTAAAAGGAGTTTTTTTGGTTTTATAGATTTTCTTTTTTGAAAGATTAATATCATCGACGTACCAACCAGAAGCTAATCTTGTATCTATTTCTTCATAGTCTTTTTTTATATCAAGATTTGCTAGGGACTTTTTTTTATATTCCATCATTAAGCAATGTTTATTTACCAATAATAACAAGATTACACATAATTAAATACTTTTACATAAAACATTTCTTAAATTAAATGCGAAATCTTTAGAAAAAAGAAAAAATTACTCGATACTAGCTCAAAAAAATTTTTCATTAGTTATATTTTTAAAAATTCTATAAACCTGAGGAGCACAAGGTTAAATGACTCAATTAAATTTATTTGTTAATTCTATGCCTAGAGACTTGGCAGAATTTGTTTTCTTTTTAGTAATTGGTTTTACAGCAGGTACATTAGGTATAGTTTAATCAACAATAAGAATGTTATGAATACCTAATTTTTCCCAACTTTCTGTAAAACTTTATCTTAAGTTCAACTACATACTCAACATAGATTCAACGGGAAAATTGAAGCGAGATCTCCCATTAAGTTTCAAAAGCTCAACAACTGTAACTACACCACAAACCTTTTTACCACTTCTCATTAATAAATTAGCTACACAATCAATTGTGCCCCCAGTAGCAAGCAAGTCGTCAACAATTGCATAAGAACTAAACTTCTCAAGTGACTCCTTTTGAATTGATAGGGAGCTTTTCCCATACTCTAAGTAGTAGTTCTCTTCAATGAGTTCCCCAGGAAGTTTTCCTGGCTTTCTAGCTACTAACATTGGTTTCGATGAATAAAGGGAAATTGCTGAGCCAAAAATAAAACCTCTTGCCTCTATTGAGATAATCGCCTCAGAACTTTTTATTACTTTGTTTGATGACATCTTAAGGATTAGTTCCTTAAAAGCCTCTGAATCTTGAATTATTCCGAGGATGTCTTTGAAAGCAATACCTTTTTTGGGGAAATCATTATATGTTTTAATCAAACTCTCTAGATTTTTCATACCTTGAAAATTCAAATATTACTATAATAATTCTTCAAAAGAATTTAATAATAAGATATTTCCATAGGGTGATAAATATAAGAGCCAAAAAAACTATTCGACGTAACTATATAAAAACCAATAGTGCAAAATCACTAAGGTTTCAAATAAGAAAATATCACTAAAAATTATTTTCCAGCCTTAAAAGTGATTTTTATAAAAATACAGCAATTTGGTCTTTTTATAGATGTCTGTTATGAACTAATATCTTATGAGCGGGGTGTGGAGCAGCTTGGTAGCGCGGGTGCTCATTAATCAATTTTTCTTTAAATTTTATTTTGTTTATTTCTTTAAACTTTAAATAAATTGCTTCTTAGTTCATAAATGGTTCAAATTCTCGTGAATATGTAGTTATGTCTCTAAAAGCTAGACTTTTTTGAAAATTACACCAATAATAAAAAAAATTTTAAATAATGAACCTCTCCAAAACTTCTGCACTATTAGCAGCATTTTCTTTGGGTTCCACTTTGCCTCTTACAGCAAACGAATACAAATTTGAAGAAATCAAATTTGATCAAACTGCAAACAAGCAAAATATATACGAACCAAAAGACAAATTAGAAGAATACATAATCAAAACAGCAACTTATTCAACTAAGTTTGTTCCCTTAATGAATCAAGGTGCCGAAGGCAGTGAATATACTGATTTAATGTTTAGTGATGGTAAAAGAATATTAGCCGATGCCGGATATGACTTTGTAAATTCAACAGCTAATAGTTCTATTCAAAGTATTCCATTTTTTGCTCAGACATCAGTAAATATTTCTGGAGGAACAGAATCTGATACAAGTTTCTCTTTAAATAGTTTGATGAAGTTAGGAGAGCTAGCTAAAGATGATGAGGGTGATATTAAAACACTTGCTTTTTCTCAAGCAAGATTAGCAACTGCAACAAATGCAGATGGCTCAACAACAAACTTAGGTCTAGGAATAAGACATCGTCCTGATGATGTTTCTATGGTTGGAGCTAATGCTTTCTGGGATTACAGAATGACAGATTATAGTGATGCGCATAGCAGACTTGGATTAGGTGGAGAATATTTCTGGAAGGATTTTGAATTTAGAAACAACTGGTACATGGCAATAACTAATGAAAAATCCGTCACCGTGGATGGCTCCTCCTACTCGGAAAGAGTAGTCCCAGGATGGGATGTAGAAGTTGGTTATAGATTGCCAAATAATCCAGAGATAGCCTTTTTTGTAAGAGGATTTAATTGGGACTATAAAAATACGCAAGATAATTCCGGTTTAGAGGGATCTCTTAGCTGGCAAGCCACTCCTCATGTTGGATTAGAAGTTTATGTATCCAATGAGATTGCTGCAGCATCTACAACCGTAAATACTTCTCTACCAGGTACAGATGAAACCTTCTTTGGTTTAAGAATGAACATCACGGGAAATCCAGTGAGATATGAGACAGCAAATTACAAGAAAAATATGATCACTCAAATGACGCAACCAGTCAAACGTAAATATGATGTTCTTTTAGAAAGATCATCTGGGGAATTCCAAAATAGAGCAAAAGGAGTTTAAATTTGCGAACTTTTTAAATTATTTCTAATTTCTAACTTTTTTTCTAACATTTACTTTTTAAAATTCCACCATTATGAAAAATTACTCTAAAAAATCTATAATCTCCCAGCTAGGAATTTTAGGCTTTTCTTCATCTTTATTATTTTGTGGTCTTTCAGCTAATCGAGCAAAAGCCATGCAGCAATTTCTCTGCCCAGAAAGTGGCTCAGAAAACGCAACTATTGATTACATTACCAATCTTGATAGTTCCGATACTAGTTGGGGTAGCTGTCTTACTACTCCCGATAAATTTGAATTAACCATTTATGAAATGGGACTATGTACATCTGACCCAATAACAGGCTCTAAAGGAAGCAAGGCCTGGGACAAAACTAATTGCGTTACAACAATGATTAGTCCAAGTGGAGTAACAGTCGACTTAGCGCCTGGCGATTCATCCTCGAAACAGGCTGCACTACCCTCAGCTGCAGATAGGCCTCCTTCAAACACTTATACCCACGCATTTATTTTAATTTCAAATAAATTCAAATTAAAAGGGAGTTATACCCTGGCTGATGGAACGAGATATTACTCTACTCAAGGAGAAGATGAGTGGGGACTTTATGGTCAGCCTGTTGTAGGAAGCGCAGCTGCACAAGAACATGGAGAAGAACTCGATGAGATTGGCGGGGGAGATGAGAATGGTAATTGGACTGTTGGGGACAGTTCAGAAATGGACTACACAGATATGACTGGTGGTGGTAAAGTCGCAGCAATTTTGTTAAAAAAATGTGATCATGTTAATAATAAATGTATAGGCACTACACCGAAAGTTTCTAGTAAAGCAGAACCCGAGAGGCTATTTGCTGTCTTTGAAACTAATTCTGGAACACCGGTAACTATTAATGATTCTACTCAAGGTTTAGAAGTTGAATTAAGTGTCAAAAATGTTGGTTATGCAATTGGGGCGTCTTCTTACGAAGGATCTGGCACTCTCGATTATTTTGGATCAGCTCCATTTAAACCGAAATTTACAACTTTCTAAATTTTTTAAATATCCTTCATTAAATATTTTTAACAATTGGCATAAGTTTTAGTGGGTATTACAACTCTTGCTGATAATTAACTTGACCAAACGTACCTCAATTAAAATTTTTCAAATAAGTATCCTGTTACTTTTTCAAAATTTTTAAAACTAATTCGAAATATAAAGTAAAAAATAGGAAATAAATAGTTGGCCTTTAATTTTAAAAATGATTTAGAAGTTTTTTAATTGTTAATTTTTATCAGTTTCAGGCGATAAAACACATATTTATTTAGTGACCAAAAAGCGACAAAAAACTTTTTTTTAGCATAAAAAAATATTTTTTTATAAAATATTCTCAATTTAGGTCTTTCATAGATATCAGTTATTGAAAATATCTTATTGGCGGGGCCTGGCGCAGCTTAGTAGCGCATGTGCTTTGAAAAGATACCTTTTTACAAGCGAGACTGATAGCAATAACTGACTTTTATACTTTTATTTCAAAGCTTATAGTGACGCTTAGTGACAACCCTTTACTAGCGCGGGTGCTTAAAATATACCCGCGTTATTGGTTACATTAAACTGATATTTTGTTGTTTTCTTTCTTAAACCATACAACTATATAAAAAATATTCATCTATATGAAAAAACTTTTTACTTATGTTGTTTTGGGATCTTTAACTTTCCCTTTCATTAGCAGTACCTCAAAGGCAGATACGAATTATTTTATTTATCACAAAAGTTCGAGTGCAGAAATTTATAAATCAAGTGTGAGTGATTCGATAACTTCATTTGAAAAAATAGTCACCTTTGATAATGCCTCAAATGGCAATGTCAGTTTAAGTAATCAAAATAATTTTTGGTACGATGAAAGCCTTAATAAATTATTTTTCCAAGAAATATCTGCTAATTCAACGGTTCGTACAGGAAGACATTGGATTTACGACATAGGGGAGAACGAGTTTAACGTCACAACTATCTCTACTGATAACACAGCTTCAGGG
>CACASR010000028.1 GCA_902535175.1 uncultured Prochlorococcus sp.
CCTCATAAAGGAGGCAAAATACCTTGTGGGTCAAAAATATTCTTTAAAGTTTTTAATTCATTCATTCTATTTCCAAAGGCTAATGTAATTTCTTCCTGATGAAAATTTAAATGATTATGCAATTGGGCTAAGTGAATATTTGGATAAAACCTTTTTAGCTTGCTCCACGATTTATACATCCATTCCAACGCATCTTCTTTTTCTTGAAGATCATTTTTTTTCCATGATGCATATATCCATGGTTTCCAAGTACTTTTTCTATGAACAAAAAAGCTTGAGCCATGATTTAACTTTTTGGTTTTGCAACCTAATTGTTGAGAAGCAACATAACAGGAATTATTAGGTTTATTGTCCATTATTTCATTCAAACATTCTATAAAAATTGGGATATCATTTTTTAAATCTTCTCCAAGAAGACTAATTACCTCAGAATGGTTATTTGCATTTAGCTCATATAAATTTAATCCCTTTGGGAAGAAATTTATTTCGTTAAAGTTCTCATGGAAATGTTTTTCTAGAGTAGGAAATTTGTCTAGAAGCATTAAGTATTCTTCTGTTCTTTTATCCTCTAAATTACTTTTGAGCTCAGCAAAAATATATAAGTAAATTTTTTGGGCATAAATCCATTGAAGACTAATATTTTCTGGAAATTCCTCTGATAATTTTATTATTTCTGAAAGTTCATTTACATTTACAAATCCTTCAATAACCTTAATTGGATTAGATTGAATAGTCTTAAGTTCTATTTCGGTAATAATTGAGAAGAATGGTGCTGCTCCTTTGATTGCTTCCCAAATCAATCGTTCTTCTGGATTTATTTGATTTTTTTTTAAAGAGATAAATGTCCCATTACCTAAGAAACCTTTTATTGATTCAATATTATCAATGGCTAATCCGTAAGCTCTACTGAGTGGGCTTACTCCACCAGTAAGTATATAACCTGCTCCGGGAAGTTTAGAAAGTCCGATTGGAAAACTTCGATTATGTTTTTGTAAATAATTTACTAGATCTCCCATTAGTACCCCACCTCCAATTGTTACTAAATTACTTTCTATATCAAGGTGAATTTTGCTGTGATTTTTTCTTAGATCAAGAGTTGAAAACCCATTTTTTGCACAGCTAGAGGTTGTTCCTCCACTACATACGCAAAGGTATTCCAAACGTTCCTTAGAATAATTATTCTGACTAAATAAGGAATCATTCACGTCATAAATTAATTTTTTTAATTTTGCATCCTTTGAGTTGATATTTGGAACTTCAAGCAAATTATTATTATTTTTCACTACATGATCTTGTTCTTTACTATTATGGTATAAGCAATAGCTTGAATTTGGATAATTTAGATTCGAAGTTAAATAATCAAGTAGCGATACTTATTTGTGGACACGGAAGTAGAAATAAACTAGCCATTACTGAATTTCAAGAATTAACTAATTTCATCCAAAAAAGATATCCAAAATTTTTAGTTGAATATGGTTTCTTGGAATTTGCTAAACCTTCGATTGTTGATGCTCTAGACAAGTTAAAAGATCTTTCTGTAAAAAAAGTAATTGCAATACCCGCAATGCTTTTTGCTGCGGGCCATGTAAAAAATGACATACCTAGCTTGCTTATGAATTATTCAAGTCAAACAGGTATTGAAATAATTTATGGAAGAGAATTAGGTATTAATAATTTAATGATTAGTGCAGCTTGTGAAAGAGTAAAAGATGTATTTAAGCAAAATAATACTCTCAAACCTGAAGAATCATTATTAGTTGTTGTTGGTAGAGGCTCTTCTGACCCGGATGCGAATTCCAATGTTTCGAAAATAACGAGAATGATAGTAGAGGGTATTGGTTTAGGATGGGGGGAAACAGTTTTTTCTGGAGTAACTTTCCCTCTTGTTGAACCTGGCTTGAAAAATGTTGTGAGACTTGGTTATAGAAATATAATTATTTTCCCTTATTTCCTTTTCTCAGGTGTCCTTGTCACCAGAATTAAAAGGCAAAGCGATTTAGTTGCGATTAATAATCCAAACATTTCATTTATACATGCAAAATATCTTTCTTCACAGTCATATGTGGTCGACACTTTTGTAGAAAGGATTGAAGAGATTCTTAATAACGAAGGTAAGAATTTTATGAATTGCTCAACTTGTAAATATAGATCAAATTTATTTGGCTTTGAAAACGAAGTTGGAATGATACAAGAAAGTCATCATGACCATGTAGAGGGCTTAGGGATTAGCTGTGATTTATGTGATCCTGAATGTAATGGTGCTTGTGAAATACAAAATCCAACTCATAACAAAGAAAAATCAAACTCAGGAGGAGGTCGTTACTTAGATCATGAACATGTTGAGGCTCATCAACATGTTCATAATCACCAACACCATCACCATAGTATTTATCCAAATTCAAAACATCCTTTAGGACCTGTCACGCTTCGCTTGCCTAATAAAGACTAAATCTTAAGAAAATCCGTTGAAAATCAATTAATCACCTGTCTCTTTCTCAGCTTAGTCTTAATAGACTCAATATATATAAGTATTCTTAATGTAAAACCTTGAAAGTATTTTGGACTAGATTTTCCACAATTTGTAGGTTGTTTTCCACGTCCAAATCCACATTGCATTAGAAATGCCAGTATTTTTCAAATAAAACAGGACATCAACATTATTGTTGACTTTTCTTTAAAATTTATTCAATTTCCTTTTTTAAAAAGTAAGTTTTTTAAAAACTAACTTATAACATGAGTCTCATTTGATAAATTGAAAAGTTTGCATGCAGATTTATTTTGATTTTTTTAGAAAAAAATATCATTATAGTTATGCAGAAAAATATAAATCTATGGATCAAATCAGCCAATCAAATTTAACTGATAAGAAACTTGTCGAGTGCTCTTCAAATAAAGTCTCTTTAGAAACAGAGCTATCAGAAACTCTTTACAATACTATGAAAGATTTCGTACTAAGTAATCCAACTTGGGATCAATATAAGCTTATAAATTCAGCATTAGCTACTTTTCTCGTTCAAAACGGATGCACAGATAATTCTGTCTCAGAAATTTATTTAAATCAATTATTTACACCTTCTAAGTCTTTTTAATATTTAAACAGGCTCTTCTACTCAAGGCCATCATTGTAAGTGTAGGGCTTTGCCAAGATGATGTTGGCCAGCATGCTCCATCTAGTACAAGTACATTTTTGCATCTCCATAATCTATTGAATTTATCAACTACGCTATTTTCTTCATTTATCCCCATTGGTGCTCCTCCTACTTCATGAATGTAATATCCAGGAGGTGGAGGACTATCTGAAAGTGCGATCAAATTTTTTGTGAATAGACTCCCTAATGGGATGTTCATTAGTTCATTAATATTTTTTATTTCTCCATTTGCAGCTGTGATAGATTTACTTATTGTGTTTTCCATATGTTTAGCCATGTTTAACTCATTTTCGCTCCATTCGAATTCAATGTAGGGTATTGGGATACCCCATTCATCTGTTTTTCGTGAGAGAGAAACTGAGTTTTTCTCTCTAGGAAGGACTTCGCCATGTGCGATAAGAAAGCCAATTGATGTGTTTCTGTCTTTTTGCAAAAATTTAGGAATCCCTAATCGATCAATTGCCCCCCAGATTCCATAACCTCTATGGAAATTTATATTATCAATTTTTGGTAAATTTGAACCGAATGGAATAAAGAAGCTGCCTGCTCCAGAAAGATCGGGAGGATTAGATAATGGTTTTCTTGAGTTTTTTGTTTTTGGGACTGAAAAAAATCTACAAATAGATATATGGTCCATAAGGTATTTACCTAATTTCCCAGAATTATCTTTAAAACCTGAGGAATTTGATTTATATTCTGAGTTCAGTAGTATTCTGAGTGTTGAAATTGTTGATGCGCAAAGAAGGATCAAATCACAATTTAATTCTTTTTTGCACCCATTTTCTAAGTTTACGATCGTTAGTTTTGATGCAAGCTCTGTTATCTTGTTAATCTCAAAAGACTCTACTAGGTGATTTGAAATTATTTGTACATTCCCAGTATCTAAAGCTTTTTTTAAAGTGCTACCTAAACTAGAGGATTTGGGCCACTTTTTATCTTTTACTGATGAATTACGGTCAAATCCTCTTGATTGTATAAATGGATAATTTAATTTTGATTTAACTTCGCTGCCAAAAATATTTTCGTTTTCTGTAAGAGGCATTTCACCAATATATTTACCATTTGGGACTTCTTTAATGTCATCTTTTCGTCCATAGATGCCGCAGAAATTTTCAATGAAATCATAGTGAGGGGAAAGTTCATCGTATGAAATAGGCCAGTTTGGCCCGAATCCGTCTTTTTTAGCCGGATGAAAATCTTCTGAGGAAAGTCTTAATGTTATACCTCCCCACGTTAATGATCTCCCCCCGCATTGTTGACCTTGGGTCCAAAGAAATGGCTTTTTTTTTGGGAAGTCATAAGGATGCTTCAATTCATTTGAATATAAGTCAGGGTTATTTTTCCAATAACCAGGATGTTGGCATTGATTGGCATGTTTTTTTGTTAAAACTCCTGATAATCTTTTTAATGTACTTTTTGGCTCATGATTACTAGCTTCATGCCTTTTAACTTGAGGGCCTGCTTCTATTACTAAAACTTTGATCCCTTTTTCTGCCAATGTGAGAGCTGCTATTCCTCCTGTAGCTCCAGAACCAACAACAATTGCATCATAGGGATTTATATCCAAAACCTATTTCGTGATTTGCTATTTCAATAAATATAGCATTCAGTAAATAATTAATTTTTAGATTTCAGCTTAAGAAGTTAGAATTTATTGAAATATTACTCAAATAAATGAGATTTATAATTTTAACTTTTTTAGTTATTGTTTTAACCTTCCCTTCTAGAAGCTTCGCTGCGTTGGATTACGGTAAACAATCTTTGGTCGGAGCTGATTTTTCGGGATCTGACTTAAAAGGAGCAACTTTCTATTTGACTGATTTACAAGATGCAAATTTATCAGGCTGTGAGCTCCAAAATGCCACTCTTTATGGAGCAAAATTGAAAGATACTAATTTAAGTAACTCCAACTTAAGAGAAGTAACTTTAGACTCAGCTGTTTTAGATGGAACAGATTTATCAAATACTAACTTGGAGGATTCTTTTGCTTATAGTACCCAGTTTGAAAATGTAAAAATACAAGGCGCAGACTTCACAAATGTTTTTTTGCCAAAAGATATTATTAGGAAATTTTGTGAAAGTGCTACCGGAACTAATCCAATCACAAATAGAGAAACTAGAGAAACTCTAGAGTGCGATTACATTTAAATTCATGCACATACAAGTTCTTTTTTAATCTTTCTTTGTTTATAAAGTGATCTCCCAACAGGCCAACCTAAAGTAGATAAATGTCTCATTAAAGATCTTGAGTATTTGAAATAAAAATTGTCTGAATATTTTATACCAAGTTCTTTTAAAGTAGTTATTAATAAACATAGATCTTTCTTATTCCCTTTTTTCATATCCAATAATATCAATGCTTCACTTGATAATTTTTTTTCTAGAACCTTATCATTTTCAGCAAAACCAACTTTAAGTGAATTAAATTGATCAGAATAAAGAGTATAAATTATTCCAACTTTGAATTTATTTATAGAAGTATCTACGTTAAACTTTGATGATATTAATGTTTTGTATCCTGTAATGATTTTTCTGTTATTCATAATTATTTGATTTCATTCTGAGCTATTTCGTATTTCTCCAATAGATTGTTTACTTCTGCTAGTGCAATCCTCTTTTGACAGGCTGAGTCATATCTATTAACTGCTACTGAAGGTATTGAACCTTTGCTTTTCATTTCCCTTATACCAGTTTCTAAACATTGAAAAGCAACACTTGATAGATCTCTTCCTTCTGCTGCTGCCCAAACTTTCAAAAGATAAGTAAGATTTGATGGTACTGAGATCTGTACTTTGTTTGAATTTGAAGTATTTAATGCAATATCGTCGAGACTAATTTCTTTTGAGGAGATAGTTTCTTTAAACTTTTTCTTCAAAAATTTTACTTGACTTATAGCGTCCTCTTTATTCTTTATTTTTTGCTCGATTTCAAATAACTCTTCTTCAGAATTAATTAAAGCTTCTAATGCCCATTTAGCATCATCTTTCGCAACAGCGGTTCTATCAAGCCATTCATCTCTTAATTTTGACCAATTACTAGGCATAAGGTTTATGCGATAATTCTATAATAGATAAATCTAAATAGATTGTCTACATATTCTATATAGATTTAATATAGATTGTATAAAATTAAAATTTAATTTTTAATAATTCCTCATCTTAGAAAGAACCTTTTACAACAATTGAAACTGCAGAGTCTATCCAATATGATCTTAGAGATAATTTCTTGTTAATTGATAACAATAAATTAGATAATTCAATCTTTTTTAAATTTTGTTTATTTAATTAAATACTTCTGAGCTTTTAATCTCTTTCAATAAGTTCAATTTTATAACCATCAGGATCCTCAACAAAAGCCAAGACAGTAGTACTGTTTTTCATTGTTTTGGGTTTGGTTGTTATTTTACAACCATTATTTTCTAATCCTTGGCAAATTAGATGAATATCTTTTACTCCAATAGCTATATGCCCATATTTATCTCCAAGCTCATAGTCTTCAGACTTTTTGTCCCAGTTATAAGTTAATTCAATTACTGTGTTTTCTTTTTCTGAGCCATAACCAACGAATGCCAAAGTGAATTTTCCATGAGGGTAATCCTTTTTTCTTAATAAATTCATTCCTAATCTATTGACGTAGAAATCAATGGATTTATCTAAATCTCCAACCCTCAACATTGTATGTAGGATACGCATTCTGAATTATGAACCTAAATCAATTATCTAATAAATAATAACCATCTGCCAAAGTTGATTTTTTCGAGGCTAAATCATTTATTAAGTTCAGAAAAATTAGGTTAAAATATAAATACGAAATTTCAATAATATATTGAATCAGATATTCCAGAGACTCTCATCAGTTTTATTGTATACTTTGCCATTAAAGGCATCAATCCCTTTTGGATATTATTTCTTCTATAAATATTCATTTTTAAAAATACTATTATTACTAACTTTCCCGGTAGCAATAATTGAAAAATCTTTGCCTTTAGGTAGTTTTTTATTATTTATAATTTTGTTTGCTGGATTAGTAAGAAATCCAAATGTTCCCTATTTCGTTAGATATAACGCATGCCAAGCATTACTTATTGATATTGCCTTGATTATAATTTCATATTTCTTGAGAATATTTCCCATAGTTGAATTAGGCTCAATAATTTTTATATTTACACTATGTATTTTTATCTATTCGATTTCACAATGTATTTATGGAGTTGAACCTGAAATTCCCTTAATTAGCAAATCTGTAAGAATGCAAATTTAAAAAGATTTATAGATTTATTGACTTCCTTCAGCACTCATTCAGAATAGATTCCCATCTATGTTGACTTGCCTTTATCGCCTGCATTGGTGGATTAGCTCCCTCTATTTCAAAGGCTTTAATTAATGATTTATTAGCTAATAGACCTAATCTTGCTGCCTCTCTTTGCCTAGAGCATACTTTTTCCCTTGATCCCTCTTTTAGACTATTTTCGATTTCTTTAAGAATCTGGCTAGCTTCATTCGATTTAGAATAAAAATCATTCATGTAAACATCAAGTGCCGTATCAGCAAAGATTTCAACTGGAGAGATTATTATGACTAAGCAAACTATAAAACTTAAAAATACAAATATTTTCATAAGAATCTTAAGTAAATTTTTTGCCCGATCTCTTTAATACTAAATAAAAGGTAAGAACGCTAATTGTTCCAGATGGGCCTATTAAAACATGCCAAAATTGATCGCCCTTTTGAAACGTTCTTGTTAGGATAAATTTTATTTATATTATGAGTAAAGGATTTGCCACAGATAATTTAATATCTAAAAAATCGAAAAAAAAAGTTATTTCAAATGAACCGCAAGGAAGATTAATATCTTGGTCTCCTTGGCCACCTGCTAATTTTCAGACAAGATATCCTGCTTTCCCTTTTGTTCTTACAATATTGATAATAGTAATCGGGCAATGGTACCTATCTCTTCTAAGATAATTGAACATGGTTTTTGTCTGTAAATTTCAGATAAATTGAGTTTGAGAATTTATTTTGTTTTTTTCAATTTTATTTTTAGCCCATCTTCAGGCGGCAATAATCCCAATTTTATTAGGAATTAGATCGATCCAAAAATTCAAA
>CACASR010000029.1 GCA_902535175.1 uncultured Prochlorococcus sp.
AATAGTTCCAAGAAGTATTCTTTTACGGAGTTTCTTAGTAGTTACATTATATTTTTTTGCTATGTCGCCTATGAGATATGGACTTTGAAGGAATTCTATAAGCGTCTGAATATCCTGACCTTTGTTTGTATTTAATGCTAAATTTTCAAAAGTATCTGAGATATCTGCAGATCGATTATCTTTTTGATCTGAAAGAGGATCAGTAATCATTAATGAAAAACTACCTCTATATATTGGATTAAAACTTCTATTGTATAAAGTTCTCACCCCGCTCATAGAGAAGAAAAATGCAAATCCAATTAAAAATATCTTTTTTCTTCTTAAGATTCCATTAAGTAGTTCACGAAGGTCAATTTCATTTTTAAGTTGAAAAGCTTCATCATATAACTTTAGGTCTTTTTCGTTTTTCATTTGTTTCATTTAAATTTATAAATAACTGGTAAAATCAGCGATTAAAGAATGAGGAGTTGAGTATTATCATATTGAGTTTCATTAATTGATATAATATCATGATCGTTACTCATGCACTAAGCAACATATAAATGTATTTATTTAAAAATTTCAAAAAATTAACTTTTTTATTATGTGCTTCATTGCTGTATTCCTGTTTTTTCCCCTTTTTGGTTAAGGCAACTGAACCACAAAATAGCTATCTAGAGGAAATTCAAACAAATAAATATATCCTAGGTCCTGGAGATATCATTCAAATAAACTTGCTGAATGAGCCAGAATTATCAAATAAATTTGAAGTCTTAGTTGATGGAAAAATTAATTTACCTCTTCTTGGGGAGATATTAGTAAAAGGTCTTACTTTAAATTCAGCTGCAGAAAAAATCGAAAATTTATACAAAAAAGAGATTTTAAGTCCTAGAGTATCACTTTTTTTAGTAAAGAAAAGGCCAATAATAGTTTCAATAATAGGGGAAATCTCCACCCCAGGTATTTATAAATTTGAGGGTAAAAAAAATATTACAAACAATGAGGATAGTAATCTAATTCCAATGTCAGGAAATGTTGAAAATCCTACTATAGTCAATGCAATTCAAGAAGCTGGAGGATTTACAAAGAGCGCAAATTTAAAAGATGTAATAGTAAAAAGAAAACTACCTGGACAAAGTTCAGAATACAAATCTGCGAGTTTAAATCTTTTAGATATGATCTTAAATGGCGATTTATCTCAAAACATATATTTATATGACGGTGATGTAATTGAAATTAAACGTTTTGCAAATAAAAATAATAGTACTATTCAATTTAAAAACAGCAACCTTGCTAAACAAAATATTGATATTTATGTTGTTGGAGAAGTTGCAAATCCAGGTATGCTAAAAGTAAAATCACAAACAACTCTTGCTTCTGCAATATTAGCGGCAGGTGGGCCAAATTATAATAGGGCCAACTATAGCAACGTTGAGCTTATTCGAGCTAACGAAAATGGTTCTTTGGAATATAAAAAATATAAATTAGATTTTAAAACCATATCTTCAATAAGTAGTAATCCTACTCTCCAAGATAAAGACATAATTAGAGTCAAGAGATCAGCTTGGGCTTCAACCATTGATCAAATAGACTCAGCTACAAAACCAATTCAAAGCATAGCGCCAATTCTAACTCTCATACAAATATTGGATGATGATTAGTATTTATGATTCGAGAAATTATTAAGTCCATCAAATAAACATAAACCAAAAATTTACTAAAATTTCTTTACTATTAATCTTCATATAATACTTATAAAAATGCACTTACATATCGTTCAATCCATAGATATAAAAGATGGTGGTGGGCTTGGAGAAGCAGCCTTAAACCTCCATAAATCATTTTTAAAGAAATGCAAAAACAAAAATCTCCAAGAAAAGATAGGAATTAAAAACAACATAGAAAAAAATATATCTAATTTCAATTCTTTTTTAATAACAACTTCTACAAAAAGTAATGTTGATTATGAAGAAGGGATAATTCAAGGGAAAAGATATGGACCTAAACAATTTTTTTATTCTCCAGAATTAAAAAAAATCGCAAGTGAAATTCTTAAAAATACACAATGGGTCAATTGTCACGGATTCTATGTTTGGCCAAATATGTGGATAGGGAATGAAGTTACCAAGAGAAAACTAAATTTAATTTACCATCCTCATGGATTCTTTGACCCATGGATTTTAAAGAGGTCAAAAATAAAAAAATATATTGCAAAGATTCTTTTTGAGAATAATAACTTTAAAAATGTAAAATGGTGGAGAGCTCTTACTCATAAAGAAGCATTACAAATAAGAGAAACTATTGGCAATGATGTTGACGTTAAAGTTATCCCAAATGGAATTAATTTAGAAGAAATTGATAATATTTTACTAAAAAAAACTGAATTTCAACGAAATGAAAAAAGCAACTATTTAAAATTTAAGGGATCAAAAAAATATTTGAATTGTTTTATCGGCAGAAAATATAAAAGACTATTATTTTTAGGAAGGTTACACCCAAAGAAAGGACTTGAAAATCTTATTTATGCTTGGTCAAGAGTATTTAATCAATTTAAAGATTGGGAACTCGTAATAGTTGGTCCTGACCAAAATGGTTATAGTAAAAAACTTGAAGGCATAATCAATAAAAATCTTTTTGACTCAAGGTGTACAATTTATCCAGAGGTGAGTGGAATAAAGAAACATATGCTCATAAGTTCTTCAGAAATTTTTATTTTACCTTCTTTCTCAGAAGGTTTTCCTATGTCTTTGTTAGAAGCTGCTGCTCATAGCAAACCTATTATACAATCTACAGAATGTAATTTTGATGATTTGTCAAAAAGTGCTATTTCATGGGTAAGTCTTCCAAATGCTGAAGATCTTGAGAAAATACTTATAAGTGCATTATCAAGCAGTGATTCAGATCTAAAAGAAAGAGGTGAGGCGGCTAGAACACTTGTCGAAAAAAGTTATACATGGGCAACAATTTCTCAACAATATTTAAATCAATTCTAATAAGTGAAAAATATTTTAAGAAGAATCAAATCAGAATAAAAAGGTATGGATTTAAAGAAAAAAGTTTTCACATCCCTTATTTGGACAGCTTCTGGAGGCGTATATATGAAACTGTCCCAATTCATTATTTCAATAATTTTAGCCAGATTAATTACACCCGAACAATTCGGAGTTGTAGCAATAGCATTGATAATAAACTCCATTGCAATAAATATCACAGATGGGGGATTTAGTCATTCAATCGTACAAATAAAAAAAATAAAATCTGAGGCACTTTTCTCAATAAATTTAGTAAATATATTCATAAGTTTATTGATTACGGTACTCATATATTTAACGAGATTTAAGATCGCAACTTTTTTTAATTTAGAAATACTTTCTCAATTATTACCAGTCATATCTATTTCATGCCTTTTATCAGGAATAGGAGCTGTCCCAGGAGCATTATTGACTCGAGAAATGAGATTTAGAGAATTAACTTTCATACAATTCATTGCTTCAGCATTTTCAGGACTTATAGCGATTTTTATTGCAAAATTTGGTAATGGTATATGGGCACTTACATTTCAACCTTTAATATCAAATTTTATCCTAACTCTTGGATATTGGAAAACATTCAATTACAAATTAAAGTTTAAATTCGATCTAGAAGAGGTAAAAAAATACAGTATTTTTGGAAAATATATATTACTTTCTACATTAATAGATTCATTATTTGGACGAATTAATCAAATTGTTATCGCAAGAGTTTATAACGTTAAAGAAGTTGGATTATTTTCACGGGCAGAGTCAACACGAGATTTTCCAACTGCACTTATTTCCTTTATTATAAGCTCCATTTCATTTCCATTATTTTGTAAGGTAGCTGATGATAAAAAATTAAGATCAAATATTCTTTTAAAAATGTTAGAAATGTCTTACTACATATCAATCCCTTTAGTTTTATATATATTTCTACTGAGTAAACCGATTATTGTTTTACTCTATGGAATTAAATGGGAATCAGTATCTGAATATTTACAAATAATTATATTCGCAATAATTTTCAGATTACCTACACTCGTAAATTTTTCGTTTATAAAATCTACAGGAGATTCTAAATCAATATTTAAAACTGAATTAATACAAAAAATTATTTTGCTTTTTTCTATTCTTTTTACTTATAACATTAGTATAAAAGCCTTAATTTATGGTCAATTAATAACAATCTTTATTACCTTCCTGATATCAAGTTATTTCGTTTATGGAATGAGTAAAATAAATGTTAAAATTCAGCTATCAAAGGCTCTAAAACCTTTGTTAGCATCAATATTATTAGTCTTAATAGTTATTTGCCTATTGAATATTTTTCAAAATATTACTTATGTAAACTTCACCATAATATCTTTAATAACATTTATTTCCTATATTTTAATCAGCAAAATTTTAAAAATTGAGTCTCAAAAATTTCTTTTTAATCAAATTAATCAAATTATAAAATGAATAATTAAGACTTAATTAAAACAACTAATCTTCAAAGTATTTCAAAAATTTTATGGATTTATTCTTATTGCAGTCGCCCCTCCAAATAATATGTGCTTCGGAAGTAATATATCTGAAAAATAAAGAGATTAAAAACTACAATTTCAAAATTATTTTATTTAATAAAAAACAAAACCTTAATAATAGAATTAACCAAAACTCATTAAAATTTCTTAATCTACAATTATTCTATAGCCATCCATATAGTGATAATTTTTTAATTAAATTAATTTATTGGTTAAAAATAAGAAGAAAACTAACAAGATTTAAAAATATTGAAAATATATATTTAGGAGAATTCTTACCTTCACAAATAGTTGCTAGTGGTAATTTATTTAAATATGCAAAAAAATGGGTAATTGATGATGGAAATTGTATGCTTTTGTTACCTAAATATAAATACGAAAAACTTTTCTACAAAAAATTAAAGCCAGTAAATTATAAATTAATTTCCTACAACACAAATTTATCAGAAAAAATAAATGTTTTTTCTATTTATGATATAAAGATGAAAAAAAATGATGTATTAATAAAAAACGAGTTATCTTTTTTATCAGATAAAATAAATTTCAGTAAGAGTGGTTATGTAGTTTTCATAGGCTCTGCAATGATAGAAGCTCAAGTAATGAGAGAAGATGTTTTCCTTAAATATATCGATTCATCTTTTTCTTATTTAGAAAAAAAATATGGTAGAAACATTATTTACTGCCCCCATCGGAGCGAAGATATCAACAATAAAAAACACATCATTAATAAGTATGGTATTGAAATTATTAATACAGAATTGCCAATTGAACTATATATTTCGAATAAAAGTTTGAAGATTCAAATGATTGCTGGATTTATATCATCAGCATTCGATACTTTAAACATTATTGCTGGAAATAAACAATTAATAAATTCTTTTTTTATTAATAGAAAAGATTTTATTTCTAAATCTTTCAGAGAAATTTCTGATAGATCTTATAAAAACTATAAAAAAAAATATAAAAGTATTGAAGTAATAAAAAATTACTAAAAAAATATCATTAAAAATTTAACTATAAATATAAGGATAAATTTTAAATAAAAAAAAAGGAAATGTAATCTTCCAATACTAAAGAATTGAAAATTTCTGATTTTAATTTTTAATATTTACTAATAAGAATGTTTTATTAAAATATAGTTACACCTCCTTTAGTACAATTATTAAAGTTTTATAGTTCAGTGCCTTAAATAATGAAATGGGTTTGTGCAGTTCCACTACAAAAAATGACATTTTTTTTAATTTAATCCAGATTTTAATGTCCTATGAAAATTACTTATACATCCCCTAATCTTTCTCATCACTATCCATATGCCATCGCAATGAATAACCAAGGAGTATTAAATTTTTTTGTTACGGGAGTAAGTAGATTTAACACTAATGGAAAGAATATTAACTTAACTAATAAATTAAAAAGATACGATTTTTTTCAGAATATTTTTCTTCTATCAAGATATCTAAAATTAAACAATACTATACAATCAAAATTAGCTAATATTTCTCAAAATTTTTTAGACAAGGCTAGTTTTAAATATGCTAAAGATTCTGATTTTTTTATTTATTACAGAGGGTGCGGATCAAGTACCACAAAAAAATTACGAACACATAATAAAAATGTAATTAGCATACTTGAGGAGGTAAATACTCATGTTTTATTCCAAAACAAAATTTTACTAGAAGAATGTAAAAGGATAGGAATTGAAAGCTCCTTAGAAACTAAAAGATTTGATAGGCATCTAAGGGCTTATGAATTAGCTGACTATATATTATGCCCCTCGAATTTTGTGGCGAATTCCTTTCTAAGTATGGGTTTTCCAAATAAAAAATTAATAGTAAATAATTTTGGAAGAACTTTTAAAACTCAACCCTTTATTCATGAAAAAAACGAAGAGGAATTTAAACTTCTTTATGTTGGCCAATTACATTACAGAAAAGGAATTAGATATGCTATTGAAGCTTTTAAAAAAATAAAATACAAGAAAAAAAAGTTTTATCTTGTTGGACCTATTACTGGGCCAACTGGAATTGATCTAAATTCGCTACCTAAAGATATATTTTATTTAGGAGTTTTAAAGGGCTCTCAATTAAGAGAAATATACAACAGTGTATCTGCTTTTGTTTTGCCTTCTCTAGAAGAAGGCTTAGCCCTAGTTCAAGGAGAAGCTTTAAATGCATCACTACCACTAATTACTACTAAGAATACGGGAGGAGAAGACTTAATTAAAAACGGTTTAGAGGGCTTTATAGTTGAGCCAGGTAGTTCAGAAGAACTACACAATTGTTTTGTTAAATTGACTGAAGATATTGAACTTAGGAGAAAAATGAGAATTGCTGCTTATAAAAACTCTTTAAAAAATTCAGGATGGGAAAAATCAGTAAAGAATTTACTTAACAAACTTCCAAATATCGAAGAGTAAAATTATTTGATTTATGAAAATTTCAAGCTTCACAATACTATCAATAATATTTCTTTTAATATCGTTTCCCATAAAAGGAATGATTTATCCTAGTATTTTTTTCTCCTTAGGTTCAATTCTATTTCTTTTTTTTGAAGAATTGAGGACCAAAAATATTTCGGGAACTGGAAGCTTTATTTTTGGAAGTTTTTTGTTCTTTTTCGTAAGGCCTATCTTCATTTTATTAGAAAAAGATTATGTGTTATTCCAAAACTATTTTTATTTATCAGATTTCAATAGTTTAATAGGACCTGCATCTTGGTGGTCGGCAGCGGGTATTTTAGCTTTCAAAATTGGTTCAAGAATTCGTTTTGAAAAAATAATATTAGTCATTAGAAATACTCTGAATAAGTATATTGCTTTGGATAATGTACCTTCAACGAGTGCAAAATATACTTTGTTAGGAATTGGCGCGAGTACTTATCCAGTAATAAACGCGCTTGCAAATACTGGTAGAGCCTTATATGGAAACTATGCTGGTGCTTATATGTATGATCTTCCAATATTAATTCAATCTGTAGTAATTTATATCACCTTATTATTCTTTAAAGAGTTTTTAAATAACAAATCTCTGAATAATTTAATTTTTGCATTAATCTCGATAATTTACTTTTTATATTTCACAATACAGATGAGAAATATAAGTATTTTTAGAGGTTTTTATTTAACCGGAGGGATGATATTAGCTATATCTTTAGTTCATTTAATTTACAGAGAAAAAGTTGGCTTTTCTTGGATTGTTTTTCCTTTAGTTTTACTACAACCTTTTTTTAGGGAGTTGGGTATGCAAAGAAAGCTCCTTAATAATGAAGTAATCGGAACTGTATTTGGAGACGTACAAAGTAAAAGCTTCTTAAGAAATTATTGGGAATTTTATGA
>CACASR010000030.1 GCA_902535175.1 uncultured Prochlorococcus sp.
ACGCTAGAAAATTAGCAAAGCAACTTGCTTCTTTTTATTCTGATCTTAATTCATCCTTCAAAGGAATTGATGCGAGAATACCAAATGAAATGCAAAGAAAAGGTAAGCAAACATTACAAATTTTGGCCGAATCAAATGAGAGATTAGCATCTATGTATATAAAAACTGAAAATCCTGAGGTTGCAGTACCCTTACTTGTTGAAACAATTAGAATAATGTCACCTAATAGTCCAGAAGGTAAAGAGGCTTACGAAAGATTGATCCAACTAGGATTTGTTGAGACAAAATATAATGGTTAATTAAATTTATTATGATAACGAAAACAGAAGTAATTAACTTAATCACTAAAAAAATCCCAAGTTCCCAAGTTTTTGTTGAAAACCTCAAGGGAAATGATCATTTGCAAGTAACTGTAATTGCATCTGAATTCAATGGATTATCATTAGTTAAACAACACCAGCTAGTATATTCTGCTTTGAAGGAAGAATTAGCTTCAGAGGCTATCCATGCACTGGCATTAAAAACAGAAACTCCAAATTGAATTATGGACAACCCAACAAAAGATAAAATACAAAAACTGATTGATGCTAATCCATTGATGGTTTTCATGAAAGGGACAAAATTAATGCCTCAATGTGGTTTTTCCAACAATGTAGTGCAAATACTAAATTCCTTGGGGGTAGAATTTAGCACGTTTGATGTTTTAAGTGATTTCGCTATACGAGAAGGTATCAAAGAATATTCAGATTGGCCAACAATTCCTCAAGTTTACTTAAAAGGAGAATTTCTTGGTGGATCAGACATTCTTATTGAGATGTATAACTCTGGAACTCTTAAAGAAAAAATAGAAATTGAATTAGCGTCTTAAGACAATTAATGAGTATAAATACTTTATTGATTAATAAAAATTAATATTTTAAATCCTTTTTTTATCAAAAAAACCTTTATTTCCATCTCCATCTGGATCAATAAAACTTGACGGATCTAAAATCCATCTTTCAATTAATCTTTCTAATTTCTCTTGATCCTTTTGCTCTAAACTACTGCAATTCCTTAATGCTTGGAGATAACCATCACTATATAATTTGAGATCAGATGGGGTGTGAAAACGAGTAACTAAGTCCTGACAACTATCGCAAATTGATTGAAAGTGACGAATTGCTTTGGGGTTTTCAAATGATGTCATAATTTGATAAATTCCGATTTTTATTTAGCATGAACTTCATTTTTGAAAGGAACATTTCCAAAAAATATAAATAAAATTGGGATTAATTTTAAGAATTTCATTTTCTTATTCAATTATTAAAGTTCATAGTAACTTATTGCAGATTCATCTACCTACATTTTTTAATGCTTTTTCTTCCTCTTGAGTCATTTTTTCATTTAGAAATTTATTAAAGTCCTCGATAGTAAAGTTTGAGTAATCATTAATTGGTATTGGTTTTCCAAAGGATAAACAAAATTCGCCTCTAAAGTTTGGAGGTATTTTGCTGTAAGCAATTCCAATCGGAATTATAGTAATAGAGGTTGTTTTTTTGGCAGCTAATTTAGCTAATCTATAAAGTCCTTCTTTGAGAACTAATTTTTTTCCATATCTATTAATCTTTCCTTCGGGAAAAACAACTAGTTGCTCTCCTTTTTCTATAAGATCAATCGCATATCTTAAAGATGAGAGAGATGGTGACAATTGATTTATTGAAAAACATCCAAGTCTTTTTAAAAACCAACCTTGTATCCCTCTCATTTCGGATTTAGTAACCATAAATCTACAATCCTTTTTTGTTACTCTTCTACCCAGCGCCATTGTGAGTATTAAGCCGTCCCATCTTGATCTGTGGGTTGGAGCCAAAATGATAGAGGAATTTATCGGAATCGAAAAACCATTTTTTAATATTTTCTTTTTTCTAAAAAAGAATCTCAAAACAACGTCCTGAGTAACGAACATTGCAATAAATCCCAATACTGGGTTGATTTTATGCCAAATATTTAATGAATTCTTATTCAAGTTCTATTTACTATATATTAATAATTTAAGTGTTTACCTTTTTTTATTAGCTATTATTGGGCGGTTACTAGATTGTCTAGAAACTAAGATTTTCAAAATTATGGCTACTTTAGGAGTAAACATTGATCATATTGCAAATGTAAGGCAAGCAAGGAAAACTGTCGAGCCTGACCCTGTGCAATTTGCTTTTTTAGCTGAATTAGGAGGGGCAGATTCCATAACAGTGCATCTGAGAGAAGATAGAAGACATATACAAGATAGGGACGTATTTCTTCTGAAAGAGACTATAAAAACAAAACTCAATTTAGAGATGGCTGCTACAGAAGAAATGTTAGAAATTGCCAAAAAAATTCTTCCCGATTATGTAACGCTTGTACCCGAGAAAAGAGAGGAAGTTACTACTGAAGGGGGGTTGGATTTAAAAAGTAATGTGCAACACCTTAAGAAGGCTGTTGGGAATTTAAAGGATTCTAATATAGAAGTAAGTGCATTTATTGATCCTCTTGGTGAACAGATAAATTATTCCAAAGAAATAGGCTTTGATACTATAGAGTTACATACTGGAAAATATGCCGAACTATCTGGATCTGAACAATATAAAGAGCTCCAAAGGATTATAGAGTCTACACATTTAGCAAATGACCTTGGATTAGTTGTAAATGCTGGTCATGGCCTTAACTATAATAATGTTAAAAAAATTGCATCAATTAACAATATGAACGAGTTAAACATAGGTCATAGTATTGTTGCAAGGGCTTTAGCGATAGGATTAGAAAAGTCTGTACGTGAAATGAAGTCCCTTATTAAATCAAATTAAATTTCAAAATGACAACATATTTTTTCGTCGCGGCAAGTGAAAAGTTTTTAACTGTTGAAGAACCAATTGAGGAGATTTTGAAAGAGAGGATGAGGAACTATAAAGAAAATAATAAAGAAATAGATTTTTGGCTTTTAAAAAATCCATCATTTTTGCAAACCGCCCAATTTGTTGATCTAAAAGCAAAGATTCCATCACCCTCAGCAGCTATTTTATCTACGGATAAAAAATTTATAACTTTCTTAAAGCTGCGTTTAGAGTTTGTTGCTGTTGGGGAATTCGAATTTCCTAATGCAGAAATAACTGATCCATTTAAAGTTGAGTAATATAACCAGCCAGTAAATTGCTCAATCTATATAAGTCAAACAAAATTGAAGTGATTAGTGAGCTGTTGGCTGAAGAATTAAAAATATGTCCTCCTCTCATAACTGATAATTTAGAAATAGCTGTTCCTAATTATTTTTTGGGGAAGTGGTTAAGCGAACAAATAACTATAAAAAACAAAATAAGTGCTCTTTATGAATTTAAGACAATATCAAATTTCACGGAATCATTATTGTCAAATTTTTTCCCCGGAATTGATATGGGTCTATGGAATTTCGAGTCAATTAAATGGGGTATTATTGATTCATTAGAAGAATTAAGTAGCTTTAAAGAATCATTACCGCTTAAAAATTGGATAAATAAATATTTGGATAATAAAAAAATAATTGATGGAGACCTATATAATCTGACAAAAAAAATCGCGAATAATTTTATTGATTATCTAATATTTAGACCTGAAATGATTGCTGAATGGAGTAGATATGAAATTAATTCACTTAATCTATTTAAGAATTTAAATTCAGATCAATTTTGGCAGCCTATTTTATATAAATTATTAGAAAAAAAGATATCTGAAAAGCCTTCATG
>CACASR010000031.1 GCA_902535175.1 uncultured Prochlorococcus sp.
TGAGATTTTCAAGAAATACGATTGTACTTTTTCTCTAGGAGATTCACTAAGGCCTGGATGTTTGCATGATGCTTCTGATGATGCTCAGCTAGCTGAATTGAAGACCTTAGGAGAGCTTACTAGAAGAGCATGGGAACATAATGTTCAAGTAATGGTTGAAGGTCCTGGTCATGTACCTATGGATCAAATTGAGTTTAATGTAAGAAAGCAAATGGAAGAATGTTCAGAAGCTCCATTTTATGTGCTTGGTCCATTAGTGACAGATATATCCCCTGGTTATGACCATATATCAAGTGCTATTGGGGCGGCGATGGCAGGATGGTATGGGACTTCTATGTTATGTTATGTAACGCCAAAAGAACATCTAGGTCTACCAAATGCAGAAGATGTGAGAGAAGGCTTAATTGCTTATAAAATAGCTGCTCACGCTGCTGATATAGCAAGACATAGAGCTGGAGCTCGTGATCGAGATGATGAACTTAGTCATGCAAGGTATAACTTTGATTGGAATAAACAATTCGAACTTTCATTAGATCCGGAAAGGGCAAAGCAGTACCATGATGAAACACTGCCTGAAGAAATCTTTAAAAAGGCAGAGTTTTGTTCAATGTGTGGCCCTAAACATTGCCCAATGAATTCAAAGATTTCTGATGAATCTCTTGATCAGTTAAAAGATAAACTTGAAGAATGCAATACTTCAGTGTAGTTATCAATTAGTAGTTATAGAATTTCTTTTGTCTTATTAACTACGTTTTCGACAGTAAATCCAAAATTTTTCATACATTCTCCACCTGGTGCTGATGCACCAAATCTGTCCATTGTAATACAAATTCCATCAAAACCTGTATATTTATGCCATCCAAATGAATGGGCAGCTTCTACTACAACTCTTTTTTTCACACTACTAGGTAAAACACTTTCTTTATAAGATTCTTCTTGCTCTTCAAAAAGTTCTACACAAGGCATAGAAACAACTCTAATTTTTTTACCTAAGCTTGAAATTTCCTTACTTGCTTCAATGCAAAGATTCAGTTCGCTTCCAGTACCAATAAATATTAGATCTGGTGTTCCTTCACAATCGGAAACTACATATCCCCCTAGAGCAACTTTGTCGATCGAAGTATTTTCTTGATTTGGCATGCCTTGTCTACTTAAACAAAGGGCAGAAGGTCTTTTTCGATTTTGAATAGCAAGCTTATAAGCTCCGCTGGTCTCGTTGCCATCTCCAGGTCTGAAAACTAGCATGTTAGGCATGGCACGTAAAGAAGGGATCGTTTCAATGGGTTGATGTGTTGGACCATCTTCTCCTACACCAATTGAATCGTGAGTTAAGACATAGATTACTCCTAATTCGCTAAGTGCTGAAAGTCTCATTGAGCCCCTCATATAATCGGCGAAAACAAGGAAGGTTCCACCATAAGGGATAAGACCACTATTGTGATAGGCAATACCATTGAGTACAGCTGCCATTGCATGCTCTCGTACGCCAAAATGTAAATATCTTTTTTCAGGGCTATGTGGCTGGAATGATCCACTTTCTCCTTTAATATCTGTGTAATTAGAGTGAGTTAAATCTGCAGATCCGCCAATTAATTCAGGTAGGTTAGGACCTAGAGCACCCAAACATATTTGTGAATGCTTTCTGGTGGCTAAACCTTTATCATCAGGCGAATAAGAGGGGAGATCTGAGTCCCAATTCTCAGGTAATTGACCCTCAAGCATTCTTTTTAACTCGGCTCCTTCAGATGGATATTTTTTTTGATAATGTTCAAATTTAGAATCCCATTCTTTCTCTAAACTTTCACCTTTGTTTAACGATTTTCTAAAATGGGCATATACTTCATTGGGTATTTCAAATGGAGGATATTCCCAATTTAGAAATTCTCGGGTTAATGCAGCTTCTTCTTCTCCAACAGCTGCTCCATGAATTCCAGCAGTATCGGATTTATTTGGAGAACCATAACCTATGGTTGTAGAAATTTTTATAATTGAAGGCTTATCTGTAATTAATTTTGCTTTTTCGATAGCTTCAGTGATTCCTTTAACATCATGATTCCCATCTTCAACGTGTTGTACATGCCATCCATAAGCTTCGTATCTTTTTAAGACATCTTCGGTAAAAGAAACGTCGGTTCGCCCATCAATTGTAATTTGATTATCGTCATAGAGTGCAATTAATTTTCCAAGCTTGAGATGACCAGCTAGTGAGCAGGCCTCTGATGCAATACCTTCCTGATTACAGCCATCACCCATTATTACGTAAGTATAGTGATCAACGATATTGCAATCAGGCTTATTAAATTTAGCTGCTAAGTGTGTTTCAGCTATTGCTAAACCAACTGCATTTGAAATTCCTGCTCCAAGAGGGCCAGCTGTAACTTCAACACCTTCAGTTTCGAATGTTTCTGGATGGCCAGGAGTTTTTGATCCCCATTGCCTAAATTCTTTAATATCTTCTATGGAAACTGATTTATATCCTGTCAAATGAAGTAAGGAATATAACAGCATACAGCCATGACCAGCTGATAAAACAAAACGATCTCTGTTGAACCATTTTGGGTTGTTAGGGTTGTGATTAAGTATGTTTTGCCATAATGCATAACCCATAGGGGCACATCCCATTGGTAATCCAGGATGACCACTATTAGATTTATTTACTGCATCTACAGCAAGCATTCTTATACTATTTACACAAAGTGATTCTAATGAAACAGATGCAGCGACCATTGTTTTAAAGTAAGTTAAGTTGGAAAAAAGAATTGGTTGTCTTCAATTCATTTTGCTGAAAGCAAGGCAAACATTGTGACCACCAAAGCCGAAAGAATTAGAAAGAGCAACTCCTACTTGAGTTTCTCTTGCATTATTTGGTACATAATCAAGATCACATTCAGGATCTCGATTGACGTAGTTAATTGTAGGAGGGATAAAATTATGTGTCAAAGAAAGTATACAAGCTACAGCTTCTATACCTCCTGAGCCTCCTAGGAGATGACCTGTCATCGACTTAGTAGAGCTTACAGGAATGAGGTAAGATCTGTCTCTAAAAATAGATTTAATTGCAGAAGTTTCATTTTTATCATTAGCTGATGTACTTGTTCCATGAGCATTTATGTAATCAACTTTTTCAGGGCTAATACAAGCGTCTTCAATTGCTAATTTGATAGCTTCGGCTCCTCCAATCCCGCCTGGAGATGGAGCAGTTATATGATGAGCGTCACATGTTGTTCCATAACCAACTATTTCTGCATAAATTCTCGCATTCCTTTTTTGTGCATTTTCTAAAGTTTCTAAAACAAGAATTCCTGATCCTTCTCCAATAACAAATCCATCTCTTTCTGCATCAAAAGGTCTGCTGGCAGTTTGAGGGCTTTCATTTCTGGAAGAAAGCGCTTTTGCACTGGCAAAACCAGCTACTCCGAGAGGCGTAATACTTGCTTCTGCTCCCCCACAGATCATTGCATCTGCTTTTCCAAGTTGGAGCAATCTAAAAGAATCACCAATTGCATTTGAACCAGCAGCGCAAGCGGTGGAAACAGAGGAACTTGGTCCTTTCGCACCCAAAGCGATTGCAGCCAATCCAGTGGCCATGTTTGGAATCATCATTGGGACTGTAAATGGACTTACTCTTTTAGGCCCTTTATGACTCAAT
>CACASR010000032.1 GCA_902535175.1 uncultured Prochlorococcus sp.
AATTTGGAGCAAACTTTCAAAAATTAATTGAGGAAAATATTTATAAAGAAGGTATAAATTTAAAAAATAATTTAATATATATCGATCCAACAAATAATTTTCACGAGAAAAAAGATATTCCTTTTCTTAATCAAATACAAAAAAAACTAATTGATAATAATAGAAATGATTTTATTTTAAACGAAAAGGATGATTCAATATTACTTTGTGAGCATTTTAATCAGAATAGTCAATTAGAATATATAAGAAATAAGATTATAGAATTAATAAATTCTTGCGAGAGTATTAAATATAGTGATATTGCTATTTTATCTCCACAAACTAATCAAATAAAACCTTATTTAAAGTATATCTTCAATAATGAGTTAATTAATGGAGCAAAGATACCTTACTTTTTTATTGATGATGATAATTATGATTCTCCAGACATTTATAAATTTTTAATTGATATCACTGAAATAGCAAATGAGAAAATTACACTTGAAAAAATAGATTATATTCTTTCTAAAAAAGTAACTCAGAACATTTTTGATTTTGATATTACTGAGAAGGACGAAATTATTTTCCTGCTTACCCAAGTTGGTTTTCATTGGGGATTAGATGCTAATGAAAGATTAGGTGAAGAAAAAAATACTCTAGAGTGGTGCATAAATAGAATTTCTTTAGGATTAATTTATGACAAAGAAGAAAATTTAAGAACTTTTAATTTAAAACCATTTAGTTTGAAAAATATAAGTTTGGATTTGAATAAATGGGTTAAATTATTACTTGATTTTAAAAAATATATTAATTTGCTAAGGGGATCTTTTTCCTACTCAAGTTGGGTTGAAAAGATAAAGTTTGTATTAAAAAGTATTGCTGATTTTAATGGAAATTTTAATTTGGAAATAAGTGAAATAAATAGAATTCTTGATAATCACTCAATACCTTTAATACCTGATGATCTTATTTTGCTAAATGTTTTTAGAGAGATATTAATCTCTTGCATAAATGAAGCTAAATATCAAAGCAAATCACGTATCAACAAGATCCTTGTAAGTGATATGGAAAATGCAAGGCAAATACCACATAAGGTTATCTTCTTAATAGACATGAATAGTGTTTATTATCCAAAATTACCAAAGAATGAAAATATTAATTTATTAAATAATAAATATCACCTGGGCGATCCATCAGTTTTTGAAAGAGAGAAATATTTATTTCTTGAGTTGCTAATTGCTTGCAGAGATAAATTTATAGTTTGTTGGGTAAAGAATGACAAAAACAACAAAAAATTAGATGTTTCATTTCCTATAAAAGAGTTAATTTCTTTTTTTGACACTTTTTTAAAACAAGGAAAAAGAGAACAAATAATAAAAGATTCTGATTTAAATAAAAAAGTAATAATTGATATTGATAGTTCTAAGATAATTAAAAGAAATTATTCTTTAGTAGAAGATTTAGATTGGATTGAAAAAAAATCTGATATTAAAAATTATAAATTATCAGAACTGATTTATTGGTTCAAGACTCCACAAAAATATTGGTTAAATAAAAAAAATATTTCTCCCAAGGAAATATTTATTCATAATCCAGATGAGGAGTATATAAGTAATCTGCAGAAGTCGCAAATAATTACAAAAATAATCCAGGAGTTAGAGATTGATAACCACAATTTTATTGGTGATTTAAAAAAATTGAACATTAATGATCAATTGGTTGAAAATGGGATTATTTTCCCAAATAATAGTATTTTTATAAAAGAAAAAGAAATCAAAGATTTATTAGAAAGTCTATCTAAAAGTTTGAGTCAACATAATAAGATTAATAGAATTTATCTTAAATCAAATGCAAATAAAGAAGAATATTTCATAGCTGATGACACAGTAATTGAATTGATTCACGCGAAACTAAGTTTAAGTCGTTTGACAGAGGCTTGGATTAAATCACTTTTTATTTCTTCTTTAAAGAAGAATATAAAAAAAACTAAAGTAATTTTTAGATCAGAAAATAATTATAAATCGCAAATTATTCAATCACCTGGAGCAACGGAGTCAAATTTAATTTTGGAGGAATACATAAATATTTTTAAAAATTATTCTGAAAAATGTTTACCTCTCCCTCCAGAAAGTGCATATAAGTATGTAGAAGCAAAAATAAAATCAAAAAATGAGAAAAAGGCTTTTTCCGATAGATGGATTGGTAATAAAACTTTTTCTAAAGGAGAAAGAGATAATATCGAAATGAAATTATGTTTTGGAAATAAAAAAGAACCAGAATTCTTTCTAGGAAATAATAATTTTGATAAATTATCACTCAGATTATATGGTCCTCTTATTGAAGCATTAAAGAAATAAATAATGTCTAAATTTCAGTTAAAAAATTTTTTAAAAGCTGGTTATGAAATGATCCTTGTTTTTTTACAGTTCTTTATTATTATTCTCCATTTTTTTAAATGGGAATTTATTCCAGAAAAACAAATAATTCAAGTCACACCTTTTTCTTATTTTGTGGGTTTTTTAATTATCATAATTGCTTTAATAATATTGTTAGTTGCAATTAAAGACTTAGGAAGAAATTTATCCCCTTTCCCAAGACCTATAAAAAATAGCAATCTCGTTACTAAAGGTATTTATCGCTTTACTCGCCATCCAATGTACTATTCTTTAATATTTATTTCCTTTGGCGTTTTCATAACAAAGTTATCTATTTATTACTTATTTTTATCAACAAATTTAATTTTAATAATCAAATTTAAGATTGATTTAGAAGAGCAATATTTAAAAAATAAATTTAAGAATTATTTATTATATAAAAATGAGGTCAAATATTAATTCAATAAAGATATGGATATTAATCAAATTAAATTAGATAATAAATTTAAATTAGTAGAAGCAAGTGCAGGAACTGGCAAAAGTTTCACTTTGGCTCATCTTGTATTAAGAAATGTTTTGGAGAAAAAAATTAAACCAGATGAGATACTCTTATTAAGCTTTACAAAAAATACTTGTTCTGAATTAAGAGATAAAATACTTTTGAGATTTCAGGATTTAAAATTATATTTACAAAATCAAAATGAAAGTAAGATAGATAATACCCTTAAGGATTGGTATCAAAAGTTTAAGGAGAATGAAAAATCTAAGGAAAAAACTATATCCGAAATTGATAATTTTGTTAATGAAATTTATAAATTGCAAGTAACTACATTCCATGCTTTTTGCAATAATATTATTGATGAATATAGTATTGAAATAGGGTTAACTCAAGACCCATGCATTGAAAATAATATAGATAATTTTTATAAAGATATAATAGATAATTTATGGATTGATGATTTTCTAAATCTTAATCCTAAACTTATTTCAGCAGTCAACAAAAAAAAAATAAGTTCTAGATTTG
>CACASR010000033.1 GCA_902535175.1 uncultured Prochlorococcus sp.
AAAGAAGAATTCTGATTGCAATGAAGAACTTTTAGAATTGGGTCCATCGATAGAAGATAAATATTTTAAAGTACCGAAAATTATTAATGAATGAGTAAGCTAGTTGCTTCCAATAAATGTTTTATTGACTATCTTTAATAAAAATTTTTTTATTTTAAAGCCTGGATATAAATTTATAATTTTTCTTATTTTCCCCCTCTTTTTGCTATGACTCCTTACACCTATTAATAAATCATAAATAAAGTTAAAAATGTCTTCTTTACTTTCAAATATGCCAACCCTTTGAGGGGAGCCTTTTTTATCTAATAAAGGCTTAGTTTTTTCATAAGCTACTTTGTATTCAAACCAAGGAATCGAAGGCCAAAGATGATTTTGTCCCATTATTAATAAATTCATAAATTTACTTGGATAAACTCGAGAATTTATCCATTTATTTCTTGATCTAAATGGTCTATGGGGTAAATAATCAAAAAATATTCCTAAAGTGACCCCAACCATTAATGCTGGTCCGAACCACAAATTATAAATTAAATTCATAAAGTCAAATTTCAAACCTGCCAAGATGATTGTTATGAATATGGATCTTTCAATTCCCCATTGTAGTAATTCATATTTTCGCCAGAGTTTTCTTTGAAAGAAAAAAACTTCATGATAAAAAAATCGTGGAGCAATTAGCCAAATTGGACCAAAAGTACTGACAATATGATCTGGATCATTTTTGGGGTGATTTACGTGAATATGGTGTTGTAAATGCACTCTCGTAAAAACTGGGAAGCTAAACCCCAAGAGAATAGCTGAGCCATGACCCATTGCTTGATTTATCCAAGGAACTGGATGAGCAGCTTTATGACAGGCATCATGAATAACAGTACCTTCAATATGTAAAGCTAAAAAAGCAGTGGCTACAAGTAAAGGTAAAGGCCAAACACCTCTATACCATTGCCATATGCTAAGAAAAGCGAGAAAATAACCGCCAAAAAATAACCCTAATGTTGGATTCCAAAAACTTGGCGGATCTACGTAATTTTTAATCTCTTTTTGCCAATTAAATGTTTTTGAAGAATTAGTATTTTTAGTTGTATTTTTACTGGTTAAGTTTGAAATCGTTTCTTTTATTCTTTAAATAATATAACTAATATTTTACGACGATTGCATGCTTAAACATAAAAAAATCCTTTTATGAGGTTTTTTAATTTAATTTTAATGTGTCAAATTAATCAACTTAAGAAAAAAATTTTTTAAATTAAACATATTTCAATTATTATTTTAATTAAGCGGTCGTGGCGGAATTGGTAGACGCGCGAGTTTTAGGTACTCGTATCTTCGGGTGTGGGAGTTCAAGTCTCCCCGACCGCACTTAAGGAAATTCTGATAGGTAGTTTGTTTATTAATACCAACTCTTATACTTTAATAAAATAGTTAATTTAATGAATAGTTTGATATTTTACTTGGGAACTTTTTATATTTTAGTTGGCACCATTTTTCTAACTGTACCAATAATTTATCTTGAGCTCGGTAAACCAAAAGACTTAATAAAAGCTTTTTTAAATTTATTAATAGGTTTGATATTAATAATTAAAAATAAAACACTAGATGAATCATTTCTTGTAATTTTTATTTTTTTAACACTCCTAGTTATTTTTTATTTAGTAGAGCTTTTTTTATCTAGATGGTACCAATTGACAGATAACGAAAAGAAAAAATTAATTACCTTTTTGGAGTTTAAAAATAACTTTTTGAAAATATTAGAATCTATAAACTTGGTATTTGGTGATTTGAAGAAACCTTCAAATTTTTTTAATTTTGGTAGCAATAATAAAAATACAACCCAAAAGAAGTGGGTAAGAGATGATAAAAATGATAATATAAAAGTCTGAAATCAAATAAATTGGTTATTTGAAACATCCCAAAAAAACTACAGGTCAACTAAGAAAGAATATAATGAATTAGATTTATTTAAATAATTCTTTTGATCACCAATATTTCTTATATCGTCGTATGAAATCTCAAAATAGCGAAGAACAAAAATCAGACTTTTCTTATAAAGAAACTTTAAATTTATTAAAAACTGACTTCTCAATGCGTGCTAACTCAGTTGTAAGAGAACCTGAGATACAGAATTTTTGGGCTAACAATAATGTTGATTTTCAATTAGGTTCAAGCAATTCAGGAGAAATATTCACACTACATGATGGCCCTCCTTATGCAAATGGAGCTCTTCATATGGGTCATGCTCTTAATAAAGTTTTAAAAGACATAATCAATAAGTACAAAACTTTAAGAGGATTTAGGGTCCATTTCGTACCTGGTTGGGATTGTCATGGATTACCTATTGAATTAAAAGTTCTTCAGAATTTAAAATCTGATGAAAGAAAGAATCTTGACACTCTAAATTTAAGAAAAAAAGCAACAGATTATGCCTATATCCAAATTAATAATCAGAAGGATGGTTTCAAAAGGTGGGGCATATGGGGAGATTGGAATAATCCTTACTTAACTCTTAAGAAAAGTTATGAATCTGCTCAGATTGGAGTATTTGGGAAAATGTTTTTAAATGGCTATATATATCGAGGCCTCAAACCTGTGCATTGGAGTCCAAGTTCAAGGACTGCACTTGCAGAAGCAGAATTAGAATACCCTGATGAACATTATTCAAAAAGCATTTATGTTTCATTAAAAATCACTAAAATACCTGATGAAATTCTATTAAATTTAATCCAAGAAAACCTTAATATAAAAAAAGATTTTTTTCAAAATAATTCTTTCATAACTATCTGGACCACTACTCCTTGGACCATACCTGCAAATGAAGCAGTTGCAGTAAATCCAAAAATTAAGTACGTTTTTGCTATCGATCAAGAGAAGAAAATTTACCTTTTTGCTGAGGATTTATCTTCTGAAATAAGTAAGAAATTTAATAAAGATTTCAAGGTGCT
>CACASR010000034.1 GCA_902535175.1 uncultured Prochlorococcus sp.
AGTATTTGGTTCTAATACTATTTTGGAAGCATTTACTAACTTTTTCCCGATATCTGATTTTGGTGATTGAAAAATATCTAATAAATTCCCTTTTTCAACAATCGATCCCTTTTCAATTATTGCAACTTTTTTACACCACTTTGCTGCAAGATTAATATCATGACTAATTAAAATTAAAGTTGTATCAAATTCATTACATAGATGAATTATTTCTTGCATAATTTCAAAACTTGTTTTGGTATCTAAGCTTGTTGTAGGTTCATCAGCTATTAATAATTTAGGTTTCAAAGCAAGGGCCATTGCTATAGAAACTCTCTGTCTCATTCCACCGCTAAATTGATGTGGGAAAGAATCAAGTCTACTTTCTTCAATTCCTACTTTTTGAAAAACTTCTCTTACTAATTTTTTTATAGCCATAGATGATTTAGTTTGATAATGTGTTTTAAATAATTCATATAAATGATCCCCAACTCTCATCAGCGGATTAAGTTTTTTTATAGAGTCTTGATAAATAAATCCAAAATTCGTTCTTCTAAATAATTGTGCATCTTTGTTATTTATTTTCCTAGGATCTACATTAGAAATCGATAGATACCCTTTAGAAGTTGCCTTTTCAGGCAATATATTTACTAATGTTTTTGCAAAAGTGGTCTTTCCACATCCAGAAGGTCCAATTATGGCCAAATGATCTCCATTATTTATTTCCAAATTAAAATTTTTGATAATAGGTTGGTGTTTTAGACCATATTTAACAGTAAGATTTTTAACTACAATAATTTTTTCTTTATTTTTTTCCATGATTTATAGCAAATTTTTCTAGACCTAAATAAAATAAATCTAAAGCAATATAAAATGTCCGAGGCAGCAGCAAATTCAAAAGAAAAAAACGAAATTGAAGTTTCCAAAACTATTTTGCCTGAAAATAAAAAATATGAAAGTGAATCTTTGAATTATCAAATAAAAATTCCCGATTGGCTTCTTAAAGATATTCATAATTTTGAAAAATCAAATAAAGAAAATGATGAGAATCAAAACCTTATAGCGAAGGCTTTTAAACTTGCTTATAAAGCTCATGATGGACAATTCCGTGCGAGTGGCGAGCCATACATTATCCACCCGGTTGCTGTTGCAAATCTCCTCAAAGAAATAGGTGCTAGTTCATCTGTTATTGCTGCAGGCCTTTTACATGATGTTGTTGAAGATACTGGCATTGATTTATCCGAAATAGAAACAAATTTTGGATTAGAAGTAAAAATACTTGTAGAAGGCGTAACAAAATTAGGTGGCATTCACTTTAACAACAGGACTGAAGCACAAGCTGAAAATCTTAGGAAAATGTTTTTGGCTATGGCCAGCGATATCAGAGTTGTCTTAGTAAAACTTGCAGATCGACTTCATAACATGAGAACAATTGAATGGCTAAATGATGAGAAAAAACTGAGAATAGCTAGAGAAACAAGAGAGATTTATGCACCATTAGCTAATCGACTAGGAATAAACAGATTTAAATGGGAATTAGAAGATTTAGCTTTTAAATTCCTAGAGCCTAAAGAATATCTAGATCTTAAAGATCAAATCTCTGTTAAAAGAAGTGATAGAGAAAAAAGATTAAAAGTAACTTTGAATCTTATGAAGGAAAACTTGGTTTCAGCAGGTTTGAAAAATTTTGAAATTACAGGAAGACCAAAACATCTTTATGGCATCTGGAGCAAAATGGAAAGGCAACAAAAACATTTTCACGAGATTTATGATGTTGCTGCCCTAAGAATTATCGTGGACAATTCAGATAGTTGTTATCGAGCTTTAGCAGTCGTTCATGATACTTTCAAACCAATTCCAGGTAGATTTAAAGACTATATTGGATTACCAAAACCAAGAGATGCAAGAAGGTCTTCAGTAGTTTTTAAATTGCATCGATTTGCAACTTTTTTCATGGCTTCACTAGAAAGTAATGCTTCAAAACCGTTTCTACCTACTTCTTTTTCAAGTAAATCTCTACCTCTTTTAATCGTTTCATCACGATGGCTTTTCTTATACCATTGGCGAATTCTATTTTTAGCAGTTGGCGTAACTACAAAGTTTAGCCAATCCAAGCTTGGAGTAGCATTATTACTTGTCAAAATTTCTATGAAGTCACCATTTTGAAGTGCTGTAGATAATGGAGAAAGCTTTTCATTTATTCTTATTCCATTACAGTGATTTCCAACTTCAGAATGAATTCTATAGGCGAAATCTATCGCGGTAGATCCTTTCCTTAAACCAACAACATCTCCTTTTGGAGTGATCACAAATACTTCTTCATCAAATAAATCTTCTTTAATTGAAGCTAAATAGTCATTATGATCTCTTTCATTACCTTCTTGTTGCCATTCTACTAATTGTCTTAGCCAATTAAATCTCTCGGCATTACTTTTAGCAGGAGAACCACCCTCTTTGTATTGCCAATGAGCGGCAATACCATATTCAGCAATTTGATGCATCGAAGTAGTTCTAATTTGAACTTCAATGGGTCGATGTCTTCCAATCACAGAAGTGTGTAAGGACTGGTATCCATTTGGTTTTGGTGGTTTAACTTTGCATCAAGTATTAAACAGACTAAGAGAAGAAATAAAATTACAGACAGAAGATGTAAAAAATGATTCTGACTCTGAAATAG
>CACASR010000035.1 GCA_902535175.1 uncultured Prochlorococcus sp.
ATAATTAACACCTTTCACTTTTAAAAACTTATAATCGATGGCTAAATTCGACGCCCATCTAAAATGTTCATTCTGCGGAAAATCACAAGACCAAGTAAGAAAGCTTATAGCTGGTCCTGGGGTTTATATCTGTGATGAGTGCATAGATCTTTGTAATGAAATTCTCGATGAAGAACTACTTGATAATCAAGCGAACACAAACAACTCTCCGCAAGTAAAAAAGAAATTACCAACTGATAATCCAAAAAAATCTGTTCCTTTAGAATTAACCTCAATTCCTAAGCCATTAGAAATTAAAAGTTTTTTAGATAATCAAGTTGTTGGACAAGAATCTGCAAAAAAAATATTATCAGTAGCCGTATACAATCACTACAAGCGATTAGCCTGGAAAGTTAAAGAAGATAGTAAAAATAACAATGCAACAGATTCACAAGCAACTAAATTACAAAAATCAAACATTTTACTCATCGGCCCTACTGGAAGTGGAAAAACATTATTGGCGCAAACTTTAGCAGAATTTCTGGATGTTCCTTTTGCAGTAGCTGATGCAACGACTTTGACAGAAGCTGGATATGTTGGGGAGGATGTTGAAAACATACTTTTAAGACTTCTACAGAAATCAGAAATGAATGTAGAACTAGCTCAAAAAGGAATTATTTATATTGACGAAATAGATAAAATTGCAAGAAAAAGCGAGAATCCTTCAATTACTAGGGATGTCTCTGGTGAAGGAGTACAGCAAGCATTATTAAAAATGCTTGAGGGAACAATTGCCAATGTGCCGCCACAAGGGGGAAGAAAACATCCCTATCATGACTGCATCCAAATTGATACAAGTCAAATATTATTTATTTGCGGGGGAGCTTTTATAGGTTTAGAGGATATCGTTCAAAAGCGTATGGGTAAACATTCTATAGGATTTACCACCAATTCAGATCAAAACAAAGTTGATACAAAAAAAATTGTAGACCCAAGAGATTCCTTGAAAAATTTAGAATTAGATGACTTAGTGAAATATGGCCTAATTCCAGAATTTATTGGAAGAATTCCGGTTTGTGCTGTATTAGATCGTCTTACCAAAGAAACTTTAGAATCTATTTTGACTCAACCAAGAGATGCATTAGTAAAGCAATTCAAAACTTTGCTAAGTATGGATAATGTTGAATTATCATTTGAGCCTGATTCTGTTGAAGCGATAGCAAATGAAGCCTATAAAAGAAAAACAGGTGCAAGAGCATTAAGATCAATAATTGAAGAGCTAATGCTAGACATAATGTACACTTTGCCTTCTGAAGAAAATGTAAAAGAATTCACAATTACGAAAAAAATGGTAGATAATTTGTTCTCATCTAAAATTGTTAAACTACCTTCAGGATCAAAAAGAATCATTAAAGAGTCTGCATAAAATTAGAGTTTAATTTTTTTAATTGAATCCCGAATTTTTCTAATTAATGAAAAATAAATGCCAAATATACATAAGCCTTTTCATCAAAAATATAGACCAAACAACCTAGACGAACTGGTTGGACAAAAATTTATATCCATTACACTCAAACAAGCACTATTAACAAAAAAAATTGCCCCTGCTTATCTTTTTAATGGTCCAAGAGGGACTGGAAAAACATCAAGTGCAAGAATATTTGCAAAATCTCTAAATTGCCAGGCATTCGACCAACCTACGATAACTCCTTGTTGTAAATGTGACTTATGTAGACAAATTACAGATGGGACCGCTCTAGATATTATTGAGATTGATGCAGCATCAAATACAGGGGTAGAAAATATAAGAGAAATTATAGAAAGAGCGAGATTTGCACCTACTCAAGCGAGATGGAAAGTATATGTTATTGATGAATGTCATATGCTTTCAACGGCAGCTTCAAATGCTTTACTAAAAACTATTGAAGAACCCCCCTCAAGAGTTGTATTTATCCTTGCGACGACAAATCCTGAGAGAGTATTAAATACCATAAAAAGTAGATGCCAAAAGTTTGATTTTAGAAGAATAAGCTCAAGTGATATTTTTCAACATTTATCAGAAATCGCCGAAAAAGAATCCATTGAGTATGAAGTTCAGGCTTTAAAAATGATTGCAAAAAGATCTAATGGAGGGATGAGAGATGCACAAAGCCTCCTTGAACAATTGAATCTTTTACCAGAAGGAATAACAATTAATAATATCCAAAACCTCCTTGGAGAAGTATCTGAAAGTGAATTAACAAATCTGATTAAATCATTAGTTGAGAATAATCCAGAGTCATTAATTATCGCCTGTAACAAACTATATGATGCAGGAAACGAACCTCTTCAAATAATTAT
>CACASR010000036.1 GCA_902535175.1 uncultured Prochlorococcus sp.
TACTTGGCGAACAAGGAATTACTCCTGAAAGGGAGAGAGGACAAGGTTCTGGAGTGATTATTAATGAGAATGGTTTGGTTCTTACAAACGCTCATGTCGTAGAAAGAGTAGATAATGTTTCAGTTACTTTGGCAGATGGATCTATTTGTGATGGTCAAGTTTTGGGCACAGATGCAGTTACTGATTTAGCTTTAGTAAAAATTGATGAAGATGCTTATTCTGGGTTTGCTCTACTTGGAAATTCTGAAGATCTTGAAGTTGGGGATTGGGCAATTGCTCTTGGTACTCCCTATGGCCTTGAAAAAACAGTTACATTAGGTATTGTTAGCAGCCTGCATAGAGATATTAATAGTTTAGGATTTTCAGATAAAAGGCTGGATCTTATTCAGACTGATGCGGCTATAAATCCAGGGAATTCTGGGGGACCTCTCATAAATTCTAATGGTGAGGTAATAGGAATTAATACTTTAGTAAGAAGTGGTCCTGGAGCTGGTTTAGGTTTTGCGATTCCTATTAATCTAGCTAAAAGTGTTTCTGATCAGCTTCTTAAAAATGGGGAAGTTATCCATCCATATCTAGGAGTACAATTGATTTCTTTAAATCCTAGGATTGCTAAAGAACATAATAGAGATCCCAATTCGCTAGTTCAATTACCTGAAAGAAATGGAGCTCTTATTCAATCAGTAATACCTAATAGCCCCGCTGAAAAAGCTGGTTTAAGAAGAGGCGATTTAGTTATAGCAGCTGAAAATATCTCCATTAAGGAACCTAAAGCTTTACTTGATGAGGTAGAAAAAGCTCAGATAGGAAAAGTATTCCTTTTAGATATCTTGAGAGATAATAAAGAGATACAGATAAATATCAAACCAGAACCCCTTCCAGGTTTGACATAAAGCACCCATTGAAATTTAATAATCTATAAACATTAGAGAAAAAGATTTTGGATTCGCAAACTCAAATGAAACAAGCAGTTGCTGATGCAGCAATAAGGGAAGTTAAAAGTGACATGATTCTGGGATTAGGCTCTGGATCTACAGCTGCGTTAATGATAAAAAGCCTTGCTGATGAAATACGTTCTGGAAAACTCCAAAATATAAAAGGTGTTGCAACTTCTTTTCAATCAGAAGTTTTAGCGCTTGAACTGGATATCCCTCTTATCGATTTAGCTTCTGTATCTCAAATTGATTTAGCTATTGATGGAGCAGATGAAGTTGATCCAGGATTTCAATTAATAAAGGGAGGAGGAGCATGCCATGTTAGAGAAAAGTTAGTGGCATCTAAAGCTAATCAATTGTTGATTGTTGTTGATGAAACTAAACTTGTACAAAATCTAAATCAATCTTTCCCTTTACCTGTAGAAGTTCTTCCAAATGCTTGGAAGCAAGTTCAGGAAGTCATTTCAGAAATGAAAGGCAGTTCTTGTTTAAGAATGGCTACTAAAAAAGCTGGCCCAGTTGTTACTGACCAAGGCAACCTCATCCTAGATGTACTATTTAATGATGGGATAAAGAATCCAAAAGATATTGAAATGAAGATTAATAATATTCCAGGAGTATTAGAGAATGGATTATTCGTTGATCTTACAGACAAAGTATTAGTTGGTAAAATTGAAGACAATATTCCGGTGGTTTACTCACCCTCACGAGCTAGCTAATCTTCAAATCTTATTTGTATGGAGTTAGCGTGGCTATGTAAGCCCTCACTTTTAGCAAGATTAATAATATCAAGGCTATTAATTTTTAAACTTTTTTCATTAAATTCTATTATTGAAGTATTTTTCATAAAAGTTTCAACTCCCAAAGAACCGCTAAATCTAGAATTCCCCGACGTGGGTAAAGTATGATTTGGTCCAGCAAGATAATCTCCAACAGCTTCTGGTGTCCATTTCCCTAAAAATATCGCTCCTGCATTCTCTATACCTGCAAGAATTTTTTTTGAATCTATAGTAAGAATTTCTAGATGTTCAGGGGCAAAGTCATTGCTTAGTTCAATACATGATTCGTAACTGTCACAAATCACAATTAAACCCCAATTTTTTATTGATTGCATGCAAATTTCTTTTCTTGGATGATCATCTATTATTTTAAAAAGTTCCTCTAAAACTTCTTTTGCCTGATTCTTTGATGTAGTTAGAAGTATTGATGAAGCTAAAGGATCATGTTCTGCTTGCGCTA
>CACASR010000037.1 GCA_902535175.1 uncultured Prochlorococcus sp.
CATCCAAGACTTTTTAAATTAGATATGTTCAAGAGTTTTTTAGGGGTGCCATCAGGTTTATCTTTGTCCCAAATTATTTCACCCTTATAATTACAAATTAATGCAATCTTTTTGGAAAGATCCTTGATGGAAATATCTTGGCCTGTGCCTACATTTAATATTTGTAAAGGTTTGCCAAATTTATCTTTGGGTGCGTTTGCATCATCTGGATTCCAATTTTCTAAAACAAAGGTTGCAGCTTCACCTAAGTCATTTACATGTAAGAATTCTCTACAGGGAGTGCCTGTACCCCAACAAAAAACCTCTTTTTGATTAAATTCTGTAGCAGTGCAAAATTTGCGTATCAAAGAGGCCATTACATGACTATTATTAGGATCATAATTATCTTTGGGTCCATAAAGGTTCGTTGGCATTAAAGATATTGCATCAAATCCATATTGTTTTCTAAGTGCTTGACATAGTTTAATACCTGCAATTTTTGCAATTGCGTAGCACTCATTTGTCTCTTCTAAATATCCTTGCAGTAAGGATTCCTCTCTTATAGGTTGTTCTGCAAATTTTGGATAAATACAACTACTACCAAGGAATAATAATCTTTTAACCCCAAATTTCCATGATGTTTCTATTACGTTATTCTGTATTTTTAAATTCTCTAACAAAAATTCAGTTGGTTTTGAATGATTAGCAAAGATACCCCCAACTTTAGCAGCAGCAAGTATTACTATACTTGGTCTATTTATTTCAAACCAATTAACTACTTCGTCGGATCTAAGAAGATTTAATTGTTGTCTTGAAGGTATTAATAATTCACCTCCAAACTTTTGTTGCCCATAACCTGATTTAATAAGGCTCCTATAAATCGCATTGCCAGCCATACCTGAACCACCAGCAATCATTATTTTTTCATTGGGTTGGATATAATTTTTCATAAAAAGTTAAAAAATATTTATTCTTTTGAGCTATATGTTTCAAAACCTTTCTTTCTCAATAAAGATTCTTTTTCAGCTTCAATAGTATCTTTATGGATCATTTCATCTACTAATTCCTCCAAAGAAACTTTAGGAACCCAGTTAAGTTTTTCTCTTGCTTTAGAAGCGTCACCAAGAAGTTCCTCAACTTCAGTGGGTCTAAAATAACGCGGATCTACTTTAACTACTACTTCATTAGTATCTGCTCTGCGGCCAATTTCATTGATCCCTTCTCCTTCCCATATAATTCCTTTTGAACTATTTTTTGCCCAGCCCAATTTTTTAGCGCACAGTTCCATAAAGTTCCTTACACTTGTCATTTTCCCAGTGGCAATAACAAAATCTTCTGGCTCATTTTGTTGTAACATAAGCCATTGCATATAAACATAATCTCGAGCATGTCCCCAATCTCGTTGTGAATCAAGATTCCCAATATAAAGACATTTATCAAGACCGGAATTAATCCTTGTAAAACCTCTTGTAATTTTTCTAGTAACAAAAGTTTCACCTCTTCTTGGACTTTCATGATTGAAAAGGATGCCGTTACATGCATAGATGTCATATGCCTCTCTATAATTAACAACTATCCAGTAGGCATATAACTTAGCTACAGCATATGGACTTCTTGGGTAAAAAGGAGTGGTTTCTTTTTGTGGTGACTCTTGGATTAGGCCATAAAGTTCGCTAGTGCTGGCTTGGTATATTTTAGTTTTTTCTTTAAGTTTTAGAATCTTAACAGCCTCTAAGATTCTTAGAATACCAAGAGCATCACAATTGGCAGTATATTCTGGGGTTTCAAAGCTAACTGCTACATGACTTTGTGCCCCTAAATTATATATTTCATCTGGTTGGACTTTTTCTATTATTTTCAAGATATTTGTGCTATCAATTAAATCTCCATAATGTAGGAATAATTTTTGATCTTTATCATGTGGATCTTGATATAAATCATCAATCCTTGAAGTGTTAAAACTACTTGATCTTCTTTTTATGCCATGAACTTCATAACCTTTTTTTAACAACAAATCAGCTAGGTAACTTCCATCTTGTCCTGTAATACCAGTAATGAGTGCAACTTTTCTTTCAGTCATTAATTATTTGCAAAGAAATCTTTAAAGAAATT
>CACASR010000038.1 GCA_902535175.1 uncultured Prochlorococcus sp.
AAGTAACAAAATTGTATTAAGAGTAGGTATTGGTAGTTCTAATTCATAAATAGCACCATCTGGTAATGGATTTACCGCTTTATAAGTTAAATAAGCAGCAAAGAATCCAGCAAAAGTCATTCCGTCCGCAATTAGGAAAGTTATAAGACCAAACATTCTGAAGTCTTCATGTGTTTCATTAACTTCAGAATTATTTTTTTTAATTTCTTTTGAGCTATCTAGTGATGTCATGTGTTTTTATTTTTGTTCGGGAATTTCTTTACCATAACCATAAGGTTCCTCAACTAATGGAGCTTCTCCTTCCCAATTTTCAACTGGAGGTGGAGAAGATGTTAACCATTCAGGTGTAAGAGCATTCCAAGGGTTATCTCCAGCATCTTTTCCATTTCTCACACTAAGGAATACATTAATTAAAAAAGGAATTGTACTTATAGCCATCAAAAGAGCCCCAAGGCTACTAATTTGATTGACGAACTGGAATTGAGGATCATATTCTGCAACTCTTCTCGGCATTCCATTTAAACCAAGCCAATGTTGAGGAGCAAAGCACAAGTTAAATCCTATAAAGGTAATGATAAAATGTAAAATTCCTAATTTTTCATTGAGCATTTTTCCAGTTACTTTTGGGAACCAATGATAAATTGAAGAGAAAATAATAAAAACAGTCCCTCCATAAACTATGTAATGAAAGTGGGCTACAACGAAATAGGTATCATGTACGTGAATATCGAAAGGTACCTGTGCCAAAGCAACTCCTGTAATACCTCCAAAAACAAAATTTATAATAAACCCGCAAGAGAATAACATTGCACTATTGATGGAAATTTTACCTCCCCATAATGTTGCAACCCAATTGAAAAATTTTATACCTGTTGGAACAGCAATAAATGCTGTTGCAATAGTAAAGAACAATCTCATCCAAGGGGGAGTTCCACTCGTAAACATATGATGTGCCCAAACAACTAAACCTAAAACTACTATTCCCATTATGGAAAAAACCATTGTTGTATATCCAAAAAGTGGTTTTCTAGCATGTACAGGAAGTATTTCACTAACTAAACCAAAAGCAGGAAGGACCATAATATATACAGCTGGATGAGAATAAAACCAAAATAAATGCTGATAAACCACGACATTGCCACCTAAAACAGGATTAAAAAACCCTGTATTAGCGACGATATCGAAGCTAAGTAGAATTAAAGTGCCTGCTAAAACAGGAGTTGACAAAACAACTAATAGGCTTGTTCCAAGCATTGCCCAACAATACATTGGCAGTTGCATAAGTTTTAATCCTGGCCTTCTTAATTTGATAATGGTCGCTATAAAGTTTATTCCACCAAATATAGAACTGCCTCCAAGTAATAGAACACTGAGAATCCAAATAATTTGTCCCGATTGAGGAGTAGTTATGCTTAAAGGTGGATAAGCCGTCCATCCAGCCTGAGCAGCACCTTCAACAAAATAGCTTGCCACCAACATCAAACCTGAAGGTGGAATTAACCAAAAAGCAACGGCATTTAATCTTGGGAATGCCATATCTCTCGCTCCTACATAAAATGGAATCAAATAATTTCCAAAAGCACCGTTAACTACGGGCACTATCCAAAGGAATATCATTATTGTCCCGTGTAAAGTTAAAACTTGGTTATAAACATCTCTTGGCATGAAATCAGACATTGGACTGGCTAGTTCAATTCTTATAGCGCTCGCTAAGGTTCCTCCTATTAAATAAAAGAGAAAACCACAAACCAAGTATTGTATCCCGATTACTTTATGATCAAGGCTAAAACTAAAGTATCTAAGCCAGCTTTTAGGTTGAAGACTTTCACTATTATTTTTTTGTGGATCAATTGATATTGTCATAAATTTACCTCTGGTTTTTTATTTTTGTTAAACCATTCGTTGTAGTCAGATTCTTCTTCAACAATTATCGAGGCTCTCATTCCTCCATGATATGGGCCACATAATTCTGCGCAAATTATCGGATATTTTCCTACTTTTGTAGGAGTGAAATTTAGAATAGTCGGTTGTCCAGGAATAATATCCTGTTTAATTCTGAACTCTGGCACCCAAAAAGCATGAATGAC